>CAZGWJ010000061.1:0-6503 GCA_964529445.1 uncultured bacterium
AGGCGTGAAAGAAAGCGTGAACGTCCGCGTCTCCGTGTGGGTCGCCGTGGGGGTGCAGGTCCTCGTGGGTGTGAAGGTGAAGGTGGGAGACGGCGTTCGGGTTTCTGTCGCCGTCCTGGATGCCGTCACGGTCGATGTGTGAGTCGCCGAAGGCGTCCAACTTGAAGTGAATGACGGCGTCCCGGATGGGGTCGGGGAGAGCGTGTTCGTGGGGCTGTGCGTATTCGTATAGGTCGCCGAAGGTGATGCCGTTCCTGTGAACGACGGCGTTGGAGTACCTGTCTCGGTCGGCAGGAAGGTCCTCGTCGCGGTCCAGGTCGCCGTGGCCGTGGGACTGAAGGTGAAGGTGGAGGTCCAAGTCCGTGTGGCTGAGAACGTGTAGGTCGAGGTCGTAGTGAAGGTGTAGGTCGGCGTGTCCGAGGGGGTCGAGGTCCGCGTCCGCGTGACCGTCGGTGAAAGCGTACTCGTTACGGTCGGAAGAATCCCCGTCCAGGTCGACGTCACGGTAAAAGTCGGGGTCGGCGTGCGCGTCGGCGTGGTCGAAGCCGTGCGAGTGGCCGTGTTCGTCACCGTCGGCGTAAAGGATGTCGTCGCGGTTCGCGTCTCGGTCATCGTGGATGTGAACGTCCGGGTGAATGTGCCCGTCGCCGTCGATGTTGTAGTGGCCGTATTCGTCCGCGTCGGCGTTAGGGTCGCCGTGCTCGTCGGCAGGACACCCGTCCAGGTCATCGTGGGCGTGAAGGAACGCGTCGGGGACAGGGTGATCGTCGCCGTCGGCGTGGACGTCATCGTCCGGGTGAACGTGCCCGTCGCCGTGATACTGTTGGTGGGGCTGGGCGTGAAGGTATGGGTGTTCGTTCGCGTAAGCGTCGAGGTCGGCGGCACACCCGTGAACGTGTTGGTAACCGTCGCGGTGAACGTACGGGTCGGCGTGGAGGTCGCGCTCCGCGTGAAGGTATTCGTGACCGTCGGGGAGAACGTCGAGGTCGCCGTGAAGGACGGGGTCGCGGTCGGCGTCGTGGTGCGCGAGAAGGTCGGGGTGACCGTCCGGGTGAACGTGGGCGACGCCGTCGCGCTCGCCGTGGGAGTGGCGCTTCGCGTGAAGGTGTTCGTGACCGTCGGACTGAAGGTGAGGGTATTCGTCCGGGTGGCTGTCATCGTCGCGGTCGCAGTGACCGTACGGGTGAAGGTGGGCGAGGCCGTCGGGGAAAAGGTCGCGGTCGGCGGCACCGGGGTGAACGTACGCGTGCGGGTGTACGTGACGGTGGGGGTTCGCGTCAACGTATTCGTCGTCGTGCCCGTCGCCGACGGTGTCGGCGACGAGGTCTGCGAGGCGGTGGGTGTCGATGTCGGCGGCATCGGGGTGGACGTCCGCGTCGACGTGGGAGTCGCGCTCCGCGTGAAGGTGTTCGTGACCGTCGGGCTGAACGTGGCCGTATTCGTTCGGGTATTCGTGGAAGTCAGCGTGAACGTGCCGGTGTGGGTCCGGGTCGGGGTTCCCGTGAAGGTGCTCGTGCGCGTCGCGGTCGGGGTGGCGGTCGGCACCGTGCAGTTCCCGTTGACCACGAAGGTCGAAACCCAGCTGACCCGGTCCAGATTAGGCGCACCGTCCGCCGTCAGGGACGTCATCAGGATCGTGTTGTAACCGTCCGCCAGGTTCACGACGGCCGTGGCCTCGTTCCAGGTCGTCCAGGCCCCCGTCGCCGGGAAAGCAAGCGTTCCCACCTGGACGGTCCCGTTCACGGCCAGGGACATGTCCCGGGATGCCGTACCCCCGTTGGCGTACCGGAAGGAAAGCGTCACCGTGCGAGTGCCGCTCGACTGGAGGGAGAAGAGCAGGGTCGTCCCCACCGCGTTGGTCAGGTTCGCATAGCCCGTGCCGGTCCATCCCGCGTTCGTGTTCTCGAACACCCCGTCCATCGCACAGGCGTTCTCCAACTGGATCTCCTGGTATCCCGGCGGCGTCGGCGTGAAGGTCGGCGTCCGGGTGGGAGTCCCCGTGTTCGTGGGCGTAAGGGTCCTCGTCCACGTGAAGGTCGGTGTCCCGGGGGTCGGGGTCGATCCCACCGGCACGATGTTGGGATTGGGAGGCGTCGCCATGCCATCCGCGATGTAGAAGCTGGCATGGGGGGGCTGGTTGTAGGCGGTGTTCTGCCAGGCCACGGCCACCCGGTACTGGGTGTCGTGCATGAGCGTGTACAGGCGATTCGCGGTGGAGATCGTGGTCGTGAAGACGAGTAGTTTCGTGTTGTCGATATGTCGCCAGATGGCTTCCTCGCGCCAGTCGCCCAGGATGTCGGCCGTCAGGCAGGGATTATTCTTGGTGCCATTGATGTTCTCGGCGCTGAAGTTGTAGGCCGTCAACAACCGGGTCGTACCGTTCCCGTTCCACTTGTCGATGACCTCGCCGTCCAGGATCTCATCCTGGTAATCGCCATCCCAATAGATGCGGTGATTGATGCTTGGAAAGGAAGTGCTGAATGGGTTGCCGTAACGGTCGTACACGCCGAGACTGGAAGAGGCCCAGCACTCGAATCCGCGATGGGAGGCGTCCATGTTGGCGGCCAGCCCACGGCCGATATCCCCCGTCGTAACGTATTTCCCCCAGATGAGGGCTCCTGTTCGGGCGTCCCTGAACGAAACGCCGGGTCGCCCCTCCGCCTGGTTCGCGGACTCGTGGGGTTGGAAGACCTCCTGTCCTGCCCGATCCGGGTCCAGGTCCGACATGTGCAGGGCGTCGCCGTGCCCCCATCCGGTAGCGTACATCCCGGTCCCGTTGTCATTGATGGCGCAGGCCCCGTAGATGATCTCGTCGCGCCCGTCGGAATCAACATCCCCGATGCTCAGGTTGTGGTTGCCCTGCCCGGCATAAGCGGCGTTGCCGGACGTGTTCGAGTCGAAGGTCCAGCGCTGGGACAGCGTGTTGTTGCGCCAGTCCCAGGCCACCAGCACGCAACGCGTGTAATAACCCCGGCAGAAGACCGCGCTGGGACGCTGTCCATCCAGGTAGGCCGTCGCGGCGAGGAACCGGTCCACCCGGTTGCCGTAGGTGTCACCCCAGTCGCCTACGTTCCCGCGGGCGGGCAGGTAGTTCACAGTGGCCATCTCGGCGCCCGTCATGCCGTTGAAGACCGTCAGGTATTCGGGGCCGGTGAGGATATAGCCGGAAGAATTGCGGTAGTCGGATGAATCGTTGTCGCTGGCCGCCGGTCCCATGGAGAGGTAGGACCCCGTCCCGCTCCGGGTGCCGGGCGCTGTCTTGCACATCACCTCGGCCTTGCCGTCCGAATCGTAGTCGTAGACCTGGAACTGGGTGTAATGGGCGCCGGCGCGGATGTTGATCCCGAGGTCGATACGCCACAGGCGGGTGCCGTTCAGGCGGTAGGCGTCCAGGTACACGTTGCCGGTGTAGCCGCTCTGGGAGTTGTCCTTGGAGTTGGAGGGATCCCATTTGAGGACGATTTCGTATTCCCCGTCGCCGTCGAGGTCTCCCACGCTTGCGTCGTTGGGGCTGTAGTCGTAGGTCACGGCATCGGGCGTCGTGCCGCCTGCGGGCCGTTGGAGGTTGACCGTGAGGTATTGCTGACCCCACGTGGAAGCGGTAGCCGAAGCGGTCTGCTCCACGCCCCCGATGACCGGCCGGACATAATAGGTGGCACCGGTCGAACCACCCGTGTCGGTGTGGTTCGTGGCGCTGATGGGGGAAGCGGTGATCTTCGTACCGTTGCGGTAGAGATTGAATGTGATACCGGACGGGTCCGTGCCCAAGAGTCGCCAGGAAATGAAAACCTGGGAACCGCCGAGACTGACCGCCACGACGCTGCGGCCGAGGTTCTCCACGTGCTTCTGGGCACCCGCGGGAAGGGGTGACAGGAATAGGGCGAACAACAGGATGAAACGGAGCGGCTTCATTGTCTCGACACGGCCTTTCAAGGCACCAGCCCCTTGCGTTGTCGAACCGTCATTTCAAGTCGGTCCGTTGTCCGGATCAAGGATGATCGGAAATTTCCACATAATTTATACCGCAATCCCGCCCACTGGCAACCCGTCCCACTTTCCGCCCTGGTCCAGCCTCTCCAATGCGGGTTGTAACTGCTTTTTGAAAGCGGCTCCGGGAAAGTCCCTCAGCGGTTCCGGGCGCGGTAGCGTGCCGGGGTCGTGCGCACGGCCTTCTTGAAAACCTGCACGAAATAATTGGCGCCTGAAAAACCGCAGGCCTGGGCCACACTCTCCAGGGGCATTTCGGTGGTGGAAAGAAGGCGCTTGGCCTCCGCGATTCGCTTCTCCGTGAGATAGGTCACGAAGGTCTTCCCCACCATCTTGCGGAAGTTCCGCAGGAAGGTCGGGATCGAGACCTTGAAGGTCCGGGCGACCCCGGACAGAGTCAGCGGTTCCGCGAAATGCTCGTCCACGTAGCGCCTGACGTGCTCGATCCGGACCCGGGACCGCACGCCCGCGGACTTCGTCCCGTAGGCCTGGATCGCGTCAAGGACCAAACGGAACGCCTCCAGGAGACGAGGCGTCCGGCCCGGCTCCTCCAGGCGCGATTCCAGTGATTCGGCCAGAGCCCGGAACTCCTCCTCACCGGGTGCGTGGCGTTTCCGGAAAGCCTTCAACAACCCGTAGAGGACCGATTGGAAGATGGACCTCAGGACCTCCACGCTCGCCGCGCTGTCCAGGAGGGTCTGTTTCACGAAACGGTCCCGGGCCAGTTGGAGGGAGGAAGCGGAGCCCCGCACATAGGCGTCCACCAGACGTTCCGCGCTCTCGTTCAGAGAGAGGGCGCCCTTGCCCGATTTTTCGGGCGACATCTCGTCATGGAACAGCATGGGTCGGCCGGCGTGAACGCAGAAGTGCAGGGCCTGGACCGCCTCCCGGTAGGAGGAGGAGAGCAGGAGCCCTTCCCGGCTGGTGTTCCCGATCCCAACCGCCATCTTCACTCGAAGCTTTTTTTCGACGGCCGTCACGATGGCCCGTGCCCGGTCCCGGATCTCGAGCCGGGCCTGGATCGCGTTCTTCCTCGGATCGGCCGACGTCAAGAAAAGGGCCCCGTGGTCCTCCAGGGCGTGGCCCACGGTTTCCGGAAAACGCTTCGCCAGGAAAAAGGCGTCCCTCTGGAGATGGTCGGCCAGCACGCGGGACTCCAGGGGATCCAACCGCCCGCCGCGCTCCATCGGCCCCACCGCCAACACTGTCGTCGGGAACCGCTCGATACCGATCTCCTCCCGCTCCCATCCGGCCAGCGACTCGCCCAACCCGTCACGCGAGAAGAACTTGTTCTGGGCCACCGCCCAATCCACCCAGTACCAGTGCGGCATCTCGGGGCCGAAGACTTCCCGTCGAAGGGCGTCCACGCGGCGAAGGACCTCGGCCTGGTCGCCCCCGACGACCAGGACCGCGAGCTGTTCGATCAGTTCCCTCAAGCCCTTCAAGGCCCGGTCGGAGAGCACGGGCGTCTCAAGCGCGACTTTCACATAGTCCATGAACTCCGCGTCCTGAATCGTGGCCTCGTGTCCCGTGATGCTCTGCCAGATGGCTCTCAATTCTCCGGCCTCAAGGGGACTCGTTCTGAACGCGCCCGTGAGGAGAAAGCCGACGCACCGGTCGCCCATTCGAAGGGGCGTGAAGAGATCGCTGAAGCCCATGTGCGTCCCCAGGAGCGTACCGGCCCCTTTCAGGAGTCGATCAAAATGGGCGTTGTTGTAATCGTCCCGCGCCCGGATCTTTCCGAAGAACTGCTCGAAGTGGTGGGGTCGAAGGAAGGATCGTCCGGCGAAGAGGGGCTGCCAAGCCGAACGGTCGTCCGGCAGGATGATCGTGCATTGGATACCGAGATAGGTGCGGAAGATGTTCTGGATGCCGTAATAGGCGTAGGCGTTGATGAGCCCCGAGGGGATGGGCGGGGGCAAGGCCGTCGGATCGGGTGACATGGCGTGATTATACCCCCGGCCCGGACCGCTTCTTACGCAAGATGGAGCAGGCGGCGGACCACCAGGTCCACGAGGGCCAAGAGGCCCACCCCGATTGTCATCAGGGCGCCGACCCTCACGGCCCGGGACCGGGAAGGCGGCTGTTCCCGGCTGAGCAGGGCCAGGTTCGCGGTGATGAAATGGCAGGCGATGACGATACCAATGTCGAAAAGCACGGGGCACCTCCCGAGCGGATTCCCGGCGTACCGGGTGTCGAGGGGCTGATTATAGGAAGGAGGCCCGGTCATCAACCACGGGCCTTGGCCCGTATTTCCCGGAACGGGTGGAAACGCAGAATTCGAAGCCATTTGTGGGCCCCGTTCGGCTTGTCCTGACTTGCCAGAATCCATAGAATATCGAACCTATTGACCTCCCTGGGTCCTTTGGCCCGACAGGGTTCACCTCGCGGAGAGGTGGCAGAGTGGTCGAATGCGGCTGACTCGAAATCAGCTTTACGGGTAACCGTAACGGGGGTTCGAATCCCTCCCTCTCCGCCATGAACCAGAGATTCCCGAAGGGAATCACGGTTCATGG
>CAZGWJ010000061.1:6603-16213 GCA_964529445.1 uncultured bacterium
GCCTTGACGGCGCAGTTCCCCAGGAGGGGAACTGCCATCCCTCCCTCTCCGCCATGAACCAGAGATTCCCGAAGGGAATCACGGTTCATGGCAAGCCATATAAAAGATTCGAACCCCCAAGGGTTCGCCCGTCTGCGACGAGGCCACCAGCCTCGGAGTACGCCTTGACGGCGCAGTTCCCCAGGAGGGGAACTGCCATCCCTCCCTCTCCGCCATTCGACATGGTATTGAACAGTGTGTTTTCGGATGCTCATGACGCGCTCCGCTTGCCAGGTCGACATGAGGTTCGAACCCTTTGGGACAACCCCCTCACCCTGCCCTCTCCCGCAAGCGGGCGAGGGACAAGGAGCATTTATCGCACTGCTTTTTGTCGTGATGACTCCATCCGTCATTGATGCGATATACTGCGTTTACGCCTCCCTCCCACGGTTCGAGCCGTGGTTTGGTTTTGTTCCTGCGGGGGATTGTAGCCCCTCACAGGGAGGCGCGCTTTCATCGCATCAATGACAGATACAACAACTCCTCATTCCTAATTGCTAATTCCTCATTGCCGTTACGATCGTTCGCCTCATCTCTTCCGCCCCCGGCGACAGGGCCGCCTTCCTCCGCCACGCCAGGATGAGCGTCCTCGCCGCCCCCGGCTGGGCCAGTTCGGCATAGGCCAGACCCGACGAACGCCTCACCATCTCGGGCACGATGCTCACTCCCAACCCCGCCGCAACCAGGGCCTGCACCGTCTCGATCTCCCCACTCTCGAAAACCACCCTTGGTTCGACCCCCGCCTTGCGCAGGAGATCATCCGTGATCTTACGGAACCCGTGGTCCGGTTTCATCAGGATGAAGGGCTCGCTCGCCAACTGTTTCAGGGAAATTCTTCCCTTCCCCGACAATGGATTCTTCAAGGGCAACGCCGCCAGCAAACCGTCCGATAAAAGCGAAACGTGTTCCAACCCGGGGTTCAACCCTGCTTCGTCCAGGATGGCCAGGTCCACCTCTCCCTGCTCCAGGCATCGCGCCAATCCGGGAGAGGATTCCTCCCGAAGAAGGACCTGCACCTTCGGATGGCTCCTCCGGAACGCGGTCAGCACCTTCGGCAGGACATGGGCCCCGGTCGTGGGAAGACACCCGAGCGTCACCTTCCCCGTCGAGAGCCCTGTGAGGGATTCCGCCTCGCGATGCGCCTCTTCCATGTGATCGAGAACGGCTTTGGCGTGAGGCAGGAACGATTCTCCCCGGGCGGTCAGGCGCGCGCCCTTGCGCGAGCGCTCGAAGAGGGCGCCCCCCAGTTCCGCCTCCAGCTTCGCGACCTGGATGCTCAGGGAGGGCTGGGACACGTTGCAAATGCGGGCGGCCGCCGTGAAGCGCCCGGTCGTCGCCACCGCCAGGAAGTAACGAAGCTGATGCGTTTCCACACGGAACTCCTGAAACGGCGATTAGCCACCGATGGATGGGGATAGACGCCGATGAAGCAAATATCAACGGCCATCCCATTACCAAAACATAGTTAGATACTATCTATATCATAGTAAACATATCTTTTACAAATACATTTAATTGGCCTATATTTTCTTCGGGGAACAAGGATCGGAGGCCCCTGCGCCCTCTGCGTTCCCTGCGGTTCACTATCGGTTTCGAGGTTCCGTCATGGCGAAAGGCACGCTCTACAACAAGGTCTGGGACGCCCACGTGGTGGAGAAGCTCCCCACCGGCCAGTTCCAGCTCTTCATCGGTCTGCACCTCATCCACGAGGTCACAAGCCCCCAGGCCTTCGACATGATCCGCGAGAAGGGCCTGAAGATCGCCTATCCCAAGCGCACCTTCGCCACGGTGGACCACATCGTCCCGACCGACTCGCGCCAGAGACCCTTCCAGGACGCCCAGGCCGAGGCCATGATGCAGGCCATCGAGAGGAACGTCTCCTCCTTCGGCGTCCAGTTCTTCGACTTCAGGAGCGGGGCCCAGGGCGTCGTGCACATCGTCGGCCCCGAGCAGGGCCTCACCCAGCCCGGCATGACCATCGCCTGCGGTGATTCCCACACCGCCACCCACGGGGCCTTCGGGGCCCTGGCCTTCGGCATCGGCACCTCGCAGGTACGGGACGTCCTGGCCACCCAGACCCTGGCCATGGATCCCCTGAAGGTCCGCCGCATCAACGTCGAGGGCAGGCTCCCCAAGGGCGTCTTCGCCAAGGACGTCGTCCTCTACATCATCCAGAAGCTGGGCGTCGAGGGCGGCATCGGCTACGCCTACGAGTTCGGCGGCTCCACGTTCGACGCGATGAACATGGAAGAGCGCATGACCGTCTGCAACATGGCCATCGAGGGCGGCGCCCGTGTCGGTTACGTGAACCCCGACAAGACCACCTTCGCCTACCTGAAGGGACGCCCGTACGCTCCCCAGGGCGAGGCCTTCGACCGGGCGGTGGCCTACTGGAAAACCGTCGCCTCGGATCCGAACGCCACCTACGATGATGTCGTGACCTACCAGGCCTCCGACATCGAGCCCATCGTGACCTGGGGCATCAACCCCGCGCAGAGCGTGGGCGTGAAGGGCCTCATGCCGCGCCTGGAGGATTTCTCCGGCAACGCCCGCAAGGGCGCCGAGAACGCCTACGCCTACATGGGCTTCACCCCCGGCGCCCCCATCGAGGGAACGCCGGTCGACGTGTGCTTCATCGGGTCCTGCACCAACGGAAGGATCTCCGACCTGCGGGAAGCCGCCGCGATCGTGAAGGGGAAGAAGGCGGCCCCCGGGGTCTGGGCCTTCGTGGTGCCGGGAAGCATGAAAGTGAAGGAACAGGCCGAGAAGGAAGGGTTGGACAGGATCTTCCGGGAGGCCGGGCTGGAGTGGAGGGAAGCCGGCTGCTCGATGTGCCTGGCGATGAACCCGGACAAGCTGAAGGGCCGCCAGGTCTCGGCTTCCTCGTCGAACCGCAACTTCATGGGTCGTCAGGGCAGCAAGGACGGCAGGACGCTCCTGATGAGCCCGGCCATGGTGGCCGCCGCGGCCCTGACCGGCAAAGTCACCGACGTGAGGCAACTGCTGTAGGCCATTCACCACCAGTGCCTCTTCCCGAAACCGGAAGAGGCACCACCAGAGCCCTTCGGGCTCCACTAGGAGCGACTTTGTTTTGACCGTTCACCAATCCATTGTGCCTACTGGTGGCGGCCGAAGGCCGCTGGTGGCCCCGAGCTTGTCGAGGGGCTGGTGGTGAAATAGTCTTATCCGTGAAAGGAAACTTACATGAGCAGGATCGAACGCATCGAGGGAACAGCCGTCCCGGTCGAGGGCAACGACATCGACACGGATCGCATCATCCCCGCCCGGTTCCTGAAGGAGATCACCTTCTCGAACATGGGGCAATACCCCTTTTACGACGAGCGCTTCGCCGCGGACGGGCGGAAGTTGGGCCATCCCTTCGACGATCCCAGGTACCGGGGCGCTTCCCTGCTCCTCTCGAACGAGAATTTCGGCTGCGGCTCCTCCCGCGAACACGCCCCCCAGGCCCTGTTCCGCTGGGGCGTGAAGGCCGTCGTGGCCGAATCCTTCGCCGAAATCTTCGCGGGCAACTGCGCCATGATCGGCATGCCCGTCGTCACGGTGTCGAGCGCGGACCTGAGGAAGGCCCTGCAGGTCGTCCAGGCGGACCCCGAGACCCGCTTCACGCTGGACCTTGCGAACAAGACGCTCTCCTGGGGCGGGACTTCCGTCGCCATCGACCTGCCGGAAGGGCGTCGCCAGGCATTGATGGAAGGCACCTGGGACTCGACGTCGCTCCTCCTGTCCAATGCCGGCAAGACCGCCGAGGTCGCAGGCCGCCTTCCCTACGTCTCGGGGTTTTAGTCCAGGATCACTACACCGCCATCGCGAAGCCGCGAAGAACGGCGAAGTTTGACGGCTCCGGACGGAACACAGAAGAATCAGGACGGCTTGCTGGTATCTCTGCTTAACCGATGTCGGATTGTTCTTCGCGACTTCGCGGCTTCGCGTTGGCTTTTTATTTATTGATTATCCGTGACTCCTTCCTTCTTTACATACGTTCTACCGCCCCTTATCCTTTCCCTATCCGAAACAGGAGGCACCCCATGGAATCCACCGCCCGTCCCATCGAGTTCGAGGTCCTGCACAAGGGGGATTCCCCCATCCTGAAGGTCTCCCTTCCCCAGAACCGTTCCATCTTCGCCGACGCGGGGTCCATGCTTTCCATGACCAGCGCTCTCGCGGTCGATTCCTCCCTCAAGGGAGGCATCCTGGGAGGCCTCGCCCGGAAACTCCTGAGGGGCGAGACGTTCTTCTTCCTCACCATGAAGGCCGAAAAGGGCGACGGGGAAACCTTCCTGGCCCCTCCCCCGCCGGGCGAGATCATCCTCCTCGACCTGGACGGCACCAACGACCTCTTCGTGCAGAAGGGCTCCTTCCTGGCCGCCGAGAACACCGTTCGCCTCGAGACCAAGACCCAGAACCTCATGCAAGGCCTCTTCTCGGGCGAGGGCTTCTTCATCACCCGCATCGCGGGCCACGGCAAGCTGGCCCTGAACTCCTTCGGGGCCATCCATACGATCGAGGTCCCACCCGGACAGGAATACATCGTGGACAACGGCCACCTGGTGGCCTGGAGCGCCACCACCTCCTACAAGCTGGAAAAGGCCTCCAGCCACGGCTGGATCTCCTCCATCTTCGCGGGCGAGGGTTTCGTCTGCCGCTTCAAGGGACCCGGCACGGTGTACGTGCAGACCCGCAACCCCAAGGCGTTCGGCGGCTGGCTCTCGAGCTACCTTCCCACCCGCGGGGGCTGAAATGATCGGCGAACGGTTTTCCGGCACGGCCTTCCTCAAAGGCGGCGGCCATTCCCCCTGCACCCTCCGCCTGGAACCGGGCGCCCTCGTCATCGAGACGGGCGATTGGGGCGGCGAGTGGCCCTATTCCGGGATCCGCGTGGGGACTGCGGGGAACGAGGATGAATACCTTCTCATCCAGCCCGACTCCGGTGATGACGGGCCCGTCGAGGGCGTGACCCTAAGGGACCCAGCCTTCAACGAGGCGCTGGCCTCCCGCGTCTCCCCCGAGACCGCCACCTTCCTGACAGGCTTCGCGGATCTCCGCCGGAAAAGCGTCGGCACCAAGTGGCGCAACCTCCTCCTGGCCGGCGCCGCAGGGATCCTGCTCCTCGTCGGGGGCTACTGGGTCGTCACGCAATGGGCTGCCGAATGGGCCGCGAGGAAGATGCCCGTTCCCCTCGAGGTCAAATGGGGGAATGTGGCCTCCCGCGCGTTCCTCGCCTCCAAGAACCCGGTCGAAGAAGGCCCTGCTCACGACGCCGCCCACATCCTGTTCCGGCGGTTGAAGGAAGCCCTTCCCGCCGACAATCCCTACCCCTTGACTCTCCATGTCGTTGAAGACCCGATGGTGAACGCCTTCGCCCTCCCCGGGGGACACGTGGTCCTGATGACGGGGCTGATGAAGGACGCCTCCGGTCCCGAGGAAGTGGCCGGCGTCCTGGCCCACGAGATCCAGCACGTCCTCAAGCGCCATGTCGTGAAACGCATCGTCCAGGAGATGGGCTGGCGCGCCTGGTTCTCGATGCTCTTCGGGGGGGGCGATCTCTCCGGTGTCGCCTTCGGCGCGGGTTCCTTGATGCAGTTGTCCTTCGGCCGCGCGCAGGAGACCGAGGCGGACGTCGAGGGTGCGAAACTGCTGCAGGCCGCCGGTCTCCCGGCGGACCCTCTCGCGGATTTCTTCGAGCGTCTTTCCACCCGAGAGGGAGCCGCCGCCAAGGTGCCGGCCTTCATCTCCACCCACCCCGGCAGTCGCGAAAGGACCCGGAAACTCCGGGAACTCGCCGCGACCCTGAAACCCGTCAATCCCCGACCCCTGGACGTGGACTGGGAAGCCGTGAAAAAGTCCCTGCGCTGAAACGGGGCCCGCAGAGACTCAGAGACGCAGTGAACGGCACTACCCGTTTAGCCACCGATAGATGGGGATGCACACCGATGAAGATTTGGGCAGTGCCATTTGCACTTTTCACACAAGACGCTTTTACCTCTGAGTCTCTGCGACTCTGCGGTCATTGTGGGTTTGCGTCGTGAAGGGTCTTGTAGACGTCCACATCCACGGGCAGGGCGGGTTCGACTGCATGGGCCCCGCCTCCGATCTCCTGGACCTTTCCATTCTCCTGAAGAGACAAGGCGTTTCCGCGTTCCTCCCCACCTTCGCCAGCGCCCCGAAAACGCGCATCCTCCGATGCCTGGAAACCGTCGGCTCCGTGACGGGAAGAGAGCGGGGTGCCCGGATCCTGGGTGTGCACCTGGAGGGGCCTTTCCTGAACCCCGGGAAACGCGGCGCGCAACGATCCTCCGCCCTTCGCCTCCCTTCCCTCCGGGAGGCGAAGGAATGGCTTTCCGCGGCTCCCGGCCTCGTGAAGCTCGTCACCCTGGCCCCGGAAATGCCGGAAGCCGTCCCCCTCATCCGATTCCTCTCCCGGCGGGGGGTCCGCGTCTCCCTCGGCCACAGCCGGGCCACCCTGCGCGAGGCCCGCGAGGCTTTCCGGGCCGGGGCCGCCTCGGTCACGCACCTCTTCAACGCCATGGCGCCCCTGCACCATCGCGAACCGGGACTTGCGGGCTGGGCCCTGCAGGAGCCCGGGGTCTTCACGGAGGTGATCGCGGACGGACACCACGTCTGCAGCGACATGCTGAAATGGATCCTGTCCACGCGCCCGCCGGAGAAGATGATCCTCGTTTCCGACTCCCTGCCGATGTCGCTTTCGGGATTGAAGCGGGGCCACCTGGCCGGGAAGGACGTGCACCTCTCGCGGGACGGGACGCTCCGAACCCGGGAGGGCGCCTTGGCGGGGTCGAACATACGTTTGAAGGACGCCGTGGAGCGCGTGAAAAAGCTCGGAGTGGTCTCCGCCCGGCAGGCCGAGGCGATGGCGTCGAAAAATCCGTTGAATATGCTGGGCATCTGCAAGGCATAAGGCAAATTCAAAGCCAACGCGAAGCCGCGAAGTCACAAAGATAATCAACGACCCCTCATATCATCCATAAACAAAAAGCCCCCGGTTCCCCGGAGGCCTTTGTTTGCTTAGTCGTCCCATTCACACCTTCACACTTTTCAAACCGGTTATTCGGAGCGAGGGCTCCGAATAACCATTACTTTTTTCACCTGCCGGTCCGCCACCCCGCCGCCCGGGATGATCACTTCCACCGCCGCGATATACAGCCCGCTCGCCACGCTCCGCGTGTCCCACCACGCCTCGCCCGCTCCCCGCGGCCCTTCCACCTTGCCCACCAGTTCCCCGGCTATGTTGTAGATCGACACCCTCAGCGTCATCCCGGGACCCCCCCGCGACACGAACCGTGTCCCCGCCTCGCCCGACAGCACCGGATTCGGCGCCGCCACCACCTCCGCCGCCTTCCGGTCCGCCGACAGCACCGCCACCTCCCGCGTGATCACGATCTCCGCACCCGTCCCGTCCTGCGCCCTCACCTCCACGAAATACTGCCCGTTCGTCACGATCATCCCCGCGTCGCTGCGCCCGTCCCACACCACCCCCACCCCGTTCGACAGCACGATGGCCAGCTCCGGCACCATCCCCGGCTCCACCGCCCCGTACGTGGGCTGGATCCGGTCCGTCGACAACAGAACGTCCGTCACCAGTTCCTGCGGGTCCGACACCTCCGAGTACAGGTGCCTCACCGCCTCCCCCGTCGAGTTGTACACCGTCACCCACACCTTCGACAGCGGCCGGTTCACGACCACGTCCTGCGTCAAGGACTGCACCACCCCGAACTGGTCGATGTTGTCGACCTTCACCGTGTATTCCCCGTTGGCCACCGGGGTCCCCGACTGGCTCGTCCCGTCCCACGTCCCGATCAGCACGCCCTTGTAATACAGCCCCGCGCTGTCCGCGAGCGACGTGATGACGTTGTCGTCCAGCACCTGCACGTTCTCCAGCGGCTGGGTGAAGTTGCTGACCAGGATCTCCTTCACCAGTTCCCCCGCCGAGTTGTACACCCCCACCCGCACCGTGTAATCGCCCGACACCACGACCGACGCTTCCGCGGCCTGCGGGTCCGGCTGGGCGTTGTGGGTGATGGCGGCGTGGTTCGTCAGCACCGTCCCGTTGGCCAAAAAGTCGTCCACCACCACCGTGTACGCCAGGATGTGCGTGCCCGGGGAAAGCGTCCCGAACCACCACGTCAGGGTGTTCCCGTCCACGTTCCCCGCCGGCGTCCCCGGCGCGAAGGCCTGGAACTTCACGCCCGCGGGCAGTTCGTCCACCACCGTCACGTTCACGGCCGCGTTGTACAGCACCGTGACCGTCACGGCGTACTGGAACACCGCCCCGGACCGCACCACGGTCTCGGACGCCCCCTTCGCGATCAGCACCTCGATCGGCGGCGTCGGGGTCGGCGTGGGCGTGGGGGTCCGCGTGAAACTAGGCGTGAAGGTCGGCGTCCACGTGAACGTCGGCGAGAAGGTGGAGGTCGGGGTGGGTGAGAGGGTGAAGGTGTGCGTCGGCGTCGGCGTGCGCGTGAACGTCCAGGTCCGGGTCGACGTGAAGGTGCGCGTCGCGGTCGGTGTGAAGGTCCAGGTACGGGTATAGGTTTCCGTGGGAGTCGGCGTCTCGGTGGGGGTCGGGGTCGCCGTGCGCGTCGCGGTCGGTGTCCGCGTATCCGTCGAAGTGAAGGTCCAGGTGCGGGTCCACGTCTCCGTGGGGGTCGGTGTCTCGGTGCGGGTAGGGGTCGGCGTGCGCGTCAGGGTCGGTGTCCTCGTATCCGTCGAAGTGAAGGTCCAGGTGGGCGTGGCCGTTTCGGTGCGGGTCGGGGTTTCCGTCCGGGTGAAAGTCCAGGTTCGCGTCGGAGTGGGAGAGAAGGTGGCTGTCGGCACCCCGGTATCCGTAGGTGTGGCGGAAGGTACGGGAGTGAAGGTCTCCGTCGGTGTCGACGTGGGAGTGCGGGAAAGGGTCCAGGTGAATGTCCACGTGGACGTCGGTGAAAGCGTCGGCGAGAAAGTCGGTGTGGCCGTGGCGGAAGGCACGGAAGTGAAAGTTTCCGTCGGTGTCGGCGTAGGGGTCCGGGTCGGCGTCCGGGTGGGCGTGATCGTCGGTGTGCGCGTGTCCGTGACCGTGGGGGTCGGCGTCACCGTGGGTGTCGGCGTAGCCGTGGCGGAGGGAATGGGCGTGAAGGTTTCCGTCGGCGTGGGCGTGGGTGTCCGGGTCGGCGTTCGCGTGGGTGTCACCGAGGGCGTGAAGGTGTTCGTGGGGGTCGGTGTATCGGTCGCCGTGGGAGTCGGGGTTACCGTGCGGGTGGGGCTCGGCGAGAAAGTCGGAGTCGGGGTGGGCGTGGGTGTCCGGGTCGGCGTGCGGGTCGGCGTCACCGTGGGAGTATAGGTGTTCGTGGGAGTGGGGGTCGGCGTCACCGTAGGCGTCGGGGTGGGAGTGGCCGAGGGAATGGGTGTATTCGTGTTGGTATTCGTGGGGGTCGGGGTGGGCGTCCTTGTCGGGGTGGGCGTGGGAGTCACCGTGGGTGTGAACGTGGGGGTGTTCGTCGGCGTGGGCGTCCTCGTCGGGGTCGGCGTGGGAGTGAAAGTCGGTGTCGGCGTTCGC
>CAZGWJ010000062.1:0-8210 GCA_964529445.1 uncultured bacterium
AGGCCGACCTGTCCGCCTCGCGGGAAAGGGTCAAGGCGCTCGAGCAGGAGGTCGCAGAGACGAAAAAGGCCGCCGAGGAAACCCGGGCCACCGGCGAACAGGCCAGGGCCGATCTGGATCAGTCCCGCCAGAAAGCGGGGGAAATCGAGAAGGAACTCGGGGAATCGAGGAAAGAACAGGAGTCTCTTCGTTCCCAACTCGACGAGGTCCGGCGGAAACTGGAAGAGACCGAAAAAGCATCCCACGGCTCCCGGCAAGACTTGGAGAAGGTCAACGAGGGTCTGAAGCGCGAGATCGATAACCTCAAGAAGGCCGTCGAAGAGTTCAAGGCGAAGGCGGAAGGCTCGGCCAAGGAGGCGGCCGACCTCAAGGGCCAGTTGGCCACCCGCTCCGAGGAACTCGAGACCCGAAGCGACGAGTTGGAGACTTCCCAAGCCACCCTGAACCGCCTCAAGAGCGAATTCGAGAAAGTCCTGAAGGAATCCAAGGAAGCCAAGGAAGCTCCACCCCCCGCACCGCCCTTCCTGCCCACCCCGGAAAACCTCCAGAACCTCTTCAAGAAGATCGATTCCGTCATCGAGATGTGACGGTTCCCCCGGGGACCCTCCGTCTCCCCTGAAAACTCGCATCCAGGCCGTTCCATGCTCCCTCGCGAATCACGCCGTTATCGGCGACGGGTTCGTCCCGTTCCGGGACCCGCTCCATCCATTCCCGCATTCCCCTGGCTGCCTTCGGCGGGTTTGCTGCTTCTGTCAGCAGCGCTCCTGACAGGGGGTCCCTATCGCCAGTTGGCATCCTTCCTGCCCTCCTTGCCGGCATCCGTCGTCCTGCCGTCGGGTCTCGCGGGCCTTGTCGCGCTATTCCTGCATTTCAGAGGAAAAATCGGATCTTCGCCTTCATCCGACACGACCCCGGGAAACGCCCGCCTCTTCCTCGGACTGTTCCTGGTGTGCGGCGCCCTCCTGCGCCTGTATCTTCCGGACCAACCTCCTCCCTTCGCAGGCCCGGACCTGGCCCATGTGATCGAGGACGCGCGCAACGCCCTGGACCTGAACCAGCACTACCTGTTCTATCCCTACGGACGCCGCGAGCCCTTCTTCACGGAATGGGTGGCCCTGCTCTGGTCCCTGTCACCCGAGGCGAACGGGGTCCCAGTCGTCCGGGTGGCGACGACGCTGGTGGATGCCGCCCTCCTCGGCGGGGTCTACCTGCTCGGCAAGGAGTGGGAAAGCCGCCGACTCGGGCTCATCCTCGCTGCCCTGGTCGCGACCAGCAAGCCGTTGTGGCTGGTGGGTCTCCTCGGTTGCGGGAACACGAGCGCCACGCTCGCGACGGCCCTCGCACTTCTCTTCACGCTTCGCGTACTCCGCAAACCCGATATCGTCCATTTCCTGCAATGGGGCGTCATTCTCGGGGTAGCGGCCTACGGATACATGCCCTATCGTCCCTGGGCACCCGTCCTCGCGTCATTCGTCCTGTTCCGTCTGTTTCGGTTCGGGCGGTCCCCGCGCCCTTCCTCCGGGTTCCAGGCGCTGTCCCTCGCGATCTGGATCGGCACCTTATACCTGTTCTTGGACCGCCAGCACTTCCTGCCCCGCCTGGAACTGCCCCTCTTCATGTATGCCGGATGGTTCTGGCCCGCCTGGGGCTGGACGTTCTTGGCCCTCTCCATCGGAGCGCTGGGGATCTCCCGACGACCGGAAAACCGAGCGCTGGCGGCTTGGTGCGCGGGTTGGATGACCACCGGGATCCTCACGGCCCCCCTGGTCCTCGACGTGGACTATTCCACCCACATCACCGGGCTGTCGGTGTTTCACCAGTACAACCAGCTCAAGCCGGGCCCCGAATCGCTGGCCCTCCTCGCGGGGAATGTCACATCTTGCTTCAACGCCCTGTTCGGCGGCGGTCTTTCCGACATCGCCTATACCATGCGAGAGAACGTGTTTTTCGACCTTCTCACGACGGTCGGCTTCTTCCTGGGCCTCGCCGTCCTGGCCGCCCGGGATCGCGGAAGGGCCGCCGGCCTGCTTTCCCTGATGGTCCTGGGCATGGTGCCCTACCTCCTGGGTCGTTCCCCCTACTCCCCGCGATTGGCCGGTGCCATTCTGCCCGTCCTCGTCATGGCGGGGATCGGCCTCCTCCGGCTCCGCGATCTCGCAACCGCGCTTTTCCCGTCCCCGCCCAAGTCCCGGATCCTCATGGCCGTCGGGCTGGGGATCTGGGCCGGTCATGCCCTGGCTTACATGCCCATGATGGCTTCCTGGTTCTCCTCGGATGGCCCCAACACGGTCCTTTCCCGGTGTATTGCCGATCAGGCTTCCAAGTTCCATGTCTTCCTGGCACCCCTGGACCCCGCGTTCTACGATCCCGGAACCCAGCGCGTCTTGAACGACGGAAGAAGCGTCCGTCTGCTTTCCCCCCGAGGCAATATCCTCGCCACGGATCCCTCCCTCCCCACCCAGGACGTGGTCGTGCTCCTTTCGGGGCGCGACGAGGCGACGAAGACACGCCTGGAGAGGGATTTCCCGGGCGCCCAGTGGACACCCGTCGAGACCACGATGCCGGTCGGGGGAATCTACGCCTGGCGCGCACTCATCCCCGGGAAATCCCTGACGGACGACGCGACGCGCCTGATCCAGCGGGTGTCGTTGTCGCCTTCGGGTTGGAGGCGGCGTCTCTACGACGGCGTGTTCGGCCTCGGCAGGGGTCTGATCGTTCACGAGGATGTGGTGGAAGGTTTAAGCATCCCGCTTCCCTGCGGGATCACCTGCGTCGGGTCCGTCGAAGGCTGCTTCGACGTGAGGTCGGCAGGACGGCACCTGTTCCGAACGGCCTCGAAGGACCCCATCGTCGTCGAAGTGGGGGCGCGACGGATCCTGGCGGCGGGGGACACCTTCACGCCGGTGCAACCCGCCCAAGTGTCGATCCAGCTCGAACCCGGGTTGCATCCGGTCCGTTGGTTCTCCTACGTGCGGGAGGGGCGCGACTTCCCCGATGTGTTCGTCACGGGACCTGGTCGAGAGGGAGAGACACGGCTTGGCCGCTGATCGAATACGTCCGTACTTTTCCGGATACGGGGAATGATCAGGAGGCCGATCGAGATCCCGGCGATCCCCAGGATGGGCGGGAGGAGAAGGAGCCATTTCTCCTTGAAGCCGAGTGCGACGAGAGCCAATTCCCCCACCGTCAGCGCGTAAAGGCACAAAAGGGCGAAAGCGGCGACGGCATCCTTTTCGTCGGGATGGAACCACCCCAATGCCCGTTCCACGAATCCCGCGACCGCATGGGCGACGATGAGATACCCGGCCGTGAGCATCAGAACCATGCCCAGGAGCGAAACGACACCCGAGGCATCGAGCCCGTAGGATTGTCGGATGGAGACGGCTGATACGCCCGCGAAAAAAAGGGCGGCGCACAGGAACAGATGACCGGTGCGATCCCGTCTCACCGCACCGCCGCCTTCGCGGGAAGTCTCACTTGATCCGGACGGGCTGAACGCCCCAGATCTCCTTGCAATATTCCCGGATGGTCCGATCCGAGGAGAACTTGCCCATCCTCGCCACGTTCAGGATGGACATCCTCGTCCAGGCCACCGGGTCGCCGTAGAGTTCCGAGACCCGATTCTGAGTCTCCAGGTAGGAATCGAAATCAGCGGCCAGCATGTACTCGTCATCCCCCAGGATCGAATCCACGAGAGGCCGGAAGAGTTCCGGTTGCTCGGGCGAGAAGAACCCGCTAGCGATGAGATCCAGGACGGCCTTCAATTCCGGGGAAGCCTCCACTCGGGCGCGGGGATCGTAACCCGCCCGTTTCGTCTCCATGACCTCCGCGGCCGTGAGCCCGAAAATGAAGATGTTCTCCTCCCCGACCTCCTCGCGCATCTCCACGTTGGCGCCGTCCAGGGTGCCGATGGTCAGCGCGCCGTTCAAGGCGAACTTCATGTTCCCGGTCCCCGAGGCCTCCTTGCCGGCCGTCGAGATCTGCTCGGAAAGGTCCGAGGCAGGAATGATCTTCTCGGCCAGGGAGACCCGGTAATCGGGCAAGAACACCACCTTGAGCTTCCCCTTGAGGGCCGGGTCCCGGTTCACGCAGTCGGCCAGATGACAAATGAAGCGGATGACGAGCTTGGCCCGCAGGTATCCCGGAGCGGCCTTGCCGCCGAACATCACCACGCGCGGCGTGAAAGGCGCCCGGGGATCACCCTTGATCGCGAGATAAAGGTGGATGACATGCAAAGCGTTCAGGAGCTGGCGTTTGTACTCGTGGATCCGCTTGACCTGCACGTCGAACAGGGAGTCCGCAGGAACGGCTAAACCCTGCTCGTCCGCGATCATGCTGGCCAACCTCTGCTTGTTGAGGTGCTTCGCGGCGCGCCAATCGGCCTGGAACGCCTTGTCGGACGCGAATTTCTCGAGCTTCTTGAGCTGGAACAGGTCGGTGATCCATCCGTCGCCGATCCGGGAAGTGATGAGTTCCGAGAGCGAAGGATTGGCCTTTCGCAGCCAACGCCGCTGGGTCACCCCATTGGTCTTGTTGTTGAATCGCTCGGGATACATCTCGTTGAAATCGGGAACCACGGTGCGTTTCAACAGGTCCGTGTGCAGTTCCGAGACCCCGTTCACCGAATGGGACCCCACGATGGCCAGGTACGCCATGCGAAGGTGCGGCTCCGGCCCCTCCTCGAAGAGGGACATGCGACGCAGGCGGTCGGCGTCGCCGGGATAACGGGTAGCCACGTCGCGAAGGAACCGCGCATTGATCTCCTGGATGATCTGCAAGTGCCGCGGGAAAAGCCGTCCGAAGAGGCTGACGGGCCACTTCTCGAGCGCTTCGGGCATCAGGGTGTGGTTGGTGTAGGCCAGGATCGAGCGGGTGATCTCCCAAGCCGCATCCCAATCCATCCCTTCCACATCCACGAGCAGATGCATGAGTTCCGCCACGGCAATGGCCGGATGCGTGTCGTTCAATTGCACGGCCGTGAATTCGGCCAAATCCCCGAGATCCCGATGCTCGCGCTTGAAGCGCCGAAGGATGTCCTGGAGGGATGCCGAAACGAAGAAATACTGCTGTTTCAGTCTCAGTTCTCGACCACCCGGGCTGTTGTCGTTGGGATAAAGGACCTTCGAGATGGTCTCGCTCCCGGTCTTCTTGGAAGTGGCCGAGAAGTAATCGCCGCGGTTGAAGAACTCCAGGTCGAATTCCTGGGTGGACTTGGCCGACCAGAGACGCAGGTTGTTGACCGTTCGGTTCCCGTATCCCGGGACCGGGATGTCATAGGCCATGGCCAGAACATCCTCGGTGTCGACCCGCTCGAACACGAGACGGCCGAATCGGTTGGTCCTCTGCCGGACCCCGCCCCCGAATCGGACCCGGAAGGTGTATTCAGGCCGCGGGGTTTCCCAGGGACTCACCTTGGCCAACCACTCGTCGGGCTCCTCCACCTGCTCACAGCGAACGATGCGTTGGCGGAAAATACCGTAATCGTAACGAATGCCGTACCCGTAGGCCGGGATCTCAAGCGTGGCGAGCGAATCGAGGAAACAAGCCGCCAGCCGCCCCAGACCACCATTGCCCAGCCCGGCGTCGATCTCGATATCGCGCAGTTCCTCGAGGTCCAGCCCCAACTGGTGCATGGCCTCGGATACGGCCTTCTCCGCCTGCAGGTTGATGACAGAATTGCCGAGGGTCCGGCCGATCAGGAATTCGAGCGAGAGGTAGTACACGCGCTTGGCGCGACGCTCGCGGTAGGATTTCTGGGTGGCGATCCAGTTCTCGACCAGGCGGTCGCGGACCGCGTACGCGATGGACAGGAACTTGTCGTAATCGGTGGCCGTTCCCGGCTCCTTGACGAGCCGGTACTTGAGAATCTTCTGGAAGGCCGCCTTAAAGGCCTCCGGCGTGTTGTCCTTGTGATGGTCGATCGGCGCCTTCCGGCTTTCATCCTTTTTCATCGCTGTCCTTCGCCTCGTATTCCGCGTCGATCACACCGTCGCCAGCACCCCTTCCCAGTCGGGGTTCCCCGGTCGTCGCCCCCCCATCCAGGGAGGAACCCGACCCGGGCAGGAGTGAACGCACGAACCCGACACCCAGGGCCAGGGCCAGGACACCCAGAGCCAGGGCCAAGGCCACGGGAATCATAGCCAAACCCAGGACCACCATCAAGGGCACGAGCCATCCGGGCGTACGAACGGCGCGGACCTGGAATCGGAAGGGTGCGTCTTTCATCGATCTCCCATTGTCCACCGATGAGCGCTTTTTCACAACCACCCAGGGGCAAGAAGAGCGCCCAGGATTCCGTCGGATGGGTTTGTCTTTGGGACGATGCGGCGATACAATACCGATGGCCCACTGCGGTGTACGACCTTGGGCGGGGAAATTTTGAGCCACAAAACATTTAACGGGTGCCCGACAACCTGCCGGGGATGGTCTCCTTCGGGAGCGATTGAACCGTCAGCGAGGGTGCCCACCTGAACTAGTTTCAGGCCTCAAAAGAGTACTCTTCCAACCGGCACAGGCGGTGGGCCTTTTTTATTAACCGATCTCTCACCACGAAGACACCAGGAAAGACCCATTTTGTTCCAGTAGCCGTTCCGTCTTGATTCCTCACCTTCCCTTCACCCTTCGTGCCTTCGAGACTTCGTGGTGGATGATCCGAAGAAATCATGGACCTTTTTGACGCCGCCTACGAGGACCAGGACGCGGTCAAGCCGCTAGCCATCCGCATGTCCCCGCGCACGCTCGACGAGTACGTGGGTCAGGAGCATCTCCTGGGCCCCGGAAAACTCCTGCGCCGCCTCCTCGAATCCGGCCGCCTGGTTTCCGTCATTCTCTACGGTCCCCCCGGCACGGGCAAGACGGCATTTGCCCGACTGGTGGCCCGCCGGACCCAGGGACGCCTCGTTCCCTTCAACGCCGTGACGTCGGGCGTGCCGGAACTCCGCAAAGTCCTGGAAGTGGCCCTCGAACAGAAGAAGTTGTACCAGAAGGCCACCATCCTCTTCATGGACGAGATCCACCATTTCAACAAGAGCCAGCAGGACGCCCTTCTTCCCCATCTCGAGCAAGGCACCATCCTCCTGGTCGGCGCCACCACCCAGAACCCCTTTTTCGCCTTGAATCGCGCTCTCCTGTCCCGCTCCCGCGTGTGTGAACTCCGCCCCCTGGAGGAACACCACCTGCAGACCATTTTGGACCGGGCGCTGACCGACCCCGAGCGCGGCTTGGGTGCGACGAAGGTCGACTTGACTCTCGAGGCCCGGGCTCACCTGATCCAGGCATCCAACGGGGACGCCCGCACCCTCCTGAACGCCCTGGAAGTGGGGGTCCTGACCACCCCGCCGGACGCGGAAGGGGTCGTGAGGTTCGATGTCGGCGTGGCCCAGGATTCCGTACAGAAGAAGGCGGTCGTTTACGACCGGAACGGCGACGCCCATTACGATACCATCTCGGCCTTCATCAAGAGCGTCCGAGGGTCGGACCCCGATGCGGCTCTCTACTGGCTGGCCAAGATGATTTACGCGGGTGAGGATTTCCGCTTCATCGCGCGACGCCTCGTCATCCTGGCCAGCGAGGACGTAGGGAACGCCGACCCCCAAGGGCTTTCCATGGCTGTGGCCGCCCAGCAAGCCCTCGAGTTCATCGGGATGCCCGAGGGCCGCATCGTGTTGGCCCAGACCACGGTATACCTGGCCTGCGCCCCCAAGAGCAACGCCTCCTACCTGGGCCTTGAGAAGGCCCTGGAAGACGTGAAGAACGAGGCGGTCCCCGATGTCCCCGATCACCTGAAGGACTCCAGCTATCCGGGTGCTCAGGTCCTGGGACGTGGGACGGGATACCAGTACGCCCACGATCATCCCGACCACTACGTGAAGCAGGAATATGCCCCGAATGTACCGACCTACTACATCCCAACCATCCTGGGCTACGAGGCGAAGATCAAGGCCTGGATGGAGCACCTGAGGGAACTGGGATCCTCCAGCGACCCGGAGAAGCGTTCGTGAGCGATTCCCCACCGGTTCGAGAGACCAAGGAGCGCTTGAGGAAGGAACTCCTCGATCTGCGCCGTCAGGTCCCTCAGGGACTCCGGGATCAGGCCGCCCAGGCGGTCTGGGAGACCTTGAAGGGACTTCCTGTCTACCGGCAGGCTTCCCGGATCGCCGCCACCGTTCCCTTCAAGGGGGAGATCGAGACCTACCCCATCCTGAACGGTG
>CAZGWJ010000062.1:8310-16198 GCA_964529445.1 uncultured bacterium
CTCCTGCGCCCCCACAACTATCCCGTGGAGAATCCCGGGACCGGCTTGGGGCTCTACGATTGCAAGGGGACGCCCGTGGCGGTACTGAACCTCATGGGGCGGGTCTACCTGTATCCCATCGATTGCCCCTTCAAGGCGGCCGACCGGGCCCTGAAGGAGCTCGGTGATCGGGCCCGCGTGGTCCTCGTCGATATGCACGCCGAAGCCACCAGCGAGAAACGAGCCATGGGATGGTATCTCGACGGGCGCGTCAGCGCCGTCCTGGGCACGCACACCCACATCCAGACGGCCGACGAGGAGGTCCTGCCGGGTGGAACGGCCTACCTGACCGACACCGGCATGTGCGGATCGCCGGATTCCGTCATCGGGGTCAAGAAGGAACTGGCACTGAGGAAGTTCCTGATGGGAACGCCGGTTCGTTTCGAGGTTTCGGAGCAGATGCCCTATCTTTTCGAGGCCGCCGTGGTCTCGGTGGACGCTTCCACCGGGAAGGCCACCGGCATCCGCCGCCTGCGCGAATGGATCCGCTGATCCGGGAAACACCCTGACCCACTTCGACCGTAAAGGATCCGGCTTCCCATGAACGAGTCTTTCCTGCTGGCCATCACTTTCTCGACCCTCGCCGGCCTTTCCACCGGGATCGGCGGATTGCTGGTCTTCTGGACCCGGCACACCAACACCCGCTTCCTGGCTTTCTCCCTGGGATTCTCGGCCGGCATGATGCTCTTCATCGCGTTCGTCGACCTTCTGGGCGCCTCCCGGGAGGCCCTGATCCCCGCGCTGGGAGAACGGACAGGAACCTTCGCCCTGACTGCGGCCTTTTTCGCCGGTATTCTTCTGGTCATGCTCATCGACCGGCTGGTCCCCGCCCCCGACAATCCCCACGAGATGCATCGCGTCGAGGAAGCCGGACGTTGCCGACGCGCGCCCTGCCCCCGCTCCCTGGCGCGCGTCGGCATGATCACCATGACCATCGTCGCGCTCCACAACTTTCCCGAGGGCATGACCACCTTCATGGCCGCCTTGACGGGGCTCCATCTCGGGGTTCCCATCGCCGTGGCCATCGCCATCCACAACATACCGGAAGGCATCGCGGCGGCCCTGCCGGTCTACTTCGCGACAGGAAACCGCCGGAAGGCCCTCGCGTATTCGTTCGGAACCGGGCTTGTCGAACCGTTGGGTGCGCTGGTGGCCTTCCTCTTCCTGCGCAACCACCTGACCCCCTTCACGTTCGGCCTGGTGTTCGCAGTCATGGCGGGCATCATGGTTTTCATATCGCTGGATCAATTGCTTCCGGCCGCCGAGAAATACGGCGAACACCATCGAGCCGCCTACGGCCTGGTGACCGGAATGGCCGTGATGGCCGCGAGTCTCCTGTTGTTCCTGTGAGCCGACCGGCTCCCGGACCCGCCCCTACCCCGCCAAAATCTTCCTCGCCCGCCCCTCATCCCGGGGCGCCACCACGACCTTGACCGAGCCGAAACCCGTCGGCATTCCCGAAAGGGGCAGGATGGAGGCCACGTTCTCGTCCAGGAGGCGCGCAGGAATGCCTTCGGAGGCCAAGCGTCCCACCGCAAGATGGGCTTCCGGCGCGGGGCCCTGGAAGACCACGGAAAAATCCTTTTCCGGAAGCGTCATTTCGCGGGGCTGGAGGCGGGTTGGAGACCCAGCGCCTCATCGGACAGATCATCCTGGGGCTTGGCGGCGGGCTTCGGCTTGGGCTTCGGTCTCGGGGCGGGAGCCAGTTTCGCGAGACCGCGCTTGGCCGTCTTCGTGGCGGGATCGATTTTGAGGGCCGCCCTGTAATACTGCCGTGCCAGGGTCTTGTTGGGCGGATTCATCTTGTAATGGTAGGTGGCGCCGATCATCGCGTTGGCCTCGGCGTAGTACCAGAATTTCGTGGCATCCTTGATCGCGATCGCCTTCTTCCAGAGGCGGATGGCCTCGGGATACCGCCCGGCCCGGTAGGCGCGGTAGGCGGCGTCGTAGGTTTCCTTCATGGTCCGGTCGGCCAGGGTCAGCGTCACCGCGCCCGCGGGAAGAGTGGCCGTGGGGGTGAACGTCGGAGGGGTCTCGCCCTCGAGACTGATGACATCGGTGGTGGGCGTGGCCGTAGGAACGTTCATCGGGGTCGGGGATCCCTTCGCGGGAACCGCGGTAACGGCCGGAGTGGGACTTCCGGACACCGGGGTGGCGGTCGGCGTGCCCTGGCCCCTCGGGTCCTTGTCCCGTCCGATCCCGAGCACCACCCCCGCCCGGACATCGGCATACTTGAACGCCTCGGGTTTTCCCATCATGTGATAGCCCGCCGCCAGGTCGAACCCGAAACCCGGAACCACGGGAATCCGCTTGCCGAGGATGAGCCGTCCGCAGGTCTTTCCGCCCCAGGTATGGTCCCGGTCACCGAGGACGTTCAAGCCCACTCCGCCCTGCAGGTAACCTACGCCGCCCAGGAACGCGGGAAGGATGAGCTTGCCTCCCAGGTCCACGGTCCCGGCCATGAACGAGTATTCATGGGGCCGGTAGAACCTCATGCGCTCGGCGCCGATACAGAAGGCAAGGACGCGAACCGGTTTCACGTCGATCTGGCCCCGGAAAGCGAAACCGTCATCGATCCAATTGGCGAGTTCCGAAGGCCGCAGGGGGGCCCCGTAGCCGCCGCCGATCAGCGTCAGGTCGATCAAGCGGTTTTCCGCGCGCGCGAAAGACGTCGCGATCGACAGGAACGCGACCGCCACCAGGAACTTCCCGGCTCGCCGAACACAGGGTGAACTCGGATCCACGACGATTCCTCAGACTCGGGATTCCGGCGTTTTAGCGGGGCCGGACCTGCCGGATGTATTTCTTCGCGGTCGCCGTTTCCGGGTCGATCCGCAAGGCCTCACGATAGTATTGATAGGCCTTGTCCCGGTTTCCAGGAACGGTGAAATAGAACTGGTAGATGACCCCCAGCATTGCATTGGCCTCGGCGTAATAGTAATCCTTCGTGTAGGGGTCCTTCGTCTTGAGGGCCTGTTCCAGGTAACGGATGGCCTGCTGGTACTCCTCGGCCTTATAGGCCTTGATGCCGGCATCATAGTAATCCTTCATCTTCATGACACCCCGCGTCACGGCAACAGCCGGGGACGGTTTGGGGGCCGGTTTCTCCTCGACGACCTCCTCCGCTTCCTCCTCCTCATCCTCCTCGATCGAGACCTCGACCTCCGTGGACCGGGAAGGGGTGGCCGTAGGCGGGGGCGGGGTGGGCCGGGCCTCCTCCGAATCGCCGAGATCGATCTCGACCTCGGCCTGGGCCGGAGGGACGGCCACGAACAGGACCATGGAAAGGGAAAGCGCCGTCAGGACTGCAAGGAACCTGGAGGGATTTGTTTTCAATTCGTCACCTCGAGGAATGAAGTTTCTTCATTATATCAAAAACCGGCTTTCCCGAACAAAAAGCCGCGGCGCCTGTCATTCATGATCGAGTTCCAGTTCGCCGGCCCGTGTCCTCCGACCGGTTCAATGGTCCCGGCGAAGGAGGTATTCGGAATAGGCCAGGATCCTGTCGGGGCGGGCAATCCCGCGCACCCGCAACAGGGCCGCCTGGGCCTCACCCACCTTCTCCCAGGCCTTCATCCGCGCATAATCCAGGGAGCCATGACGTTGAAGAAGATGAAGCACCTGCAACGGGTCGAAGGATTTTCCCGTTCGGGCCTTATCCACGATCGAAAGGAGGATCCGCCGTTCCGGCCGGGATGACCTCTTCAGGCAGTGGATGAACGGGAGCGTGATGCGCCCTTCCCTCAGATCGCTTAGGACGGGTTTTCCCAGGCGTGAGGAGGTCCCGATGTAATCCAGGGTGTCATCGATGATCTGGAACGCGAGACCCATCAGGCGTCCGAATTTGCGGAAGGCCGATCGCACTTCCCTCCGGGCACCCACGACCATGGCGGCCGTCTCGCAGGAGGTCGCCAGCAGGCTAGCGGTCTTGTTGTCGATGATGCGCATGTACTCCGGCTCGGAAAGCCTCGCCCGATAGCGGTGATGGGTCTCCACGATCTGCCCGCGGCAGACCTCGCCGGCGGTGCCCGCGATCACCCGGACGATCTCGCGGGGGAGTTTCCGGGCCATGAGCCGGAAACAGGCCGCCATGACGTAATCCCCCATCAGGACCGACATCTCGTTCCCGAAGCGGAAGTTCAGGGTCTTCTGGTGGCGCCGCAGGGTCGCATTGTCCAGCACGTCGTCGTGAACCAGCGTGGCCGCGTGGAACATCTCGACGACGGCCCCCAGCGCGAGAGCCGAGGCATCGATGCGTCCCAGGTGCTGGGCCGTCAAGAGCACCAAGGCGGGGCGGGCGCGTTTGCCGTTGGCACGGGTCAGGAACCCCGTCAAGCGCCTGAGAACAGGACCCTCCACGCGAAGGGATCGCGCGATCAGGCGGTCGACCTCCTGGAGGGAACGCCGGATGTCCGGGGGTAGGGGGCTTCGATCCAAGGATCCTTCCCTGACGGCAGGATGCGGCCGAGAAACAAAAAAGGCCCGCCCCGGAAGGGCGGGCCTCGCAACGGGACGCCCTATTCGCCGAACTGTTCCTTCATCTCGAGGTACTTGATGTACTTCTCCAGGCCGTCCAGGCCGGCCACCACGATGCTCGGCTCCACGCCCTTCAGGACACGGGCCTTGATCATCTTCAGGACGGCTTCCTGGGTCTTGTCGAGTTCGAGACCGCAGGCCTTGTTGAGCGTCTCCACCGTATAGGAGAGCACGATCCCCTCGGATCCCGCCTCCCCGCGCTGGGCCTCCCGCAACAGCGTGTTGGCCACCCTCAGGTTGGTGTCCTTGATCATCAGGTTGGCGATGGTCTGGTTGGAGTTGCGCAGCCGCTGGGTGAGGTTCTTGAGGATCTTCTTGACGATCTTGGGGTTCGTCTGCATGTGCATCTCGAAGACTTCCTCGTCGAGTGCGATGAGACGGGACGGTTCCACGGCCACGGCGTTGGCGGAACGCGGATCCTTGTCGATAACGGCCATCTCGCCGAAGAAATCGCCGCTCCCGAGTTCGACGAGGATGGTCTCCTCGCCCTTGATGGTCTTGGTGATCTTGACGCGGCCGGACTGGATGATGAACATCTCGTTCCCGACATCACCCTCCCGGAAGATGACCTCGCCGGGCTGGTATTCGCGTCCATACTTGTCGAAAATCTCTTGTTCAGAGCCCATGGGGACCTCAGTGCCGTCTCGTTACTGCCCCGGCTTCGCGTTCGGCCGACCGGTGAAGAGGAATCATGTTAGAGAAAGGCCGGGAGCGTGTCAACGGATACGTCGGTGCAGGGGACCACGAAAAAGCCCGTCCCCCTCGAAGAGGACGGGCCGGAAACAGGAAAACCGCTCGATCAGAGGTAGACGTTCAAAGCCACGCGGTGGAGGGACCCCAGGAAGCCGGCGGTCGACCAGGCGTAATCGATGCCCACCTTATGTCCGAAAGCGCTGACCTTCACGCCGCCGCCCAGGAACAAGCCGGCCTTGCCGCCGATCCCCAGTTCGTTCCAGTCCAAGCCGCCCTGGAAGCGATAGCCGAAACGACCCACCAACCGGTCCAGGTACCAGTACTCGCCTCCCAAACTGGCAACGGGCTTGTTGTCGTTGGGGAAATTCGTGTCGTACGCGAGGGTCAACCCGTTCGTGTCGCCGGCCGCGTTCTTGTCATGGAACAGCCGGTAGGAAACACCCACCTTGATGTTCATGGGCAGTTTGTCGGAGGCCTCGCCGAATTTCATCCCGGGTCCAAGGTTCTGCAACACGAGGGCGGCCCTCAGGCTCTCTACGGGTGCGCGATAGATGAACCCCAGATCGGCCGCAAAAGTCGAGGCGCTGGTCTGGTAGAGCTTCTTACTGACATACTTGGCGGTTAACCCGAGGTCCAACCAGTAGTTCATCCGGGCAGCCCCGGCCAAGTCGATTTCCATGTAGGTCTCGTTGAACTGGTCGCCAGTCGGCTGGGCGTTCTCGTCGATGGCGTCCTCGTAGCCCGTCGAGAGCATCTTCCCGGCGACCCCGACCGCCATCCGGTTGTTGCTGATGGGAGCCCCGACGGCCAGGTACTGGTAGGTGACGGTCTCGATGAAATCAGTGTACTGCAGGGTGACGTGGGTTTCCTTCAGGGATCGCAGGCCCGCCGGATTCCAGTAGATCGCGTTGGCGTCATCAGCGACCGCCCCGAATGCCTCTCCCATGGCGATAGCACGGGGTCCCACGGGGATCTTCAGCTCCACGGCTCCTGTCGTCCCCGGGTCGCCCGCCAGCACCGATACGGGGACAAGAAGGGCCAACAAGGAAAGGGCGGAAATAAGGGCGCTTCGCATAGTTTTCATGATCTTGATACCACGCCTTTCACCGAAAGTTACAGGGATTATAGGGCCGGCAAATTAAGGGTGTCAAGGAACGCCGCCCCAGGTAGTCCCTTAATATGGACGCCGAATGCGGCTTTTATTGCGTTCCTCGTCGTGCTTGATTTTAGCCGCCAAATAGCGGCCCGTATGGGAATTCCTGCAAGCCAGGACGTCCGAGACGCTCCCGCTGACCACGATCCGCCCACCCTCCTCCCCTCCCTCGGGGCCCAGGTCGATGATGTGATCGGCGGTCTTGACGACATCGAGGTTGTGCTCGATGACGACGACGGTGTTGCCGGCCGTCACCAGGCGCTTCAGGACCTCGATCAGGTGGTGCACGTCGGCGAAATGCAGTCCCGTGGTGGGTTCGTCCAGGATGTACACGGTGCGACCGGTCGACCGGCGCGCCAACTCCGTGGAAAGCTTCACCCGCTGCGCCTCACCCCCCGAAAGGGTGGTGGCCGGCTGCCCCAACTGGATATATCCCAATCCCACGTCCTTCAGGGTCCCCAGGATCTTCGCGATGCGCGGAACGGCCGCGAAGAAAACCAGGGCCTCGTCCACGCTCATGCCCAGGACGTCGGCGATGCTCTTCTCCTTGTACCGCACCTCGAGCGTCTCCCGGTTGTACCGGAGTCCCTTGCACGCCTCGCAGGTCACGTACACATCCGGCAGGAAATGCATCTCGATGCGGAGGACGCCATCGCCGCCGCAGGTCTCGCAGCGCCCGCCCTTCACGTTGAAGGAGAACCGGCCCTCGGCGTATCCGCGGGCCCTGGATTCCGGAAGCCGCGCGAAAAGATCCCGCACCAGGGTGAACAGCCCCGTGTAGGTGGCCGGATTCGACCTTGGGGTACGGCCGATGGGTGACTGGTCGATCTCGATGACCTTGTCCACGTTCCGGGCCCCCTCCAGCGAGGCGTAACCCTCGGGTTTCAAGCGCGTGCGGTAAACCTCGTGCCGCAGGGCCGGATAGAGCGTCTCCATGACCAGGCTGCTCTTCCCCGAACCCGAGACTCCGGTCACGCAGATGAAGGCTTCCAGGGGGAAGGACACGGTTACGTTCTTCATGTTGTTCCTCGTGACACCCTGGAGAACCAGGGCCTTCCCGAAATCGCGGCCCGGCTCCATCTGGAAGGGGATGGACCTCCTTCCGGAAAGGTATTGGCCCGTGAGGGAGTCCTTGCAGGAGAGGATCTCCTTCAACCGCCCCTGGCAAACGACATGGCCTCCGTGCGTCCCGGCGCCGGGACCGATGTCCACGACATGGTCGGCGGACTCGATGGTCTCCTCGTCGTGTTCCACCACGATGACCGTATTGCCCAGGTCGCGAAGGTGCTCTAGCGTGTCCAGGAGGCGCCGGTTATCCCGCTGGTGGAGCCCGATGGAGGGCTCATCCAGGATGTAGAGGACACCCATCAGGGCGCTGCCGATCTGGGTGGCCAGGTGGATGCGCTGGGCCTCCCCGCCCGACAGCGTCGCGGTCATGCGGTCGAGACTGAGGTAATCCAGGCCCAC
>CAZGWJ010000063.1:0-9170 GCA_964529445.1 uncultured bacterium
TCGGCCTGCTTCCACATGGGTTCCGCCCACGCGCCGGGCTATCCCCTTTACGTCCTCCTGGGGCATCTCGCACAGGTCATTCCCGTCGGAACCCCGGCTTTCCGGCTTTCGCTCCTGTCCGTTCTCGTCCAGACCGCCGCGTTCCTGCTCCTTTGCACCCTGCTCAACCGTTACTTGAAGTCGTCGTTTCCCGGTACCGAAACGGGCCGAATTTCGATTGGAGCGGCCTTTTTTTTGATGATCTCGCCCCTGGTCCATAACCAGGTCACCTCACCCGAAGTCTATTCGCTGGGCTTGTTCCTGACCGTTTTCCTGGCCCTTTGCCTCCTGGAACCGAACGCGATCAACCTCAAAGCCGCTTCCTTCCTTTTCGGCCTGGCCCTCGGTCACCACCATCTCATCCTCCTGTTGATTCCCGCCTTGTTATGGGCCTTTCGCGGTTTTCTCGGCAAACCGAAGCAGGTCATCTCAAGTTTCACTTTAACCCTGGCCGGGCTATCCGTTTACCTGGTGTTGCCTCTGAGGGCCGTCCAGAAACCCTTCGCCAACTGGGCGGACCCATCCACGTTCAGCCAGTTCCTGTTCCAGGTCCTGCGCGGCCAATACGGAGGCAACGTGAGATCCGGGGAACTGAAGGACGGTTTTGCCGATCTGGGGATCTACCTGAAGGACCTGGCGTTCGAATCCTGGTTCATCGGTCTGGCGGGCATTCTTTTCGGCCTTTGGGTCGCTCGTCGGCGACTCCCCGTCCCCCTCCTGCTCGGCTTCCTTTCGATGCTGGTCGGCGTGCCGATGCTGATCCGGGTTCCCGCGGTGGTCGAGAACGCCCGGATCATGGAATCCTTCTTTCCTCCCATGCTCTTGTTGGCAGCCCCCTTCATGGCCCTGGGTTTCCATGCGGCGATCGAGCGCTTGAGGGGCGGCGGGACCCGCCGGGTCGCCTTCTTCTTCCTCCTGGGCCTGCTGGCCTTCCGGGTCATCTGGGCCGCCCCGAGGACGGACGCATCCCGCAATCTTTCCGGCGAGGACCTGGGAAGGAACATCCTCCAGTGCATGTCCCTCGGCTCCGTCCTTTACAGCGAGGGGGACAGCGCCACCTTCCCCCTCGCCTATTTGAAGGGCGTGAAGGGCCTTCGCCCGGATGCGGAGGTCTTCGACAGGACGGGGGGATTGTTCCAGGACCTATACGGCCTGCTCCGCGCCGAACGCGGGGGCCGGGGCCTGCCGGACCGCGACCTCGTCCTCATCGAGCGTGCCCATGAATCGAGGCATCCGCATCCGGCCGTCTATTACTCGGAGAAGGAAACGGCGCCCGGAAGGACCCTCGAGTACGCGGGACTCCTTTTCCGGGTGACCGGAGAAGGCGATGCCCGGGAAACGCCCCGACCCGCCTTCCCGGGCTGGAGCCACCTGCGTCCGGTCCGCGTTCCGCCCCACGCCGATTACCTGTCCCGGGAAGCCGGCTCCCGTTTCCACATCATGCTCGGTGAATACCTGGCCGGCAGGGACGAGGATGGCGCCCGGCGGGCCTTCGCGGAGGCGGCACGGATCGGACATGATAACGCCCGTCTTTTCATCAATATCGGCGTCGCCCAACTGATCCAAGGATGGAACGGGGAGGCCGCACAATCCTTCGAACAGGCGACCCGCCTGGCGCCCACGATGTCCCTGGCCTGGTTCAACCGGGCTTATGCGGCAGAACGCCTGGGGGAAACCCGGGAGGCGATCCTCCACTATTCGGAGGCCATCCGACGCGACCCTTCCTCCAACGCCGCCCGGAACAACCTGGCCTACCTCCACATGAAGCTCGGGCAGGTCGACCCGGCCGTCGCTCAATGGGAAGCCGTCCTCCGTCAGGACCCCGGGTTCCTGACGGCCCATCGGGACCTGGGACTGGTACTCATCAAGACGAGGCCTGAAGAGGCCCGCGCCCACCTGCGACGCTACCTGCAGGAGGCGCCTTCGGGACCCGGAAGCGATTACGTCCGGAAAGTCCTCGCGGCGGAAGGCGGATGACCTCCCGTCTTGTGGGAGCCGTCGCATTTGTGTAACCTGTACATCCGAACTCGAAAGGAATCCCGCTTCCATGGCCCGGCTTGTCGCCATTTTCCCCAACGAAGGCTCCCAATACGTCGGCATGGGCCGCGAATTCTACGATCGCTCCCTGGCCGCCCGGAAGTATTTCGACGAGGCGGAGAAGCTCCTCGAATTCAAGATCGCCAAGCTCTGTTTCCTGGGCCCCAAGGAGGAGCAGGACCGGATCGTCAACGCGCAACTCGGTGTTTTCGTCAACGACGTGGCGTTCTTCGAACTCATGGTCGCCAACCGCCGCAAGGCCGAACTCCTGACCGGCGTGGGGGTCGGGGAAGTGGCCGCCCTCGTGGTCGCCGAAGCCATCCCCTATGCCAACGCGCTCCAATTCGTCTACAACCGGGCCAAACAGCTGGAGATCCTTCTTTCCGGGCACCGGTCGATCAACCTCCAGGTCGTGGGTTTGCGGGAGGATGCCCTGATGCCCGCCCTCTCCCGGTCCGAGGGGGAACTGGTCATCACGCATCATCTTTCGCCCGAGAATTTCGCGCTGGTAGGCCCCCGCGAGGCCGTCGAATCCCTCGAACTGGAATTGCGAGGAGTCCCCAAGATCGCCACCCAGCGTCTCCTCCCCCGGGGGCCCCTCTTCACACCCGAGATGAGGAAATGGGAGCACGCCCTGGACGTCACTTTCGAGGAGTGCTTCAAGGACGCCAAGATCCGGAACCCCAAGATCATGGTCCATCGGGCTTCCGACGGGGAGCCCGTGTACACGCCGGAGGACGTCGTCGCCCTCCTCAAGACCCAGCTCTTCAACACCGTTCGCTGGAACCAGGTCGTCGCCAAGGTTTGCGAGCGCGGTTTCCGGACCTGGGCGGAATGCGGCCCTGGGAAGGTCTACTCCTCCCTCGTCAAGAAGAACGACAACAACAACCGCGTGACGAACGTGGAGGACGTCAAGTCCCTGGCCCTGATGGTCAAGCTCACCGTCTGATCGTCCTTCCCGCCCGAGGAACCCATGCCCCTGGTCGCCCTACTCGTCCTTCTCCTGGCATCGGCCGCCGACGCCGCGGTCTCCACCGCTCCCGTTCCGGCCCTGGTCCCGAACCGGGCTCCCGCCCCGAGGGCGGCGAACCTTCTCATGGTCGGTTTCCGGGACGAGGCGCCCTCGACCGTTCGCCATTCCACGCGAAGCGATTTCGGCGCCGAACTGGTCCATCGCCGGTCGCTCTACGAGCTCTGGTCCCTTCCCGCCGAATACCCGCCCGCCCAGGTGGCGCTGGCCCTGAAGGAATCCCCCCAGGTGGCGTGGGCTTCGCGGGTGCTCCGGATGCGGGCCCATCTGGCGCCCAATGATCCCCATTTCGTGGGTTCGCCCTCCCGGGCGGGGAGTTGTCTTCCCGATCAATGGGGCGCCTTCCGGATCGCCCTCCCGAAGGCCTGGGACTATACCCAGGGATCCACGGACGTCGTCGTGGCGGTCGTCGACAGCGGAGTGGCCCATTCGCACCCCCAACTTCGGGGACGGCTCTGGAAAAACGGCGGCGAGAAGCCGGGCAATCTCCTGGACGACGACGGGAACGGATCCATCGACGATACCTCGGGTTACGATTTCGCCGGAAGTAATGCGGGAGGCCCCGACGACGACCCCCTCTCGGAGGACCCCGAACCGGATATCGCCTGCGGACCGGCTTTCCCCTGCGATCCTTCCTTGGGCAACGGGATACAGGATGCCGAAGGTTACAGTCCCTTCCAGCCCGACGCTTTCGCCTCCCACGGCACGAAAGTGGCGGGGCTTATCGCGGCCAATACCGATGACCACCAGGGATACGCCGGGGTCGATTGGTACTGCCGCATCATGGACGTGAGGGCGGGCAATGCCGAGGGCACGGCCTTCAACCTGGACGTCGTGGACGCGATCTCCTACGCCGTCCTGAACGGGTCCCGGGTCGTGTACCTGGCCTACGGCAGCGACGAACCCGAACCGGCCGTCGACGCCGCGGTCGCCTGGGCGGTCCGACAGGGGGTCGTCGTGGTCGCCCCGGCGGGGAACGGCGGGAAGAGGGGCGCGAGCCACCCTGCGGCCCTCGCCACTCCGTGCGGCCTGATCGGTGTGGCGGCCAGCGATCCGGATGACCGTTTGGCCCCCTTTTCCTCGTTCGGAGTGGGCGTGGACCTCATGGCACCCGGGACGGACATCCGCGGGCTGGGCGTGAACACGGTTTTCCAGGCCACCGCCACCCCCGTGGACGCCCCCGGTGCGGTCCGGGGCGTGGATTGCACCCTTCCGAACGGGTCCTCGTTGGCCGCGGCTTATGTGGCCGGTGCCGCCGCCCTCCTGCTGGCCTTGGATCCGAACCTCGCTCCTGGACAGGTTGAATCCCTCCTGGTGACCGGATGCGACCGTTTCCACGATCCTGTTCCCGGGCGACCTCGCTACGGACGCCTGAATGTTGCGGGCGCCCTGCGTGCCCTCCAGTCCTACACGCCGACACCGCCTTATTACACCCCGACTCCGACATGGTCCCCCACCCCATCGGATACCCCGACCGTGACGGGGACCGCCACGGTCACCGGTACCGCCACGGAGACTCCCACTCCAACCCCCTCGTCGACAGGTACCCTGACCCCTGAGAACACGTCCACACCCACGAGAACCCCCTATCCCAGCCGATCACCGACCCCCACCCCACACCCGAAGGACCCTTCGGTTTCCGTTTTTCCCGATCCGGCAAGAGGCAAGAACGTCACTTTCCGCTTCAAGGTCCCGATCGTCTCGGAACTGACCTTGGAGGTGTATGACCGCTATGGAGCCCCGGTGACGTTCTTCGAAAGGACCGGGGAAGGGTGGGTCGATTTCGTCCTGCCGCTCAAGGGATTGGCGAACGGTATATACACCTACCATGCGACCTCCCGGAACAGCGTGAACGGCCGGATCGTCCAGATGCGGAACCGTAAATTCGTGGTCCTTCGGGACGAATAGGGCCCAAACCGCCGCGCACAAGCAAGATGGAGCCCCGAACGTCAGGAATTGCCTTCGTTGACAGGATATAAATCGAACCGTATCATTGTTTTGGCGTGTTTTTATTCGCGCGAGGCGGTTCGATTCCTTGATTTCCCTACCCTTGGTCCTGATCGTGGGCCGGCCAAACGTCGGCAAATCGACCCTTTTCAACCGGCTGATAGGCAAATCGATCGCCTTGGTCGACGACCGGCCCGGATCGACCCGCGACCTCCGGGAGGGAACCGTCACCTGGAACGGCCGCTCTTTCCAGGTCCTTGATTCGGGCGGCTGGGTCCCCGGCGAGAATGACCCCATCGCCGGACAGATCGCCCGGAATCTGGATGAAAAGGCGCGACACGCCTCCATTCTTCTCTGGCTTTCCGACGCGAAGGACGGCGTCACGGCGGCTGACGAGATCCTGGGACGCCATCTCCGTCGGTTCGGGGTTCCCATCGTGTTGGCCGCCAATAAGTCCGATCGTTACGAGCGTTTCGAGCAGTACGCGGCCGATTTCGCCCGCCTGGGTGTCGATCCGACGGTTCCCATCTCGGCCTCCCATGGGATCGGCATCGACGACCTGCTCGACCACCTGTTGCCCCTTCTTCCGAACCGTGTCGAGGGGAACGATCCTTCGGCTCCTGCCGATCCGGACCCCTCCGCGCCCTTGAGGGTCACCCTCCTGGGCAAACCCAACGTCGGAAAATCCACCCTGGCCAACTCGCTCCTGGGCGAAAAGCGGCTTCTCGTGGACGGCACCCCGGGCACCACCCACGATGCCGTCGAGATCCCCTTCGAGAGGGAAGGGCATCGGTGGATCCTCGTCGATACGGCGGGCCTGCGTTCCCCGAAGAAGCTGGATTCCCGCATCGAGCATTTATCCGTCCACCAGACCCTCCAGGCCCTCCAAACCTGCCAGGTCGCCCTTTTCCTGGTGGATGGCGAGAAGGGCATCACCCAGCAGGATGTGGCCATCGGCCGGACCATCGAGGAGTCCTTCCGTCCGGTGGTCATCCTCATCAACAAATGGGACGCCCACCCCAAGGGCATGGAGCAATCCTGGGCCGAGAAGATCACCAAAAGACACCTGAAATCCCTGTACCACGCGCCCGTGATCTTCATCTCGTCCTTGTCGGGATACAACCTGCCCGCCATCCTCCCGGAAGCCCGTTCGGTCTACGAGGAGAGCCTGAGCAAGATCCCCACCGGAAAACTGAACGACGTCCTTCACCAGGCCGTTTCCAAGCAGCCTCCGACGGCCAAGAAGGGGCATTTCCTCAAGGTCCTTTACGGGTACCAGCGCAAGGGACATCCTCCCGCCGTCGAGATCATCGCCAACCACCCGGAAAGCACCCGGACCTCCTACGTGCGGTACCTGGAGGACGAGATCCGGAACGCCTTCGACATGAAACGGACCCCCCTGCAGGTGGTGATGAAACTCAAGAAGCAGGCCCACAAGAAGAATCCCAAAAAGAGGATCGTGAGGCGATGACGACCGCGACCCCCTGGATCCTCACGGCACTGGGCGCCTACCTCCTCGGCTCCATCCCGACGGGCTACCTGATGATGAAATGGGGCAAGGGTCTCGATGTCCGAACGGTGGGGAGCGGCAACATCGGCATGACCAACGTATGGCGGGCGGCCGGCTGGAAATGGGGCGTCCCGGTCCTCTTCCTGGACATCCTGAAGGGTTTTCTCGCGGTCTCGGTCCCGCAATGGGTGCTCGCTTCCGGATCGCTCGCGCCGACTTCCCCGTCCACGGCGTATTCCGTCCTGGGTGGCGTTTGCGTCATGTTGGGCAACATCTTCCCGGTCTTTTTGGGCTTCAAGGGCGGCAAAGGCGTAGGGGTCGGGATCGGGATCTTCGGAACGCTCCTCCCCGGGCCCACTGCCTGCGCGATCGGGGCGTTCACGGTGACGATCCTGGCCTTCCGCATGATCTCGGCGGGCAGTCTGGCCGGGGTCCTGACGATGGCGACGGCGGGCGTCTGGATGCGCGGCGGGATCGACATCGTCTCCGCGTTCGGCATCCTGGCCGCCATGGTCGTGACGTGGACCCATCGAAGCAACATCCGCCGCATCCTCTCGGGGACGGAGAATCGCATCGGCGCCAAGGTGAAAACGGCGGCCGGGAAGGGAAGACGCCCATGAGACTGGCGGTCCTGGGCGGGGGAAGTTGGGGGATCACGCTGGCCCTGCATCTCCACGACGCGGGCCACGAAATCCGGCTTTGGGAGTACGATCCGACAGCGGCCCTGCGGCTCACGAAGGACCGCGGGAACGATGTCCTGCTTCCCGGGGTCCGCCTGCCTACCGGGATCCCCGTCTCCAACGACCTGACGGAGACCCTCCCGGGCATGGAGGGCGTCGTCTTCGCCGTTCCCTCGCACGGAATGCGCTGGACCGCCGAGTCATCCGGTCCCCATTGGCCCCGGGGCGCCTGGGCGGTCTCCGTCAGCAAGGGGCTCGAGGAAACGACCCATCTCCGCATGAGCCAGGTCCTGGAAGCGGCCCTTCCTGCCGGAACCCGTGTGGCGGCCCTTTCGGGGCCGAGCCATGCCGAAGAAGTATCCCGCCGGATCCCGACCACCCTCGTGGCGGCCTCCAACGACGGAAGCTTGGCGGTCCGGATCCAGGACGCCTTCCATTCCCCGGCCCTGAGGGTCTACACCTCGGGCGACCTGGTCGGCGTCGAACTGGGCGGCGCGCTGAAGAACATCATCGCCATCGCGGCGGGCATCCTGGACGGCCTCGGGATGGGGGACAACACGAAGGCCGCGCTCATGACGCGGGGCTTGCACGAGATCACCCGTTTGGGAGTCACCCTCGGGGCGCGGGAGAAGACCTTCTCAGGCCTGACGGGCATGGGGGACCTCGTCGTCACCTGCATGAGCCGCCACAGCCGGAACCGTCTCATCGGGGAGAAGATCGGTGCCGGCGCCACCCTCCAGAAAGCCCTTGCCGAGATGGTCATGGTGGCCGAGGGTGTCCGGGCCACCCGCTCGGCTTACGAACTGGCGGAACGCTCGGGAGTCGACGTACCTATCATTTCCGAGGTGTACCGGGTGCTCTTCGAGGACAAACCCGCCTCACGGGCGATCAAGGACCTTTTCGCGCGATCCGCCAAACCCGAGCACGACGGGGACGGCGAGGAGGAACCCGATGTCTAGGAACCGTCAGGACCTGGCCCGGGCCGTCGCGTCCCTCGGGATCACCGAGGAACGGTCCTCCTTGGCCGTGGATACCTTCTTCGAGCGCATCCGGAAGGCCCTGATGAACGGGGAAAAGGTCGCCTTGAAGGGATTCGGTTCCTGGGAGTGGCGCGTGAAGCCTTCCCGGGAGGCCCGGAACCCCAGGACCGGCGAAAAGATCCTCCTCCCGGAACGGAAAGTGCTCGCGTTCAAGCCAAGCGCCAACTTGAAGAGACGGATCAATCTGAAGGGGAAACCCCCGAGGACCCAGGGAGGCTGAGGATGGCGGACGAGGAAAAGCTCTTCTACTCGATCGGCGAGGTGGCCCAATTGGCGAACGTGAAACCCTATGTCCTGCGCTACTGGGAGACGGAGTTCGAGCCCTTGCGCCCCAAGAAGACCCCCACCGGCCAGAGGGCCTACCGCAAGAGGGACGTAGAGGTCGCCCTCACCATCAAGCGCCTCATGCACGACGAGCAATACACCATCGCCGGCGCGCGTAAGAAACTGGCTGAGCTCGAGCAGGAGCAGGGCTTGGACCAATTGGATCTCTTCAAGAACGCGTCCCAGGGGACTTCCGTCCCGGCGGTCGCATGGGACGAGGTACGGAAATGGCTTTCGGCCGCCAAGGAGATCCTCGGGAAATACGGGGAATAGCGCTGAAATTTTCGGCGATTTGACGGTTCATCGCTTGCACGACCCCCATTTTTGTTATAGTATTTGTGTCCTTTCGGGCGACTTTCACCCGATGCGAAATCCGGTCGAAGGTCGAGCCTGGTCATCTTCTGGATCAGGTTGGTACAGGTCGGGGCGTGGCGCAGCTCGACGAGCCCCGGCGAGTCGCGTCGGGTCGGTTTCCACCCGATGCGAAGTCCGGTCGAAGGTCGAGCCAGGTCATCTTCTGGATCAGGTTGGTACAGGTCGGGGCGTGGCGCAGCTCGACGAGC
>CAZGWJ010000063.1:9270-16115 GCA_964529445.1 uncultured bacterium
GAGCCAGGTCATCTTCTGGATCAGGTTGGTACAGGTCGGGGCGTGGCGCAGCTCGGTAGCGCAATTGCATGGGGTGCAAGAGGTCGCAGGTTCAAATCCTGCCGCCCCGACCATTTTGATATCCGATGTTCATGACCCAGCAGGACGATATCGAGGATGGTTTTCCGGGACCCATAAGCGCCGGTGTTCTCCATGAGCCTTGGACGGGGTGTAGCGCAGCGGCTAGCGCACTTGGTTCGGGACCAAGGGGCCGGAGGTTCGAATCCTCTCACCCCGACCAAGGGTCATGGATCTTCTCACCGTATTGACCGGAGCGAATCCCCCAAGTTCAGGACGCCGAAGCCGCCATCTGCTATCATATTGCCCCACTGCCGTCCAAGACGTTTTCCTGAAGAGGCAAAGTCTGTTTTCACGCTGTTAGAGAACGAAGTTCTTCGTGTCTCCGCATCCTTGTGGTTCAAGATGCGTTGATCTTGGACGAGAGTGATGATGCCCCCATGATCAAGGCGTTCACCGGCCGTGCAACGGGAAGGGTCCAAGGCGTCGGTTACCGGTATTTCGCGGAACGCTGCGCCCGGCAGCATTCCATCCTGGGATGGGTACGGAACCTTCCGGACGGGTCGGTGGAGTTCACGGCCGTGGGGGAAGCGGTCGACCTGGACGCATTCCTTCTCGAATTGAAGCGGGGGCCCCTGGCCGGACGGGTCGAGACCCTCGACCTCGATTGGTTGAGGGATATCCCCGATTTTCGCGATTTCCAGATCACGGGTTAACGCCATGCGCGAACGGAAAAAGACCACCCGGTCATCGAAGCCCTCCCACCCGGGGCGTGCGGAAAAACGCCCCTCGCGGAAGGGGAAATCCCCATCCCCCCCCGTCCTGAAGTCCGTCATCCCGGCCGCGACGCCCACTCCCTATGACAGCCAGGGACATGTCACCACCGACAGCATCAAGCTGTACTTCCGGGAGATCTCCCGGGTTCGTCTTCTCACGTTCCCCGAGGAAGTGGCCCTGGCCCGCCGCATCGAGAAGGGCGACATGGAGGCCAAGCAGCGGCTGGTGACCGCCAACCTCCGGCTGGTCATCAAGATCGCCAAGAAATACATGAACATGGGTCTCGCCTTCCAGGACCTCATCGAGGAGGGGAACCTGGGGCTCATCAAGGCCGCCGAGAAGTTCTCCTGGAAAAGGGGCTTCAAGTTCAGCACCTACGCCACGTGGTGGATCCGCCAATCCATCACGCGTTCACTGGCCAACTATTCCCGGACCGTCCGCGTCCCGGTGCACGTGTCCGAGGACATCAACCGCCTTCAGAAGGTGACCCGCGAACTGACGCGGCGCCTGGGAAGGGAACCCAGCATCACCGAGGTCTCCCGCGCCTCCCGTTTCTCCTTGTCCCGGGTCCGGCGGCTCCAGGTCCTGGCCCAGAAAGACGTCTCCCTCGAGGTCCCCGTGGGGGACGAGCCGGGCTCGAAATCCTTCGGGGATTTCATCGAGGACGAGAACGCCGTCGGCCCCGATATCATGGCCTTCGAACGCCTCACTTCCGAGAAGATGCATCGCCTGATCCGCGAGTTGAACGAGAAGGAACAGAAGGTCATCCTGATGCGCTTCGGTTTCGGGCCGGAGCCGCCCCGCACCCTGGAGGAGACCGGGAAAAGCCTCGGTGTCACCCGGGAAAGGGTCCGCCAGATCGAGGAGAAGGCCCTGCGCAAGATCCGCGGATTCATGCGGGCCCGCCGGAACGAGTACAGGGAATTGCTGCACGAGTACGAGTGAGAGGAAGGTGACCATGGACCTCAAGAACTACATCCGCGACGTGCCCGATTTCCCGAAACCGGGCATCCTTTTCAAGGACATCACGCCCCTGCTGAAGGATCCCGCCGCATTCGGCCAGGTCATCACGCTCTTCGCGGAACGTTACCGGAAGGATCCTCCGGCCGCCATCGTGGGCATGGAGTCGAGGGGTTTCCTCTTCGGAACGGCCCTGGCCCGCGAATTGAAGGTCCCCTTCGTCCCGGTGCGCAAGCCCGGGAAACTGCCCTGGAAGTCCGTCCGCGAGACCTACGAGCTCGAATACGGACAGGATTCGCTCGAGATCCACGAGGATGCGCTCGAGAAGGGCGCCCCGGTCGTGATCGTCGACGACCTTCTGGCGACCGGCGGGACCGCCGCCGCCACCGCCCGCCTGGTCGAGCGGGCCGGAGGGACGGTCCGCGAGCTGTGTTTCGTCATCGAGCTGGGTTTCCTGGAAGGGCGCCGGAAATTGCAAAGCCGTTCCGTGTTCTCTATAATCCAGTATTGAACCGAAAAAGGACGCCCTCGTAGCTCAGTTGGATAGAGCGACCCTTTCCTAAAGGGTAGGTCACGCGTTCGAATCGCGTCGAGGGTACCATTTCCGTCCCGGAGGAATCATGAAGCCCTTCGACCGGCCCCTGTTCGCCGTCCTGGCCTTCCTCCTGGCCAACCCTTCCGTGCTCCCGGCCGCCACCCCGGTGGAACCGGTCCTTTCCGGCGCGGTGACCTGGACCCGCGAGGGAAGCCCCTACCAGGTGACCCGGGACACGCGCCTGCTTCCGGGCGCGACCCTGACAGTCCATCCCGGGGTCGTGATCGAGATGGCCGTCCGGGCCGATGACAGCGTCCCCGGCGGGACTCCCGCCGTGGACTTCATCGTCCAGGGGGAAATGTCGGTTCTCGGGAACGATTTCGCCCCCGTCTCGATGATCCCCGACCGCCCGGCCCAATGGGGTGCTCTCTACCTGCTCCCGCCCCGGCTCCAGAACTGGTCCAGCTTCTACCTGGTGGGGGGGCAGTTGATCCTGGGCCGCGGCGAGTTGAACCTCCAGTCCTGTCGGGTGAGCCAGGGGCGCGGCATCGCCCTCATGGAAGGCGCCCGTCTCCGGATGGAGGACTGCCAGCTGGACGAGAACAAAACGGGGCTTCTGTTCCTGAACGAAGCGACCGAAGCCACGATGGTACGGACGCGGCTGAGACAGAACGACGTGGGCCTTCTATTCCGCGCGGGAGGCGTCCTGAAGGCCGAGGAGAGCAGTGTCTACGCCAGTTCCCGGTATCACGCCGCCAATGCCGCACCCGCAACCGTGACCCTGCCGTCCCTGTGGTGGGGAACCGCGGACGGGAAGAAGATCCTCCGGAAAATCCTGGACGGCCGCACCCAGAGGAACTACGGTTTCTTCCAGTTCTCGCCCCAATTGACGAAGGACCCGATGCTTGCCGCCATCAAAGGTTACGTCCCCGAGAAGGACCCGTCCCGGGCCAAGAGGACGGGCCCTCGTTTCCTGGTCGGACCCCTGTTCCAGGCCGTCCTTCCGCAGTTGAACATCCAGGGGGCCGACCTCGAGATGACGCTGGGTTACGGTCTCCAGGTCGGAACGGTCCTCCGACAGGACCTGGAAGTGAGGGCGACCTTCCAGACGGTCTCCTTGAACGCCATGAACGAGGAGCGGCGCAGCGCCCTCCACCTGAACCTCGCCCGGATCGGCTTGATGGGGCGCAAGCAGTTCGCGCTCAACAAGGCGCGACGCGTCTTCCTGTTCGCGGAAGGCGGCGGGCTTCTGGGCCTGACGAAGCAGGACCTGACCCGTCCCCAGGATCCCATGGTCGTCACCACCCCGCTCATCAACAAGAAGACCAGCGAAACGAACCTCAACCTCAAGGCGGGCACGGGACTTGAGTTCCAGGTGGGGAAACACCGGGTGGAACTGGGCATTCATTACGAATTGGCCCCCTTGAACGACAACCGGGGCGGCGCATTGATCCCCATCCAGGGGGGCCTGAACCTCTACTTCTGATCCCCGAGCGGCCCTGGAATTCCGGTTTTCCGCCCGGTTTCCCGGTTTTTACACGGCCTTTCCTGTACCCCGTCGGCTCCAGGTCGGTTATATTGTCGGTCGTTCAAGTCCCGTCCCGGAAGAGGAGTCCCATGAAGCACTTCAAGTTGCCGGTCCAATCGGGTATCGAGATCCCGAAACCCCCGATGGAGCAGGTGAAGGATTGGGCCAAGGCCCACCAGGAGGTGTTGGCGGTCGGGGCGCTCCTGCTTCTCCTCTTGTTCGTGGGCGTACCCTACTACCTGAAAAGCCAGCGGCAGACCGAGAAGGACGCCTCCAACATGCTGGACATGGCCGGGTACTACCTGAACAGCGCCGTCGACGCGAAGAGCGGGCCCTTCAAGACGGAACAGGAGAAATACCAGCAGAGCCTGGAGACGTTCCAGCGGGTCATGAACAACTACAGCGGGACCCCGTCCTCCCGCATCGCGCAATACTATGTCGGCAAATGCCAATATATGCTGGGCCAATATCCCCAAGCCTATGCCAGTTTCGACGTGGCTGTCGGCGAACTGAAGGGAACGCCCCTGTCGGACGCCGCCGCCCTGGGCAAGATCCTTTGCATGTCCGTCCAGGACAAGACCCAGGAAGCCATCGCCCTCTACGAGACGTTCCTGAAGGAGCGCCCGGACAGTTTCCTCGTCCCCGAGGCGAAACTGGGGTACTCGGCTTGCCTGGTGAAGTCGGGCGACAAGGCCAAGGCCATCCAGGTCCTGGAATCCCTGGCCAAGGATTCAGCCGGGACGACCCCCGGCCATGAAGCCCAGCGCCAGCTGAAGGGCCTGAAAGGCGCCTAGCGGGCCCTTAACCGGCCTTGAGAATGGCGGGAAGCGCCTGGTCCAGCCGTTTCAGACCCTCTTGGAATTCCTCCGGTTCGCCCAGGAGACTCACCACCAAAAAGTCTCCCTCCATCTCGTAGAACGAACCGGGGTGGACCGCCAGGGATGCCTTGAGGATCAGCCCTGAAGCCACCGACTCGTCATCCACCCCTTGATCCGGCAGTTCCAGCAAGCCGTACCAACCGCCCTGGGCCGGCCAGACCTTCAAGCCAACCCCTTTCCACCCGTACCCTTCAAGGAGCTTCCGGTTCCCGCGGACCCTGTTCCGGATCATTTCCGTCATTCCGGGGGCCAAGGCGAGGATGTCCCTCAAAGCGGCCTGGACGGGCGTATTGACCGAGAGGTAGGCATCAGCGGCGAATTCCAGCCGTTCGCGGGCCTCACGCAGGAGGTCCGTCGGCCCCCCCATGCGGATCCAGGAGAGCTTCCACCCGGGCAGTCCGAGGGTTTTTGAAAGCCCGCCCAGCCGGAAGGTCAAGATGCCGGGATCCTTCGGAAAGCCCGGAAGGACGCCTTCGGCGTAATCCCTGAACACCTCGTCCGAAACGAGCGCCATTCCCGATCGGGCGCATCTTTCGATCAACCCTTCCATCGTCTTCCCGTCGAACCAGGTTCCCGTCGGATTGTGGGGGCTGATGGTGACCAGGACCCGGCTTTGTTCCGAGATTCGCCTCTCCAGGCTTTCCCGGTCCAACGGCCATCCCGGTTCACGGCGGAGGCGGTAGGGAAGTACCCGGATACCGTCCAGGCGTGCCAGGTGCTCCAGCAGGGGATATCCCGGCAAAGGGATGTGGACATCCTGCCCCGGATCGGCCAACAGGCGGAAGAGGAGGGAATATGCCTCGCTGGTGCTGGCCGTGAGAAAAAGATCCCCGGCATCCACGGGATCGTCCGCCGTGGACAGGTATTCCGCCAATGCCTTCCGGGCGGTTTCCGTACCCCTCGGGTCCGGTTCGTAATCCAGGTTTTCAGGCCGCGCGAGGACCTTCGAGAGGGCCTCCGGGTAACGAAACCCGCAACGGGACGGGTTGGAAACGGTCAGGTCGATCAGGTCGGAAGATGGCACGCTCTCCAAGCTCTTGAAGTACTCGTTGGGCCCCAACTCTTCGGGTATCCTGTTTGAAAAGGCCATTCGTCCTCCATCGAGCATCCCCTGAGAAGCACACCTGCAAGTCCAGCATCTTGAGGGCCCGCGGCGACGCACCGCATCGTCCAGGGACCGGTTATCAATACACTTTCGAACGATTTCCGGCAGGGAACATCCCCCGAAAGCCCCCGCGGGGATAAACCCATTGTCTTTTATCACGAATCCGGCGTACTTCAAGTTGTCATCGGCAAGGAGTGCCCACCACAACACCAAAAAACCTTTCCCAATGGGCCCGAAAGCGATCTCGGCATCTGCGGAACATGAAAACATCACCATTCCGGCCACTCAACCTGTTTGTTTACAGCGCCTTCATGACCCCATTTCAGCGATTTCACGGGGTAATAACGGTGTTGCACCAACTCGAAAATCTTTCAAATAAACGGCAATTAAATGCAAAATTGAGCCATTCGGGTCGTTTCAAAATGCAATGCCGACATGGACCGGATGGATTTCGCCGAAAGAGTCCACGATTTACGTCTGAGCCGCTGATGCCAAAGAACTTGAGAGCTTTCACTTCAAGCGTTTTTTGTTTCCCGGCGGGTATTTCGACGGAACCGGCGCAGCATCCCGGGGGCAAAATCATCAGGTCCCAGTTTCAAGGCGTACTTATTGAAGGCCCTGCGGTGGGTCTCCCGGGCCTGGCTCGAGGCGATTTTCACATAGTTCTCGCTGACCACGATGCTGGAGTGGCCCATCAAATCCCGGATTTCGTAGACGGAAGCGCCGGATTCCGCCAGGCAGGTTCCGAAGGTATGCCTCAGGACGTGCACGGTCATCCCATCGGCATCCGGAAGGTTCGCCCAATGGGCCGCCGTCTTGACCCATTTCTCGAGGGTTCGCGGATCGATGGGTAGCCCTGCATCCCTGGGGCTCGAGAAGACGTAGGGCGACCCGGAGGGGTCCCCCTCCTGCTCATAACGCGCGAAAAGGTCCTTGAAGAGGGTCCTGGCCGCTTCCGTGATCGGAACCTGCCTCTCCTTGTCGCCTTTGCCGAGAACCGTGATG
>CAZGWJ010000064.1:0-15201 GCA_964529445.1 uncultured bacterium
CTTCGAGCGCCCTCTTCTGGGGCTCGCCCCGCACGAGATCGTGGCCGCAGGGCTGGTGCGCACCTTCCAGAATATCCGGCTCTTCAAGGGACTCGCGGTCTCGGACAACGTGAAGATCGCCTTCCACCACCGTCGGCCCTACTCCCACCTGGACGCGGTGCTTGACACGCGGCGCTTCCGGGAGGCCGAGGAACGGCTGGGTCGGGACACCGACCGCATCCTCGGGATGCTGGAACTGTCGGGCCGTCGCGACGACCCGGCGGGGTCCCTGCCTTACGGCGACCAGAAGAAGCTCGAGATCGCCCGCGCCCTGGCCACGGGCGCCCGCATCCTCCTCCTGGACGAGCCCGCCGCCGGCATGAATCCCCAGGAAACGGCCTGGCTCATGGACCTGGTCCGCCGCATCCGCGACGAATTCTCCCTCTCGGTCCTTCTCATCGAGCACGACATGAGCGTGGTGATGGGCATCTGCGAGACCGTGCACGTCATGGATCACGGCGTGAAGATCGCCGAGGGGAGCCCGGCCCAGGTTCAGCGGGACCCGAAGGTGGTCGAGGCGTACCTGGGAACACGTCGCGGCGCCGCGGAGGCGGAGTCTTGAGCGCGGCGGTTCCCATCCTCGAGGTGAAGGACCTGGAGGTTCGCTACGGGGCCGTGCAGGCCCTTCGCGGCATTTCCCTTCGCGTCGAGAAGGGGTCGATCGTGACCCTGGTGGGCGCCAACGGTGCCGGAAAGTCCACCGTGCTCAAGACCGTTTCGGGGCTCCTGGAACCCGCGGCGGGGAGCGTTCTTTTCGAGGGGGGGAGCATCGCGGGGACGGCGCCCCACGAGCTCGTCTCCCGGGGCCTGGTTCAATGCCCGGAGGGGCGCGGCGTGTTCCCCAACCTGACGGTGGAGGAGAACCTCGATCTGGGGGCCTACACCCGGCGCGACGCGGCGGGCGTCGCGGCCGACCTGGCCCACGTCCTCGCGCTCTTCCCGCGCCTGCAGGACCGCCGCCGCCAGTCGGCGGGAACCCTCTCGGGCGGGGAACAGCAGATGCTGGCCATCGGCCGCGCCCTCATGGCCCGTCCCGTTCTGCTCCTGCTGGACGAGCCGTCGCTGGGGCTCGCGCCGCAGATGGTGGAGACCATCTTCGACACCATCGTTCGCATCAATCGCGAAGGTTCGACGATCCTTCTCGTCGAACAGAACGCCCAGATGGCCCTGGAGGTCGCTTCGCGGGCCTACGTGCTGGAAACGGGTCGCATCGTGCTGGAGGGGGAGGCCCGGGAAGTCCGCCAGAACCCCAAGGTGAAAGCCGCCTACCTGGGGGAACAGTCCCGGGCGTGAGGCGCCTTCATCGGGGACGGCGTTGTTTCGGCGTCTCGTAGATGTTGTATGATATCGAGTCGGTGAACAGGGAAACGAGCCGCATGAAAACGGACAGGACCAGGAAGAGGGCGGCGAAGAGGCCGGACAGGATCCCCAGATAGAGACCGACGACCTTCAGGATTTCCAGCCCGTTCATCGTCCTCGTCCTTCCGGCGGGATCCCTTCGTTCCTCCCATTATACCGCCCGGGAAGGGCGGACGGCGCGGGAGTCCCATGACACGCGTGCATCGTTCCCAACCCCGAACGTCGGACGCCCTCCGGCTTTTCCTCCTGGGTTTCCTCGGGCTCTTCCTGGAACTCGCCCTCATCCGCTACCTCCCCTCCCGCATCTGGTACCTGGGGTACTTCCCGAATTTCGTCCTTCTGGCCGCGTTCCTGGGAATGGGCGCGGGGTTCGTCATTTCCGGCCGCCTGTCCGACCGGGCCTCCGACCGCATGGGCTCGGCGGCGGCCGCCCTGCTCTTTTCGATCATCGCGATCGGATATTTCCTGAAACCCGTCGTTCCGGGACTCGGCGGAGGGGAAGGCACGCTGGGCGGGGAACTCTTCTTCACGGCCGTCGTGAGGGACGACTCGAATCTTTCCCGCATCCTGTTCCTGCTGCTGTTCCTTCTGGTCGCCGCCACCTTCACCTGCATCACCCAGCGGACGGCCCGATTCTTCTCCCTCTTTCCGCCCCTCACGGCCTATTCGCTCGACATCGCGGGTTCCGTGGCGGGGATCCTGGCCTTCATGGCGATCAGCGCGAGCCGGACTCCCGCGTGGGTGTGGTTCGCGGCCATCGCGCTCCTGTTCCTCGCGGCCCTGGTCCGTCACGACGGACGCCCCCACCGGACGGCCCTGCCTCTTCTCCTCGCGATCGGGGTGCTGGTGTTCCTGCCCGGTTCCCGCCGCGCGGAGTCCCTTCCGGCCGGCATGACGTTCGAGATGCATTGGTCGCCCTACCAGATGGTCTCCTACCTGGATTCCCCCCCGGGATCGCCCACGATCTTCGTCAACCGGATCCCCCACCAGACCATCCTGGACGGGCCCGCCCTCGAACGCTCCTTCTACATGAAGCCCCACCGGGCCCGGAAGGCCTCGGGCGGGGCGCCCTACCGGAACGTCCTGGTGATCGGCGCAGGCGCGGGCAACGACGTCGCGGCGGCCCTGAAGGGCGGGGCCGGAATCGTGGAGGCCGTCGAGATCGACCCGGTCATCGCGGTCTTGGGCCGGGAGAAGAACGGCCTCGGCCCCTACCGGGACCCCCGCGTCCGCCTCGTCATCGACGACGGGCGATCCGTGCTGACGAGGGCGAAGGGTCCCTATGACCTCGTGATCTTCGCCTTGACCGACTCCCTGGTCAAATCGAGTTCCCTCTCCCAGTTGCGGCTCGAGAATTTCCTCTTCACCCGGGAATCGTTCGAACGGGCTTTCAGCCTCCTTTCGCCCGAGGGCGACATCCTGCTCTATAACTATTACCGGCAGGACTGGTTCGCCCACCGTCTCATGGATACCCTGCGGGAAGCGACGGGGCGGGAACCTCGCATCCTCCAGCAGGGTGGGGGTTTCTACCAGATCGCCGTCGGCAGGAAGGACAATCCCGCCCGATCCGCATCCTCGCCGCGCGGGGAGGTCCCGACGGACGATTGGCCCTTCCCCTATTTGCGAAAGAGGGGTGTTCCCGCCTTCTACCTGGGCGCCCTGGGGATCCTCGCGCTCCTGACGTCGGTGGGGATGTGGCTCGTGCGGCGCCGGGAAGTCCGGGACCGCCGGGGAGGTTCCTGGGCTTTCCGGACCGGATTCTTCGCCATGGGATCGGCGTTCCTGCTCCTGGAATCGAAATCCGTGGTCCAGTTCAGCCTGCTGTACGGGACCACCTGGTGGAACAGTTCGATCGTCTTCCTGGCGATCCTGCTCCTGGTGCTCCTGGCGAACCGCTTGGCCCCGCATCTGCCCGCCTCCTGGGGACGGACCGTCATCCCGGGACTGCTTCTGGCGAGCTGTCTCGCCACCCTCGCGGTGCCGCTTTCCCGGTTCCTCTACGTCGAGAATGTCCTTTCCCGGATGGCGGGGGCCGCGGTCTTTTCGTTGCTGCCCGTCTTCTTCGCGAACCTGTATTTCAGCGTGATGTTCCAGCGGCAGAAGAGGGCCGTGGACCTCTTCGGGTGGAATCTCCTGGGCTCCGCGGCGGGCGGCATCCTGGAGTATTCCAGCATGGCCTTCGGATACAACGCCTTGGCGGTCGGCGTCGCCCTGCTTTACGGGGCCGCCCTGCTGTCGTTCAGGGCCGCGGAACGTTCCGGGAGGGTTCCATGAGGGTCGCCTACGAGGCGCGGAAGGGCACGGCGGGATTCCTGCTCCTGCACGGGCTGACCGGGACGCCCGATGAAGTGAGGCCGCTCGGGGAGCGCCTTGCCCGGGGCGGCTTTTCCGTGCTCGTGCCCTGGCTGGCGGGCCACGGCACCTCCCCGAAGGACCTGGAGCGCACCACCTGGCGGGATTGGGAGGAGAGCGGGCGCGAAGCGCTTCATGCGCTGAAGCGGCGGACCCGGAGGGTCTTCGTGGGCGGGTTGTCCATGGGCGCCTGTGCGGCGCTCCACCTGGCCTCCCACGAGGAGGTGGACGGCGTGGTCTCCATGGCGGGGCTCTACAAACTGGTCGATTGGCGCTTCAACCTCATCGGCTTCTTCCGTTTCCTGCAATGGCGCACGCGCGAACTGAAAGGCGGCGTGTCGAGGGGCGGGGTGGTGCATCCCACCTACGATTACGCCCCCACGAAAAGCCTTTACGAGCTCAAGAGGATGATGGACCACCTCCGCGACGACCTGCGCTACGTGAAGGCCCCGGCTCTCGTCTGTCACGGGTCGAAGGACTCGATGGTGCCCCCGGGGAACGCGGACCAGATCCTGGCCGCGCTCGGTTCCGCCCTCAAGCATCGGCTGATCCTCCCGCGTTCCAACCACGTCCTTCCGCTCGACGAGGATCGGGAGATCCTTTTCGCGAAGGTCCTTCGATTCGCGCGGTCGCGGGGCCGTCGGATCTGAAAAGGCCGGGAAACGGGATGCTTTCTGCGGGCCCCGGATCCGGAAACCTCCATAATTGGGGTGTCTTCCGGTTCGGCACCCCCTCCGATGGGATCGGGCCGGCAAGGGTTGACAGCGGGCGGCACCCCGGCCTATTTTTGAGCCGGAGGAAGGCCCGCGAGGTTGTCCCTCCCCGACGGAGACCATGTCCCACTTCAAGGACTATTCGAAGAAGACCGTGACCTTCGTGGTCATCCCCCATGACCGCGCCAAGCCGTGGCGGCTCAATGTCCGGGTATGGGTCCTGGTCCTGGCGGGAATCTTCCTCCTGGGGTTCGCCGCCTGGGCCTTCCTGGCCGTTTCTTCCAGCGTGGACGACCAGCTCACCCTGGCGGCCCATCAGAAGATGAAGCGGGAGATGAAGGAGATCACCGAGGAACTCGAGGCCAACCGGACCGTCATCGCCCGCATGGAACAGCTGGACCGGGAACTGAGGAAGGTGTTGAACCTCAAGAACCAGCGCAAGACGCCTCCCTTCCGCGGCAAGGGTGGACCCCGGGTTTCCGAGGAAGCGAACTTCTCCAGGACCCTCCAGGACCGGAGGGAGGCCCTGTCCGCCGACCTGGTCGCGGAACTGAAGGACGTCAAGCAGGAGGCGCTCACCCAGGAGGCCAGCTTCAAGGAGATCCAGGTCTTCCTGGACAAGCAGCATTCCGTGCTGGCCGCCACGCCCTCCATCTGGCCGGTGAACGGATGGATCACCTCGGGATTCGGGAGCCGGGCCTCGCCCCTCACCGGCGAGGCGGGACGGCACCTGGGCGTGGATATCGCCAACGAGACCAACACGCCGATCCGTGCGACCGCGGACGGTCTGGTGACCTACGCGGGATGGGAGACGGGTTACGGGCGCGTCATCGCCGTCGAGCATGGATACGGCTACAGCACCCGGTACGGGCATTGCGCCCGCTTGAAGGTGAAGGTGGGCGACGAGGTGAAGCGGGGGCAGGTCATCGCGTATATCGGCTCGACGGGGCGAAGCACCGGGAGCCATTGCCATTACGAGGTGCGCCGGCACGGGGTGCCGGTGGACCCGATGAAGTACCTGCCCGAACAGCAATAGCGGGCCCGCGTAAGCGGGAGCGACGTTTTCCGGAGGGGATCCATGGGCTGGTTCGGTTCGGCGGACGGCAGGGGGATGGGGAGATTGGATACCCTCGTGGGACCGGAGACGATCTTCAAGGGGACGTTCACCTCGAAGAATTCGGTCCGCATCGACGGGGAGGTTCACGGCAACGTGAATTGCGAGGACGGTGTCGTGGTAGGCGCCAAGGGACTCGTGCGGGGCAACATCACGGCCCGTTCGATCGTGGTCGGAGGCCGGGTGAAGGGCAACGTCACCGCTTCGATGCGGCTGGAGATGGAGAAGGGCGCCTTCATCGAGGGCGACCTCTCGACGCCGATCCTGCTGGTGGACGAGGGCGCGTCCTTCGACGGCAACTGTCACATGGAGGAAGCGGGCAACGTGGTCGAGCTCTCCCGCGCCTCCCGGGAATAACGGCGCTCTCCACGAAGATACGAAGACGACTTGCTCTGTGTCTTATGGTCTTATGGGAGCGCGATTGATCGCGCCCTTTCTTCCGCCCATATTCCGGGGATGGGATATCCATCATGGCGAAGGGTCCCTTCGTGACTTCGTGGTGAAGGGGTTTCTGTGAGAGTGGCGGTGGCGATGTCGGGCGGGGTGGACTCCTCCACGGTTCTCGCCCTCCTGAAGGCCCAGGGACACGACCTCGTGGGGTTGACCCTGAGGACCCGGCCTTGTGACGCTTCCAACCCGGAGGACGCGCGTCTTTGTTGCGCCTCCTCGGATATCGACGACGCCCGGTCCGTGGCGCTCTCCCTGGGTGTTCCGCACACGGTTTGCGAGGGCATGGACCTCTTCGAGGAGAGGGTGGTGACACCCTTCCTCGATGCCTATGAGCGCGGTCTCACGCCGAATCCCTGCGTCGAGTGCAATCGCCACGTCAAGATCCCCGCGCTCCTGAAGCGGGCGCTCGTCCTGGATTGCGAGAAGCTCGCCACGGGCCACTACGCCCGCCTCTCGGAAAATCCCGACGGACGGCCCGTCCTGCGGAAGGCGCGGGATGCGGAGAAGGACCAGAGTTATTTCCTCTACCGCCTTCCGAGGGAGATCCTCTCCCGCCTGCTTTTCCCGCTGGGGGATTTCACGAAGGAGGAGGTGCGGGCTCACGCGAGGCGGCTGGGCCTCGCCGTCGCGGGGAAGAAGGAAAGCATGGAGGTCTGTTTCGCGGAAGGTGGCGATTACCGGGAATTCATTAGGGCCCGCCGTCCCCGCGCCTTCACCCCGGGTCCCATCGTGGACGACGAAGGGCGGGAGGTCGGCCGTCACCAGGGGCTGGTCGGTTTTACCGTGGGACAAAGAAGGGGCTTGGGGCTTTCCGGGGGCCCCTGGTACATCATGGAACTGAGGCCGGAGACGGCCACGGTGGTCGTCGGGCCCGTGGAACGGGCCCGGGTCTCCTCGTTCAGGGTCGGGGACGTCCAATGGGGTGCCTGGGACGGATTGGATGCGCCCCGCGAGGCGAACGTGAAGGTCCGTTACCGCGGGAACGACGAGCCGGCCGATTTGCGGCCGGGTCCGGGCGGGATCGTGCAGGTCGTTCCGAAGAGGCCCTTGTCTTCCGTGACCCCGGGACAATCGGCGGTTTTCTACGACGGCGACCGTGTCGCGGGCGGCGGCATCATCCTGAAATCCTGATTGAAGTCGACAACGGCAGGGTCGCATCCGGTTTTCCTTGTTAGGGTCCTCATCCCACTTCGTGGCTCCGGGTTCTTGGGGTGAAAAGGGCCCGGAAAACCGGATGTTTTGGACTTGGACGGCCTACGCAAACGGGTATAATAACGGCCTATGAAAACCCGACCTTCCATTCTTCGAACCATGGCGCTCCTGGCGGCCGTGATCATTGTTGCGGGAATGACCGTTCCCGCTTTCGTTCCCACGGCCCAGGCCCTGTACTGGGAGGATGACTACGAGGGCAACCATCCCAAGGAACGCAAACGTCGCCCGGGCGGGTTCTTCCTGTTCAACTGGATCGGTGGGCTCGTCAAGAAGGCGGACGAGCGGCAGTACGGGAGGATGGAGGACCGCGACACGGGTTCTTCCGTGAACAAGGGCCGGCGGGCCACGATGGTCGTCGCCTGCGGATTGGTGGGATTGGGAACCGGGCTTCTTGTCGCCAAGGCCGCCACGAACGATCCGACCGATGAGACCTCCAATATGTTCGTCGGCGGTGCCCTCGGTTTCGGGGCGGGTGTCCTGATTGCCTCGGTCGTCATGCCCCGCGATTACCAGGTGGACCCGGTGGCCCAATCCGGGATGAAATTCCGTCAGGCTTGGCTTCAGGACGGATCCTGCATGACCGTTCGAGCGTCCTTCCATCCCGTGGTCCCCGTCGTCCGCGCCCGGTTCTGACCTTTTCCCTCCCATTTCCCGCGAAGGATCGCCATCCGTGCTCCATTACGTCCGCGTCGAGTTGAGGCCCCGGGAAGAGTTACGCCCCCTGGCCGGGCATCCCTGGATCTACGCCAACGAGGCGGCAAAAGCCCACGAGAAGCTCTCTCCCGGGTCCCTCGTCGAGGTCGTGACCTCCCAGGGGCGTTTCGTCGGCCGGGGAGTGGCCAGCCCCGCCTCCAAGATCCTGATCCGGCTTCTGACCTGGGATCCGTCGGTCGAAGTGGACGAGGGTTTCGTCGCTTCCCGCGTGCAAAAGGCCGTGGAGGCCCGTTCGAGTTTGTCCGAGCGCCACGATACGGACGGCATCCGGCTGATCTTCGGCGAGGCGGATGGATTGCCGGGCGTGGTGGTGGATTCTTTCGGCGGCAAGGCCGTGCTTTCCTGCCACTCGGCGGGGATGAATCCTTTCGTGCCTGTCGTGGCCAGGACCCTTGGGCAGGCCGGATACGGCGTCGTTTACGAACGAAGCGCCGGCGAGACGAGACAGAAGGAGGGTCTTCCCGATTCGCAGGGGTTCCTGCTGGGGGAGGCATCCTTCCCCTGGGAATTCCGGGAGGGGAAGGCGCGGTTCGCGGTCGATCCCTCCCAGGGCCAGAAGACGGGTTTCTACCTCGATTACCGCTCCGCCCGCGAGGCCGTCGCGCGCCACGCCGCGGGCCGGGATGTCCTGGACACCTTCTGCTACCAGGGGGCCGTTTCCGTGAGGGCGGCGTTGGGGGGCGCGCGCCGCGTCCTGGGGATCGATTCCTCCGAGGAGGCGATCCGGCAGGCGTGCGGGAACGCCGAACAAAACGGCGTGGGTGACCGCTGCGAGTTCAGGAAAGCCGACAGCTTCAAGGCGCTGAAGGCGATGCGGCAGGAAGGCTCCACTTTCGGGCTCATCGTCCTGGACCCGCCCCCGCTCGCCCGGAGCGTGCACGACCTGGCGGCCGGGGAGGCCGCCTTCCGCCGTCTGGCGCGCCAGGCGCTGGACCTTCTCGCTCCCGGAGGCTGTCTCGTGGCATCCTCCTGCTCCCACCATTTCTCCTGGAAATCCCTGGAGGATGCGCTGACGCAGGCTTGCCTCGAAACGGGACGGCGGTTCATCCTGACCGGAAGGCTCGACCAGCCGGAGGACCACCCCGTGAGGATCGGGATTCCGGAGACGGAATACCTCCGCACGGTCATCCTGACGGAAGCCGCAAAATAGAAAATGGAAGATGGAAAATTGCAAATGCCGCATTTTCTAATTTCAATTTTCGATATTCGATTTGGACCGACCTGGATCGGGTTGGGTAAATCCAAGATACGCCCTTGCGGGTATGCGAGGAACGCATGAAGATCTTAGTGACGGGCTGTGCGGGGTTCATCGGTTCCCACGTCGTGGAACGGCTCCTGAAGGACGGCCACGAGGTGACGGGCGTGGACGATTTCGACCTGTACTATCCGCGCAGCGTGAAGGAGAAGAACCTGCTCCCCTTCATGCTGAACCCGCGCTTCCGCTTCGAGCAGGCCGACCTGGCCGACCTGCCCCTGGCGAAGATCCTCAAGGGCATGGAAGCCGTCGTCCACCTGGCGGCCCAGCCGGGTGTGCGCAACTCCTGGGGCTCCTCCTTCCATCGTTACGTCACCAACAACGTGCTGGTGACCCAGCGCCTGCTCGAGGAGTCCAAGGGCCGCAAGTTGAAGCGCGTCGTGTACGCCTCCTCGTCCTCGGTGTACGGGGACCTGGAAGGCGTCCTGAACGAGGACCTTCGGCCCATGCCCAAGAGTCCCTACGGCATCACGAAGCTCGCGGCCGAGCATCTCTGCCGCCTTTACCAGGCCGAGTATGGCGTCCCGGTCGTCTCCCTGAGGTTCTTCTCGGTGTACGGCCCCCGCCAGCGGCCTGACATGGCCTTCTACAAGTTCTGCCAGGCGCTCCTGCAGGACATCCCGATCACCCTGTACGGGGACGGGAGACAGGTGCGCGATTTCACGTACGTGGAGGACGTGGTCGCGGCCATCGTCGCCTCGATCGAGAAGGACGTCTCCGGAGAGACCCTCAACGTGGGTGGAGGGTCGCCTTGTTCGCTCCTGGACGCCTTGACGACCCTGGAGGAGATCGCCGGACGCACGGTCCCCAAGACCTTTCTGGAACGCCAGCGCGGGGATGTTTTGGCCACCCGGGCCGACACCGCGAAGCTCGAGCGCCTTCTGGCCTTCAAGCCGTGCGTTCCGCTTCGGGAGGGCCTGGCCAGGCAGTGGGAATGGGTCTCGAAACACGCCCGCGAGGAGGCGGACGTGGCCGCCTTGAAGGAGGCGGCCGCCAAGGCCGATGCGGTCCGCAAGGCCGCCGAGGCCGCCACCGCCGAACCCCAAGAGTCCGAAACACCCGATGAAAAGGAAAAACCGTCGGGGGTGTGAATAGTGTCCGCCACGAAACCCATGGCGAGATCTCGCCGAAGGCGGATGAACAGTTCGAAAAGTGTGAAAGGGAAGGCCCGGAATCAATGGCTTCCCCGGTGATCCGAGGGCGATCCATGAACACCCAGCGACGAGTCCGCGTGGCGCATATCATCACCCGCCTGGAACTCGGCGGGGCCCAGCAGAACACGCTCTATTGCTGTGAGCGCCATGACCGCAGGCGCTTCGAGGTGATCCTGATCGCCGGAAAGGGCGGAGACCTCGATCCCCGGGCCTTGGAACAGTCCCCCCGAACGACGGTCCGTCTTCTTCCGGAACTCAGGCACCCGATCCGCCCCTGGTGGGACCTGGTCGCCTTGGTCCGCCTGGTTCGTCTGCTCCGGAAGGAGCGCGTCGATCTTGTCCATACCCATTCCTCCAAGGCGGGTATCCTCGGCCGCTGGGCGGCCCGCCTGGCGGGCGTCCCCTGCGTCATTCATACGGTGCACGGCTGGGGCTTCCATCCGCGCCAGTTCGCTCCCATGAGATGGGTGTACCAGGCCCTGGAAAAATGGACAGCCCTCGTCACGGATGCCCTGGTGGTCGTGGCCCGGGAGAACGCCCGGGAAGGACTGGAAGCCCGGATCGGGAGGACCGCCCAGTACCGGGTCATCCATAGCGGGATCGAACCCGCCCTCTATCGCGTGCCGGGCTCCCGGATCGCTCGCGTCAAGAAAGCGCTCGGCGCCGGGAGCCGACCCTGCGTGCTGGTCCTGTCGAATTTCAAGCCGCAAAAATCCCCCCTGGATGTCGTTCGCGTCGTGGAGCGGCTGCGGCTCCTCGTGCCGGACGTCCTGCTCGTCTGGGCGGGCGGCGGGAAGGGAAGGAGCGCGGTCGAACGGGAGGTGATCCGGCGGGGGCTTCAGGGCCATTTCCTCTTCCTGGGCTGGCGGTCGGATGTGGCCGACCTCCTGGGAGCGTGCGATGCGCTGCTTCTCACGTCCCTCTTCGAGGGATTGCCGAGGGTCGTCCTGCAGGCCTTTGCCGCGGGAAGGCCCGTGGTGGCCACGGCCGTGTCGGGAACGCCCGAAGCCGTGAAGCACGGCATCAACGGGTTCCTCTGCGCGCCGCATGATGCCGAGGGGATGGCGGTCGGCCTTTCCGTCCTCCTCAAGGACCGGCGCATCGCCCGTCGCATGGGCGCGGCGGGTCGCGGCGTCCTGAAGGGGAGTTTCCTCATGCCGACGATGCTCGCCGAGATCGAGGGGCTGTACGGCGAGGTTTTACGAAGGAAGGGCCTTGTTTAGCCGTCCGATCCCGGGCCGATGGGATCCGCGGGGGAGACACGGGTAATGGGTTAAGAACTTGCCCTGGGACCCCTCGATGGACGAAAATGGATCCGTTCCCTCAACCCGGGAGATGTCCATGGCTACCGTGCAAAAAGCCCCGATGACCGCCTCCCGCCTCTTTTCCTTCCTGTTCCTCCCGGCGTTCGGGATCGCGGTGCTCCTGCCGGCCATTCCCCTCCCCGTCTGGACCGCGCGTGACGCGACGATCCAGACCCTTGCGGCCCTGGCCCTCGCCGGGATGATCCTCCTGGCCTGGCGCGAGTCCCGCGGGCAGGCCGTGCGTTCCTTCCGGCTCGACATCGTGGATATCCTCTTCCTCGCCCTGCTGGGATGGTTCACCATTTCGGCCGGTAATTCCCGGCAACCCTTCGAGAGTTCGGTGGCTCTCCGGGGCGCGTTCGCGACCCTGGCCTGGTGGTTCGCCTTGAGGGCCGCCTGGCGCCGATGGCCCGGGATGTTCAGGATCTTCCTGGCGGTCGCCTTCGCGTCGGGTGCCGTGTCCTCCCTCTGGATCATCGCCCAGACCGTGCAGGCGCGCCTGGTGGCTCCCGTCGCCGTCTTCACGGACCTGAACCGGGTTTCCTTCGTGTCGGGCTTCGTTCTTCTCGCGTCGGGCCTGTTCCTGCGCCGCCGGAAGGCCGGGCCTTTCCTCCTGGCGGGGGGGCTCCTGTTCCTCGGGATCGCATTGACGTGGGGCCTGCGCCTGGAACAAAGGGAGGGTCCCTTTCCCAACGTCAACATCGCGGCGGGTTTTCTCGGCGCATTGCTCGTGGCGGCGCTGTTCCGAGCCGGGAAGGGGGGCTGGATCCTGCGGGGCCTGGCCGTCCTTCTGTTCATCGCCTGGGCCTTGACGCAGAGCCGCGGGGCCTTCCTTTCCATGGGGATCGTCGTGGCGGGCCTGTCGCTCGCGAACAGAAGCGCCCTGGAGGCGCGGCTTTCCTCGTGGCCGCGCGCGCGATGGTTCCTGGCCGCCGTCGCCACCCTGGCCGCCATCCTGGTCCTGGTGCCGATGATCGTCCGGTTCTTCAACGCCTTCGAGATGGATCCCCGCTCCTACTGGAGGATCTACGTCTGGGAGAGCGCGCTTCGGATGGCGTTCGAGGCGCCGCTTCTGGGTTACGGCCCCGGGACCTTCGGGGACGTTTATCCCTATTTCCGGCATCCGGCGGTCTGGGCCGCGCAGAATCCCTTCGCGCACAACGAGTACCTTCAGGTGGCCGCCGAATGCGGGTGGCCCGCGTTGGCCGGTCTCCTGCTCCTGGTGGCGGTGGTCGCGGTCAACCTGGCCCGGCGCGCGGCGTCCTCCCGGGAGGCGGAGATCGCCCTGTGGATGGTCGTTTTGGTCGCGGTGCACAATGCGGTGGATTTCACCTTCCACGAATGGTCCCTGCGCCTCCTTGTGCTCTCCTTCGTGGCGTACGCCTTGAGGGCTCCCGTCTCGGGCGAGATGGATCTCTCCATGCGCCTTTCCCCCCGGGGCTCGGCCCTGTTGTCGGCGGTCGTTGCGGGCGCGATCCTCCTGCAAGGCGGATGGTTCTCGGTCCGGGATTATCTCGCGCGCGCGTACTATTCGCGCGGGCTGGTCCTGCAGAACGACGGGCGCATCGACGAGGCCGAACCCCTCCTGAAAAGGTCCCTCGCCTTCCGCTCGGACTTCATGGGGCCGTGGAACTCGCTGGGGGCCCTGGAACTGGAGCGAGCGGCGGCGATGCGGTCGCGCTCCGACGCGATGCCCCATGTGCGCCGGGCCCGGGAGTATCTCGAGAAGGCCTTGCGGGTGGACGCCTACTCGCTTCCCCCCCGCGAGAACTACGTCGAGTATCTCGTCGGCACGGGGGCCTTGTCCGAGGCGTATGCCACCCAGCGGGAGCTCACGGCCGCCATGCCTTCGTATCCCCCCCACCGCCTCTCGGAAGCCAGGATCCTGATGAGGATGGGGCGTCCCCGGCAGGCCGTGGCCGCCCTCGATGAGGCGTTGAAGGTGGACGCCTATTACCTGACAGGCCGCTTCCTGAGGGCCGAGGCCCTGGAGGCCGCGGGGGATCCGGCGGGCGCCCTGGCGGAATACCGGGCGATCCGGCGGATCATGAAGGAACTCGGCATGAGCGACGAGAGGGGCGTCCTGGCGGGACGCCTGAAAAGGCTCGAACTGAAATTGAAAACCGAAAATGGAAGATAGGAAATGCGGGCATTTTTGTCTCTTGAGGTTGGTATCCGCGATGTTTCCATGTGACACCCGAGGTCGTTAAGGTCGTCCAATCGGCGGCCGGGAAGCCCGACCCATCCTTCCGAACGGAGATATCCCATGAAGCGCATCCTGTCCCTCCTGCTGGTCCTGATCGCGGCCGCGGCTTTCGCGGCACCGCCGAACCTCCTGAACAATCCCGGTTTCGAGAAGGGCACCGACGGATGGAACAACTGGGGAGGCGTCTCCACGTCCGTCGCGAAATCCGGTTCGAAGGGGCTGGTCATCAGCCAAAGCGCCCCCCAATGGGCCGGCAGCGACCAGCGGGTGGCCCTTTCCGAGGGCGCCGTTCCGCAGAAGGTGACGCTGTCCGGTTGGATGAAGACGTCGGGGGTCGTCAAGAACTCGAATCCCTGGGAGATGGCCCGCTTCGTCCTGAACTTCTACGACGCCTCCGGACAGATGGTGGGCGGCTACCAGGAAAGCGCGGCCCAGGCCCAGGGCGACACCGATTGGACGCGTTACGAGAAGACCTACCTGGCGCCCCCGGGAACGCGCCAGATCGAGGTGCAATGCGCCCTGGGCAACTGCACGGGCACGGCGTATTTCGACGACATGGTCCTGTCCGTGCTCGACGCCTCCGGAAAGCCGCTTGCCCGGGGCGTGGTGACCGGTCCCGCCGACGAGGGACAGTGGTATGAATTCCGCGCGCCCGGCGACGGGGAGGCGGGTCACTACGTGGACTGGTCGGGGCTCCTGGACGCCCCCGCCGGCAAGCACGGGTTCGTGAAGGCCGTGGCGGACGGCACCCTCGCGTTCACCGACGGCGCTCCGGCGAAGTTCTGGGGCACCAACCTGGTGGCGCAGAACTGCTTTCCCGACGCGAAGACCGCCGAAGCCACGGCCCTGCGCCTCTCGCGCATGGGATGCAACCTGGTGCGCCTGCACCACATGGACGCCCCCTGGTTCAACCCCAACATCTTCTGCAACGCCGCCACGACCCGGAAGCTCTGCCCGGAATCGCTGGAGCGGCTGGACTACCTGATCCACTGCCTCAAGCAGAAGGGCATCTACATCTACATGGACCTCCTGGTCCACCGGGACTTCCTGCCGGGGGACGGCGTGACCGACAAGACGCCGGACCTCGGCGGCAAGCAGGCGGGGCTCTTCTCGCGCAAGCTCATCGAACTGCAGAAGGAATTCGCCGAACAACTGTTGACCCACGTGAACCCCTACACGAAGCTGGCCTACAAGGACGATCCCGCCATCGCGGGGTCCGAGTTCATCAACGAATCCACCATCTTCATGCATTTCGGCGGCGACATCCTGAACGAGCCGTACCGCAGGGAATTGGAGGGCCTCTGGAGAAAGGCGGGGAACCGGGGGAAC
>CAZGWJ010000065.1:0-14815 GCA_964529445.1 uncultured bacterium
GGATAATACGAGGCGGTGGGGTAGGGCGAAGGAAGGATCGGCACCGGGTAGAGCGGGGGAGGCGGGGGGGGCGGCTTGATCTTACCGGAATCCGGCGGCGGAGGCGGCGGGCGGTGGAGATCCCCCAGCGCAAGGGATGGCACTAGGACGGCCCAGAGGACCATCGTTGCAAGAAAGGCGCGGATCTTCCGGTTCATCAGCATGACAGCCTCCACGAACATCCAAACGGATGGATGATGCGGCAACGAACGGATGGATGTCTCAATAGTACCACACCAACCCCACATACCCGTTGTTCGCCCGGCCGGAGAGAGACCCTACGTTCGATATCGTCCAACGCACGGCATCCCCGACGATCAGGTTTAACTGCTTCATCAAGGGAATCTGGATCTCGGCATCCAAGCCGCCCTCCCGGTCCACTCGAGAGGTCCCTTCCCCGGCATCCCCGTAACGGGGATATTCCGATCTTTGCAGGCGAACACCGGCCGTCAGGCCCCACAGCCCCCATCCCCCCCGGCGGTACGAGAGCCGCACGCCTTGTCCATGCTGGTCGTAAGCCTCTGCCCGCGCTCCGCTCCATCGGAAGGATGCAGAGGCCTGCACGACCCCGGTATGACCCACGCCCTGCTCCGCGAGCGCCGTGGCAACGAAAGTGGTGGCGTCCATCTCCTGTGATATCGGGTAATCCTCGGCAATAACCTGGCCTTGCAGCTGCAAGAGATCGGCCCATGGACCGCGCCACTGCCAGGCCAGGGCCGCCTGATGGTGGCGGTATGGGATGTCTCCCTGCCTTCGGACCAGGAATACGTCGTAGGATCCGTAGAGGGCTGTCCGTTCGGCGAGGGCCGGGTTCGCGGAAATCCCGAAATTGCCCCATGTATCGTTCACGGAAGTGTCATCCCGCTTGTTGCGCGTGGCACCGGCAGCCGCGAAAAACCCGGCAGAAGCACCCTCGGCGTAGGGTCCGCCACTCAATTGGACCGTCAGATCCGTGTTGTTCCCTTGAACATCCGCTGGAAACCCGGGCACATCCCTCCGGCCCCGAGACCACCCCGCCACGCTTCGAACGCACCCGTAGACGGCGCCCTGGACGGTGGATGGCGGCGGTGCCAGGAGCTTTCGCAACGCCTGTTTCGCGAATTCGTTGTTGGGATCAGAACCTGCAAGGTCACCGAAGGTGGCCAGGGCCCTGGAACCCGCGCCGCTCCTGGCGTAAAGGAGACCGCTCAGGTAGCGGGCGCCCGAATGAGCCGGATCGAGGGAGAGGGTCTGTGCGACTTCCCGTTCCGCCTGACGAAATCGGCCCAGTTTGTAATGCACGGCGGCCAGGTTGAAATGGGCCGATGCTGAAAGCGGATCCTCGAGGACGGCCATGTTGAAATCCAGAAGCGCACGGGAGAACATCCCATCCCGATACCGCTGGATCCCTCTCCGGATGTGTTCCTGACAACGTTCCTTCCTCGCCCTTGTCCGGGCCATCGCATCCTCAACCTGCGCCAGTAGCACTATCGAGTATGCATGACCCGGATCCAGCTCGATCGATCTTTTCAGGAGAATGCGGGCCTCGTCCATGTCCCCTTGCCGAAGACGGCATAGGGCAAGACCGTAGTGGGCATCCGCCGAGGAAGGGTCCTCCCCGATCGCCCTTGTGTACCAGAAAGCCGCTCGTGCGATCTGACCCTGCCCGTAGAGCCGATGGGCCTGGGATAAGGCCCTGGCGGGTATCGGTTCCTTCCCGCTCGCGGCAAACGGAAGGAAAAGGAGGGTCGAGAATATGAGGAATAATAGGATGGCCCGATTCAAGAATGAATGTTCCGGAAAACAGGATATGCGACCTTGTAAAGATACCACCCGGATCGAAAAACACCATTCAACGGAACATGAAATCACAGAATGGAATGCCGTTGAACCGGGTCAATGCCGGTTGACCGTTCAACAACCGAGCGAAGGGTTTGGATCAGTCGCCCTCGGCCAATTCCCCGACCCGGTTCTTCCCCGCCATCTTCGCCTTGCTCACACCTTCATACGCCAGTTCCACCAATCGATCCGGATGGCTTGCCGAAAGAGGAAAGCAAGCGACCCCGACGGAAAGGGTGACTCTTTCCGCATTGTCGATGCCCTCGATCTCCGGCTCCGATTCCTCGACAGCCTTCACCAGACGTCCCGCGACCCCGATCACGTCGCCCTGGGCCGCCTCGGGCAGGATGACAGCGAACTCGTCGTCCCCGATCCGGGCCACCGTGTCCACGCCCCTCACACCGGCCCTGAGGACATCGGCCACATGTCGAAGGACATCATCCCCCGCCTTGTCGCCCCATTTCTCGTTGAAACGCTTGAAATCGTCCACGTCCGCCACGATGAGTCCGCAGGAATGACGGTACCGCTGGCATCGCAAGACCTCCTGGGCGATGTGACCATCGAAAAAGCGCCGGTTGTAGAGACTGGTCGTCTCATCCGTCACGGTCAACGTTTTCAACTCCTCCTGCAAGCGGACGGACTCGATGACGAGCCCTGCCTGGGTGGCGAAGTTCTTGAGCGACGTGACGTCGTCCTCGGTGAGCTGGCGGTGCGAGAACAGGTTGTCCACGGCCAGGATGCCGATGATGCGGTTCTTCCCGATCTTCAGGGGCACGTTCACGTTGCACGTGACGCCCGACACCACGTTGCCCGCCGCGCCCGGCATCTGCTTGAGGATGTTCTGGGTGAGAAAATGGTCCTTGTACCCGTTGATGAGATCCGAGAAGATCGAGAAACCCTTACGGCCCGAAACGGGGTGGCGGCTGCGCACGTCGGCGCCATACTCGAATTTCCCGTTGTCATCGATACCGACGGCACGCTCCAGGACCTTGCCCCCGGGGGCCAGCAGGAAAAGCCCGGCCCGGTCGTATCCCAACCCCTTGGTCACGGAGGCCACGATCAGCCGCAGGAGTTCCTCGTAAGTGAGGCCCTTCCGCATTCCCTCCATGATCCCGTGGAACATCGAGATCTCCTGCTTCAACAATTCGCGGGCGAGGATCTGCTTGTCCAAGAGGCCCATTTTTGCGGTTTGGACGGTTGGAGCCTTCTTTTTCGTGATCTTCCGTTTCTTCTTGGGCATTGTCATCCTCCGGCAGTATTGGCCTTCACATCCACCTTGAACCGTCCTAACCCGCATGACCGGCCCCGCGAGAGATCCCATACCGGCTTGCCCGGATGCGGGATCCGCGCACCCGATTCCTCATGGCATCTCGCCCTTGGCCCCGCCAAGGAAATCGACTCGATGAGATTGGGCGGGGCGGGCGGCGCCTGCTTTCCCACGCAAGGCGCGGAGCGTCTGTGCCAAAGGCCGCACGACACCCAATACCCCATCTGTCCGGACAAGGGATCCGCGGTTGTTACCAAGCCCCTCCCCCGCCGCCACCCCCTCCGCCTCCCGAACTTCCCCCACCGCCGAATCCGCCCCCGCCTCCTCCCGAGGAACGGGGCGTCGAAGCCATGCTGGTCCCCAGGGACGAGCAGGCCACGTTGAGACGATCGTGGAAATGATACGCGCTCCATCCGGAATAGGCGGAATGGCTCCGGTACCAGGAGGGCGGCTCGGTGAAGATCCCCGCAAAGACCTTCGACCATTTCGAAGCCAACCCGAGCGCCATGGCATAGGGCAGGATCTCCTCGAAAACATTCTGCTTTTCCTGGAGGTTGAGGGTATCCTTCTCCGCCCGCTGGATGTATTCCTCCAACCCCAGCAGATGCTCCTTCGCGAGGACACCCTTCCGGGTCTTGGCGGGCATATTGACCCCGAAAAGGATCACCAGGATCCCGGTCAGGATCATGCTAACGATCCACAAGCCATTGGGTTGTCCCTGGATCACGGCGGTCAGGAAGGCCGAAGCGACCGTTCCCAGGATGGCAATGACAATCCCCAATCCGACGTGAAGATTCCTGACCTGGTCCGGATCCCGGGCGAAGTGCCCCTGAGCCACGAGGGATTTGTAGATCCGGGACTTGATACCCGGAAGGTGCAGGTAGAAGCTTGTATCCAGGTCGCTCAGACCGACCTCGGACCTGCCCTCGAAAAGCTTTTCCAGGATGAACCGCTGATGCTCCGCGAGATGTCCCCAATCCATGTCGGGGTTCCGGATCAGCCTGAAATCCGGCTTCTTGAAGAGGAGTCCCTTCTCCTCCCCTTCCTGGATGGTCAGGTACCCGCGAGTTGCCAGTTCCACGATGCAGGCGGTGATATCCCGCATATCCACCCTCTCATCCACGAGGGTTCCCGCCTCGCCGGCCGAAAGACCCTCCGGCGGATGATACATGACAGCGATGGCCTCTCGCCCCTTGGGGTCCCGCCCGGTCTTCCACCATTTCCAGAACAGGAACAGGAAGACCAACACGGGGATCAGCAAAACGACGTTGTCCTGAACGGTCCAAAGGACCTCTTGCCAGAATCCAGGCATGGGAACGGGCTGGCCCGGCCAGGTCACGGCTACCGTCAGCGCCTCGAACGGGTCGAGGGGGCGGGTCATGCGGAACTTGAACAATCCGTCCTCGAAACCGGAAGCTGCATCCGTTCCCTGCCGCCCGGCAACCCCGGAAAAGGAGGTCGTCCTGACAGTTCCCGGGTCGATCCCATCCGGCAGTTCGACCGTGGCCATCGCCTCGCGGATGGGAACCGCCCACCCGTTCCCGATGGCGTTCCAATACAACTCCTGGCGATCCGGGAATTTCAGACACCAACGGCGCAATTCATAGACGATCCGGTAAGGTCTCGCATCCTGCCAGGTACGATTCGGATCCCCGATCTTGAGGCGCACCATCCCGCCGTTCCATGTGGTCTTGAAGGCATAGGCCTTGCCTTCTCCGTCGTCGATGAAAAGGACGTTGAAACGGTAGTTGAACCGGCGACCCATGCCATCCGTAAAACGGAGGGGAATGTCCCGATAGATGCCGTGATGGGGCTCCTCGGTGAAGTTGGCCATGATGCGCTCGCTGACGACGAGGGACCCGTCCTTCTTCACCGTGAAATCGGTGCGATAGGAATCGATCCACCACGCCGCCTGAAGGGCGCAAGGCAACGACACGAACACGAGGACCCCAGAGACGCAGAGTCGCAGAGAACGGCAAATCCTCTTGTTCATACCGGGATCCGAATCCTTTCTCTGCGTCTCAACACCTCTGCGGTCAACTTTTCCGTTCCGATTCCAGGACGACTTTTACGACATTGCGTTCGTCCGCGTCGATCTCAAAAAACGCCAGCGGGTCGAAACGGAACGCCGCAGCGATGAGGTTCTGGGGAAACTGTCGGGAAAGGGTGTTATAGTCACGCACCACGGCGTTGTAGTAGCGGCGCGCATGGGAAAGGTCGTTCTCGACACCGGCCAGATTCTTCTGGAGGTTCAGGAACTGGCCGTCGGCCTTGAGGTCCGGATAATTCTCGACGACGGCCAGGAGCCCGGAGAGGGCCCGGTTGAACTCGGCCTCGGGCGCGGCCTTGTCCTTCACGCTGGAAACCCCCGCCGCACGGGAGCGCAGTTCGGTCACTCGTTCGAAGAGCGCCTTCTCGTGGCCGGCATATCCCTGGACCACTTCCACGAGGTTGGGAATGAGGTCGTATCGTCGTTTCAACTGGACATCGACGTCGGCCCAGGCGTTCTTCGCGCGAACCTTGAGGGAAACAAGCGAGTTGAAGAAATAGGCGCCGAGTATGAAGAGGCCTGCGAGAATCCAGAGTGGGAGGGACACTTCCTACCCCCGGCGAAGGATGCGGTTCAGGACACCCCCATGATAAACCACCTGTGCGGTAACGACCAATACTCAATTCGCAGTCAAGAAAGCGCTTAAGTCGCTGGCCGTAACCTTCTAACGCATACCTTCCATCTTCAACCTGCAGTCAGCGAATCTGACTGCGGAAGGTCTCCTGGACCCAGCTCCACACGTCGTTGAATACCGCCAAACCCATCAGGGCGAAGATGAACACCATGCCCACCTGCTGATACACGAGCTGGAATTTCACGGACATCGGGCCTCGCTTGATGCCCTCCAGGAGGCACAAAACGATCTGTCCTCCGTCCACGACGGGAATGGGAAGGAGATTCATCAGGCAAAGGATGAGCGAGATCATCGCCACGGTGTTCATGAACTCGACCCAACTCCGCGCAGCGCGCTGGTACATGGTCCTCAGGATGGTGACCGGACCGGCGATGTTGTCCTTCAGGGACATCTGGAGCGTGAACAGCTTCCACAGGGCCCCCAGGAACATCGAGGAAAAAGCCACCGAGCGGCCGAAGGCTTCTGGCACGGCCTTCAGGAAGGGCGTGCTTTTCACATCGTATTCGCCGCTCTCGGGCGGGGAGATGCCGATGGCCATGTTCGAACCGTTGAAGATCCGTTTCACGGTCACAGGATAGACCTTGTCCTTGCGTTTCACTTCCAACACCACCTCCTCGGTGGTCGAAGTGCGGATGGAGAACGCCAACTCCATCCAGTCCGAAACCTTCTTCCCGTTGAGGGTGAGCACCTCATCCCCGGGGCGGAGACCGGCCTTTCGGGCCGGCGTCATGAAATGGACGTCGCCCAGGATGGGTGGCGCGGTACCGTAGATCCCGAGGACGGCGCCCGCCTCCTTGAGATCGCCCTTCAGCGTCAGCGGAACGCGATTCCCCGCTCGTTCCACGGTCAAAGCCACACCCGCCCGGATCTCCTCCATCTTCACGTCGAAATCCGTGTTCAGGTTACGGATGGGGTTGCCCCTCAACTCCAGTAGGATGTCGCCCTTGCGCAGCCCCGCTTGGTCCGCCAAACTTCCCGGGGGAACGAACCCCAAAACAGGCTTCTCAACGGGAATGCGTTCGCCCGCAACAAGGAGAAGGACCAGGATGGCCACGGCCGAGAGGTAGTTCATGAGGGGACCGGCCAGGAAAATGCCGATGCGTTTCCACCAGGAGGCGAAGAGGAACTCGCCGGGTTTGGGCGCGTTCTCGTACATCTTCTCCGGGGATTCGCCGGACAGGTCGCCGCCCGCAGGACGGCAATAGCCGCCCAGGGGAATGGACAGGAGGGCGAACTCGGTATCTCCCCACTTGCGGGCCCAGATCTTGGGACCGAAACCGAGAGCGAAACGTTCCACGCGTACACCGAAAATGCGGCAGGCGATGAAATGACCCAGTTCGTGGACGAAGATCATGAAGCCGAAGGCCAGCACGACCTCGGCCAATAAAAGAAAGCTCAAGACTTACCTTCTTTCACCCCCAAGTCCCTAAGACCCCAAGTCGGGATCCGTTAAATGATCCGATCTGCTGTTCTTGGGGACTTGGAGATTTGGGGGTCAATCAAATCCTTCCGCTTCAGCGCGGGCCCAACGGTCGGCGGACAATATAGCATCCAACCCGCCCGAAGTCAGGGCCCGGTGCCTCGAAAGCACCTCTTCGATGATGCGGGAAATCCGGTCGAATCGCAATCCCCCCTCCAAAAAACGACGCACGGCCACTTCGTTGGCGGCATTGAGGACCGCTGGAGCGGTCCCCCCCTTCCTGCCGGCCGCATAGGCCAGTCCGACGCACGGGAACTTCGCCCGATCCGGTTCGTGGAAATGCAAACGGCCCAGTTTCGCCAGATCCAGGCGCCGGACGGGCGCCTCGGACCGGGAAGGATAAGTCAAGGCATACTGGATCGGGATCTGCATATCGGTGGTCCCAAGCTGGGCCAGGACCGATCCGTCCACGTATTCGACCATGGAATGGATAACGGATTCCGGATGCACCAAAACGTCGATCTTCGAGTAGGGCTCCCGGAAAAGGAAATGCGCCTCGATGACCTCAAGGCCCTTGTTCATCATGGTGGCCGAATCGATGGTGATCTTGGCACCCATGTTCCATGTGGGATGCTTCAGGGCCTGCTTCACGGTGATCCCGGGGAACCGCGCCCTCGGCAGGTCGCGGAACGGCCCCCCCGAAGCCGTTAGGATAATCCTGTGAACGAGGGCCGGATCCGGGTTTCCCGAAAGGCATTGGAAGACGGCGCAATGCTCGCTGTCCACGGGAAGGATGAGGGATCCGGAACGGACCGCCTCCCGGGTCATCAATTCCCCCGCCATGACAAGGGTCTCCTTGTTGGCCAGGGCGATGGTGAGCCCCTTGCGGATGGCGGCCAATGTCGGATGCAACCCCGCCGCGCCCACGATCGCGGACACGACAACCCCCGCGCCGGACTCGGTCGCGGCCGCCTCCAAACCTTCCCTGCCCGCCAAAAGCTTCGTGCGGGTCCGTCCGACCAGGCGCTCGAATTCAGGATAGAGGGTCTCATTGAAGATGGCGGCGATGCGGGGCCGGTAACGCCGAACCTGCCGGGCGAGGGGACCGATCCGGGTATTGGCCGTAAGGGCGACCACCTGGAACGCGGGGGAAAGCTTTTCCACGACCTTCAAGGTGGAAACCCCGATGGATCCGGTGGACCCGAGGATGGCGATCTTCCTGGACATAAGATCCTTTTCACCGCCCGGTGCGCCGAGCGGCTCCGCCGCTCGCCATGACAACCTGGATTCTACAGGAAGAACGGCCGACATTCCGAAAGACTTCATCCATGACGAACAAGGGGAACAGCTTGATGCTATTCCCCTCGTCGACTGGGCTTGGGCCCACAGGGCCCCTGGCATCTTGGACGGCGGATCAGCCGTCAGTCCTTCTTGTCTTTGTCCTTGTCGGACGGCTCGTACTCGGCATCCACAGGACCCTCGGCTTTTCCCGACCCGGCGGGCTTGGGCCCCGACTCACCCCCCTGCGCTTCCCCGCCGGGAGACGGCGCCTGGGCGGCCTGCGCCTTGTACATGGCCTCCCCCAGCTTCATCGAGGCCTCGTTCAGGGCCTGAAGGTTTTTTTCGATGGCTTCGGTGTCGTCCCCGTCCTTCACCTTCTTCAGATCCTCGAGCTTTTCCTCGATCTTCTTTTTCGTGTCGGCATCCACCTTGTCGCCGTATTCCTTCAAGGCCTTCTCGGTGGCGTACACGAGGGTATCGGCCTGGTTCTTGACCTCGACCTTCTTCTTCTTGGCCTTGTCCTCGGCCGCATGCATCTCGGCGTCCTTCTGCATACGCTGGATCTCCTCGTCGGAAAGGCCGGAAGAGGCGGTGATGCGGATGGACTGTTCCTTGCCGGTACCCAGGTCCTTCGCGGAAACGTGCAGGATCCCGTTCGCATCGATGTTGAACGTGACCTCGATCTGCGGCACCCCGCGCGGCGCGGGCGGAATGCCCACCAGGTCGAACTTGCCGAGCGTGCGGTTGTCGCCGGCCATCTCCCGCTCGCCTTGAAGGACGTGGATCGTCACGCTGGGTTGGCTATCAGATGCCGTCGAATAGATCTGCGTCTTCTTGACCGGGATGGTCGTGTTGCGCTCGATCATCCGGGTCATGATGCCTCCCATGGTCTCCACTCCAAGGGAAAGCGGCGTGACATCCAGAAGCAGGACGTCCTTGACTTCGCCCTTGAGCACCCCGCCCTGGATGGCGGCACCCACCGCCACCACTTCGTCGGGATTCACGCCCTTGTGGGGCTCCTTCTTGAAGAACTCGCGCACGGTCTTCTCGACCAGGGGCATGCGGATCATGCCCCCCACCAGGATGACTTCGTCGATGTCGGAAACCGAAAGCCCCGCATCCTTCAAGGCCTTTCGGCAGGGCTCCAGGGTGGCTTCCACCAGATCGCCCACGACCTGTTCCAGCTTCGCTCGGGCCAGTTTGACGTTGAGGTGCTTGGGTCCCGAGGCATCGGCCGTGATGAAGGGGAGGTTGATCTCGGTCTCCTGGAGGGTCGAGAGCTCGATCTTGGCCTTCTCGGCGGCCTCCTTCAGGCGCTGGAGGGCCATGCGGTCGTTCTTCAGGTCGATGCCGCTTTCCTTCTTGAACTCCACGGCCAACCAATCCATGATCCTCTGGTCGAAATCGTCTCCCCCCAAATGAGTATCCCCGTTGGTGGACTTCACCTCGAAGACGCCGTCACCGAGTTCCAAGATGGATATGTCGAAGGTGCCCCCGCCCAGGTCGTAAACGGCAATCTTCTCGTTCTTCTTCTGCTTGTCCAACCCGTAGGCCAGAGCCGCCGCCGTTGGTTCATTGATGATCCGCAGAACTTCGAGCCCGGCGATGCGCCCCGCATCCTTGGTGGCCTGCCGTTGGGCATCGTTGAAGTAGGCCGGAACCGTGATCACGGCCTGCGTGATGGGGGACCCCGTGAAAGCCTCTGCGTCGGATTTCAGTTTCTGAAGGATCATCGCCGAGATCTCAGGCGGTGAATAGTCCTTGTCGCCCGCCTTGACGCGGACATCGCCGTTATCGGCCGCGGACAATGCATAGGGGACTAGCTGCCGGTCCCGCGCGACCTCGGGATCGTCGAGCTTGCGTCCCATGAATCGCTTGATGGAGTACACGGTGTTGGCCGCATTGGTGATGGCCTGGTTCTTCGCGACACGTCCCACCAACCGTTCACCGGCCTTGGAAAAGCCGACGACCGAGGGTGTCGTTCGGGCCCCCTCGGAGTTCGCGATGACCTTGGGTTCGCCGCCTTCCATGATCGCCATGCAGGAATTCGTGGTCCCCAGATCGATCCCTAATACCTTGTTCGATGCCATGTCGGTCACCTTTCTGTCTTTTCATGCGGAGGGGGCCGCAAGGGTCCCCGGATCCCGTTTTCAAGGGATAATTTCGGAACATCGCCCGGTTCCGGCAAGGGGGAAAACCGGGATTCGACCGCGCCTTCACAGCGCTAAACCACGAAGAAACAGCCGCTCATTGCAGGAAAACCCGGGGATCAGCCGCGACAGGTCTGGAATAGGGCCGTGGAATCGGGCGGCCCCGGATCCGCACCCTTGAACGCGATCCCCGCCCTCGCGTCTTCGCCACCCCATCCGGGGAAGGTCAGTCGGCGACGGGTTTCCTGGTCACCCGTACGCGAGCCGGACGCAGGACACGATCGTGGATCATGTATCCTCCCTGCAACTCGTCCAGGACCGTCTCATCAGGGTGATCGGCGGATTCCACCTGCATCATGACCTCGTGGACCCTCGGGTCGAAGGGTTGCCCCTTCGCCTCGATGCGGGTGACGCCATGCTTCGCGAGTACGGAGTGGAATTGTTTCAGGACCATGTCCACACCCTGCTTCAAGGCCGCGAAGGCCGGAGTGGCCTCCTGTTCGTGACCCTCCAGGGCCGCCAAGGCCCGCTCGAGGTTGTCGAGGACCGGAAGGACCTCCTTCAGCAATCCCGCCTGGGAGAACTTGTGCAGTTCCTCCCTTTCCTTGGCGATCCGCTTCTTGTAGTTGTCGAAGTCGGCCGCCACCCAAAGCAGTCGTTCCTTCACCTCGTCGTGCCGCTTCTTCCAGTCCTCCCCTTGCGACGAATCGGGCGGCGGAACATCCTTCCCGTCGGGAGGGGCCTCGAAATTCTCGGCCTGGGAGGAAAGGATCTCGATCTCGGGGATTTCCTCCGGGATGGGGTCGGTCATGATGCTCCCTCGGTCAAGGTTCCTGAGATCACGCCGGACATGTGCTCCACCATCCCGGCCACGCGGTCATAGGACATGCGAGTCGGCCCCAGCACGCCGAGCGACCCCACCGGCCGCCCGTCCAGGATGCAGGACATCTGGACGAAGGAGCAGTTCCGGAGGAGCGGATCGTCCATTTCCGCACCGATCGAGACCCTCAAACCCTTCCGCTCTCGGTCGAAACCCAGCGTCCGAACCAGGTCGTCGCGGTCATCCACGGCCTTGAGGACGCCCTCGAGGATGCGATGATCCTGGAACTCCGGCTGTTCCACGAGCCGGGAAGTTCCCTCCACGAAGAGATGCTCTGGCCGGAAACTCAGGGCTCCGTCCAACAGACCGGCCACGGTGCGGAGAATGGCCAGTCGGTTGTCGCGGGAGCGTTCCAGCTCATCCAGCAATTGTTCCCGGATTTTCGGGAGAGGTAGCCCTGCGAATCGCCGGTTCAGGAGGTGTCGGATGCGGGAAAGTTCCCGTCCTGAAAGTGGGTCCTCCAGGAGCACCGTTTCCTTCTCAACCCAGACATCCCCCAGGACGAGAAGAACCATCACGCGCCGCGGAGTGAGGGGCACGACGCGGAAGCGTTGAAGCGCGAGTTCCCCGGGCGCATGAAAAAGCGCCACACCCGCCAGGCGGATCATGGCCGAAAGGATGCGTGCCGCCTGGCGCATGAGCGCCTCGATCTCGGCACGGCCGTGCTCGTATTCCCTCTCGATCTCCCGACGCTCCTCCTGGGTCAGACGGCGAGCCTTCAGGAGACGGTCCACGTAGAGGCGATAACCCTTTTCGGTCGGGACCCGGCCGGCGCTGGTATGGGGATGGGTCAGGAAGCCCTGGCGCTCGAGACCGGCGAATTCGTTCCGGATGGTGGCCGGGGACAATCCCAGTCCTCCCGCCACGGCGTGGGATCCCACCGGATGCGCGGAAGCGACATAGGTCCTCACAACGGACCCCATCACTTCGTCGGAACGCCTGAGGTTGGACGGGTTCACGGCCGATCTCCGGAGGTCGAATGAACGGGCTTCATCAATATAGGTCCGCGGTCATGAAAGTCAACACGAAGGGGCCCTTCACGGCATCAACGCCTCCAGGAGGCCGTGAAGACGGAGGTAACCGGCCGGCGAAGGATGGACGCGCCCCCCCTCACGCACCACCCATCCTTCCGACAGATAGGTTTCGTAACGTCGTTGGCCCGCGGCGGACCGCTCCAGAAGCGCCGCGACCTCCTCCTCCGGCACCCCCCGGCTCGTCCTCAGCATCAGCATGACCCTCTCGAACGCCTTGACCGGAAGGGGGAGCGTCTCGATCTCGACTCCCTCGTCACGACCCGCCGCGACAAGGTATCGGTCCAGTTCCTGCGTATTCGTTCTTCGAACAAGGCCTCGTGTCCCCGCGGCGGAGACGCCGAAACCCCAATAATCCTCCCCCTGCCAGACGGCCAGGTTGTGACGGCATTCGTGCCCCGGCCGACACCAGTTCGAAACCTCGTACTGAGCGAAACCGGCGTCCCGGAGACCGGACTGGACCTCGCCGTATTGGTCGGCGGTCTCGTCATCGTCCGGAAGGGGAAGGCCGCCTCTCACGCGAGCTGCCAAGGGCGTCCCCTCCTCCAACTGGAGCGCATAGACGGAAAGGTGGTCAGGTGAAAGGGCTAGGGTATCCGCCAGGGTCGCGCGGATCATCCCGACCGTCTGCCCCGGCAAACCGATCATGAGATCGATGCTCAGGTCCCGGATGCCCGCTTCACGGGCCGCCCGCGCCGCCTTTTCCACTTGGCTCCAGTCGTGACAACGCGACAGCTCGGAAAGAAGGCGCCCCTGGGAGGACTGGGCGCCGAGGCTCAGACGGTTGATGCCCGCCTTCCGGAAAGCCGTCAGACGCGCGCTGTCCACCGACTCCGGATTGGCCTCCATCGAGACTTCCGCGTCCTCACGGACCCCGGCTCGGCCCCGGAGCGCATCCAGGATCCGCTTCAACTCATTTGGTTCGAGAAGCGAGGGTGTTCCGCCCCCGACGTAAACGGTCTTCAAGGGGCCGGACAAGTCGGAGGCTCCGATTTCGTCGCACAGGGAGGAGACATAGGCGGGCCGGATGGATTCCTTACCGGTGAAGGAGGTGAAATCGCAATAGGAACAAAAGGAGGAGCAGAAGGGGATGTGAAGGTAGGCGTTCACGAAAAGACCCATCCCAACGCGAAGGCCTCCGCCCTTCGCGAGACCTCGCCGCCGAGGAGGGTCGGCGACGGGCGAAGGCACGAAGAGAAGCCAGGAGATTCCCACCCACTGGAAAACGGGGACCTTATCGGGATCGGATCTTCGCGTCTTCGTGTCTTCGTGGTGGATCCTATCGGGGGAGGTGGAACATCCGTTTGAGGTTCGGTCGGAAATGGTTGGAATTCCAGTAGATGATCCAAGCCTTCCCCTTGAGGAGGGACTCCGGAACCGTTCCCCAGACCCGGGAATCGGAGGAATTGTCGCGGTTGTCCCCCATCATGAAATAGTGCCCCGTCGCCACGGTGACAGGCCCGAAATTGTCCCGTTCAAAGGATCCCTCGCCCCGCTTGAGCACCCGTAAATCCGCGTGCTTGACCCAGGGCTCCTTTTGCTCTTCCCCGTTCACGAAGAGGACCTTGTCCTTGACCTCGACGACATCCCCTGGAAGGCCCACGCATCGCTTGATGTAATCCTTCGTATGGTCTTCCGGGAAGACGAAGACCACGATATCACCGCGTTTGGGCAGGCCCGGCACGAGGAACCGCTTCGTGCGGTTGAACCAGGAGTAACCGTAGGAGAACTTGTTTACGAGGATGTAGTCCCCGATGAGAAGGGTATTCTCCATCGAGGCCGATGGGATCTTGAAGGGCTGGACCAGGACCACCCGGAAGAAGAGGGCCACGGCGCAGGCCACCCAAAGGGTGTCGATGGTGTCTACCCAACGCTTCCACCCGGGACGGCTCTTGAGAGCGGGCTTGATCAGGAAGGCGAGCATGGGCACCGAAAGGACGATCGTGGCGATGAACAGGTAGAGATTCAGGTTCTGCATGGATGACTCCTCATTCAGTTTGAACCGCGGAGACCCGGAAACACGGAGTTAGACGCGCTCCACCGATCATTTGTTCAAGGGCCGGTCAAAATCGACGACCCCATCCGGGAGTTTTCCGCACCGGATCGACACCGATCCCCGCATCCCGTGGTGAAAACGGATCAATCCTCGACCTTCAGGACGGCCATGAAGGCCTCCTGGGGGATCTCCACGCTGCCCACGGCCTTCATGCGCTTCTTTCCTTCCTTCTGTTTCTCGAGAAGCTTG
>CAZGWJ010000066.1:0-14606 GCA_964529445.1 uncultured bacterium
CTGTTCCACATATCAGTCCACTGGGATCGATATATTTAAGAGGATTATTCCTCGCGTACCGGTAATAGTTGATGTCCCCACCCTGCAAGCCTATCGGATCTTCCTGCAGGAAGCGCCCGACCGTCGCGTCGTAATGGCGCACACCCATCAGCTTCTTGGTTGCGGTCAATTTCCTCACTCCATAGGCGCCGATGAAGCTGTAGTCGGGCTCGCTGTAGCCCGATGAGTACAGGATCTGCCCGTAGGGGTCGTACTCCGCCTTGAATGATACACCCGAGGAAGCGCTCGAGATACCGATGATGTTCCCCAGGGCGTCCGAGTGGTAGTATTCCTTCTTTTCCACGCTATAGGTGCCCCAATAGGTGCGTCCATAGATCTTCCCGTGGGCCACCTGGTTCGTGATCCACTTCCCGCTGCTCTGCCTCTCGGCCATCGGCACGATTCCGTCGCCATAGACGAAATTCCGGGTTCCGTTCGTGCCGCCGATCTGGATCAGGTGCCCGTCGTAGTCGTAGGCAAAGGTGTCGTACGACGAGGGGGACCAGTCGATTCTCGCCAAGCGGTTCTCGTAGTCGTATTGGTACTTTATCGTCGTGGCCGTACCGCCGGTCACGCTAATCTCAGTCACGGCATTGCCGTTTGCATCGTATACATAGGTAATGCTGGTTGTGTAATTAGGCGTCGGGGTGATGGTGGGCGTACTTGTGATGGTCGGGGTCATCGTGGGCGTCGGAATATTGACGACACAACTATTCACCGTCAGATTATCCATGCTTGCCAAATATGGGTTTTCAATATATCCGATTCGATATCCCACAGCACCGCTGGTGAAGTCATAATCTGTGATGTTATAGAGCAATTGATATCCGCTCCCGTCTTTCCAATCAACGTAGCATTTGAAATTATCACCTTTACACACAACCATCAGTCTCACAGTAGTGCCGGCTGAATAGGATGGCGCCTGCACATAATCACCCGGATATGTATAGTATCCATATTGATAACAATATATCTTTTCAACTTGCCACCTACCACAATTGCCGTTCCATTGGAAACTGTAGTATTGCGCTTGTGCGTTTCCCCTAAACGCAATTCCAAAAACGCCCATGTTCGACTGGGTTTTCACGAAATCGGCTTCTAAAGTATAGTTTGCTTGATCGTGTGAAAAATGCTCACTATCGATGTATATAACATCCCCTTGATAACCGTCACCCGATTGCGGTATCAAATTCATTTTGCCATCACTAATCGCCGCTCGATGAACATACAGAGGCTCGATGCAAGTAACGCCTTGTCCGGCAAGGAAGTCATAATTCCCCGTGGTATCCGCCGCGTAATTATCCGAATATGTGCTCGGGTCACTCGGTGTGCACTCGATACTGACGTTGCCCACCACTGATATTGGACCAGAGAAATGATATGAAGTTGCCAGGTACTGGCTCGGGTATTGATTCTTTACGATTATCCTCATTTGATTGTAGCCAACGGCAAAGTACGACTTGTCTACGTTCCCATAATAGTTACATTCCCCGTAGTAGTATTGTGGTGTTGGCGATGGATAGGGATGACCGTTAAAGAAGATGGTGGCCGCACTATCCGCCTGGAAACCAAGAGTGAAATTGCCGGCATCCAGGTCTTCCTGGCTAGGGATGTAGAAATTCCGCGTGAACGTGATCGATCTGCCGTATGAACCGGTCAAGCCGCCGGGATTATCCGATACCCAGAAACCATTACCGCACGGTGCGGCCCAGCTTGTTTTCAAGATGGGGATCCTGACGGCACCCGAATCATCCCGGCTATCACCACTAGCGATGTATCCATCAAGCGGCTCCCCGCCCTCCCCATCGAGCATCAAGGACATCGTTCGAAAGACTTCCGGTTTTTCAATATAGGTCACGGACTTTGCAAACGCGGAGACCGGTGCGCTTCCCGGCGTATTCGTCGAGGTTGGCTTTGTGGTGTCGGCGCTTGTCGGACTTGAAGACATGGCCGGTGTCGGCGTTGAGGTGGCAGTCATGGTTTCAGTTGATGTGTTCGTAAACATTTCCGAAGTCGTACTCGTCGGGCTGATGGTATTGGTATGCGTATTCGTGGCCGTCTCGTAAGTCCAAGTGTCCGTCGGAGACAAGGACACAACGGAAGTGGCAACGATCGTCCAAGTGTGTGTCGTGGTCTGGCTGGGTGAATAGGTGTGGGTGTGTGTCCATGTATCCGTCGAAGTCTCCATGGGTTGTGTGGTGTTTGTGTAGGATGGTGTGTTTGTCGGGGTATCCGTCAGGATATTCATCGTAAATGAAGGAGTATGCGTATATGTGTATGTTGCCGTGTTGATGGGTTCAGGGGTGTTCGTCGGTGACCATGTAAGGGTGTGCGTCCAGGTGTTGGTCGGGATGGGTGTCGGCGTATACGTCCAGGTCGGGGTAGGTGTGTATTTCTTCTTAACCTTGTCGATCGCATCATCACTCGATGCAGCTACCCAATCCACATCGCTCATCGCCGCCGATGCGTAGCGGGTATAGGGCATAACGCTTGCAACGTTCGGCAGGTATGAATATCCATTCATGCGGTTCGTTGCATCATGGGTATAAGTGTAGTAATCATGCCCTCGTTGGTAATCGGTGCGATTCCCGACGGGGTCATAGTTGAAATGCAGACCCATATTCTGGCTACTTCCGAAATAGACGCTCCCCCCCTTCAATTGATTGGTCGAGTCATATTCATAAGTACTCATATTGGTGCCGGTCTTCACCCACGCCCTGTTACCCGCCTCATCGTATCCGTAGGCCGTTTGATTGATCGTTCTGGATCCGCTCCAACCCGTCGATGTGATCGTTGTTGGGCGGTTGTAATTGTCGTATACATACGTTGTGGCTATGTTGTTCGGATAATCAATGTAAGTGAGATTGTCATTATTGTCGAACGAGTAACTGTACAACTTGCCTTCCGAATCCTGGATATACTCAACCTGGTTCGTGGCGGTGTAATAGTAGTTCGCGTATCCCTTGGGATAGGTCACCTTCGTCATATTGCCCACATCGTCATATTCGAAACTCAGCTCGAAGTTATTCTGTTTCTTATAAGTCATGCGGTTCCGGGCATCATACTGATAGGTGACCGAGTGGCTCAGGTTGACCGAGTCGCTTCGATAGACCAGATTGCCGACTGCGTCGTATATGTTCGATACTTTTTGTACGCCGTTGAAGTAGACGTATTGGATCCGGTTCAATTCATCATGGAAATATGTCGTCGTCACACCGCTGGCCAGGTTGTACTTTCCCGTCAAATTGCCAACATCATCGTAAGCAAATGAAACGGAGCGTCCGGCAGCATCCGTCCTTTGCGAAAGGCGATTATGGGCGTCATAAAGCATGGTAATCGCTTTTGTCCCCGTGACGTTCGTGTATTGGATCGAAGTGATGTTGCCCGAATCGTCATAGCCATAGGAGACTTGACCGCCCTCGTCATCCATGATATTGACCAAGCGATCCATGCCGTAGGGGTCGTAGGTATAGGTCGTTCGTTGACCCTTCGGGTCCGTAACCGCCGTTCTGTTCCCGTGATCATCGTATTCGTAGACCGTGGGCGGCATGCCCTGCTGGCGCACTTCCCTCAGACGATCCGCATTGTCCCAAATGTAACTGGTGGTATTGTTCTTGGGGTCCGTGACCGACTGAACACGGCCTACGGCATCATTGAAATACACCGTCTGCTTCCCGTCCACCGTAACGCGGCTGATATAGCCGTTGCTGTCGTATTCATAGGCGGTCTGGTTTCCATTCGCGTCCGTCATGGTTTGTTTCAGCCCATTGCCGTAATACGTGAACACCGTCGGAGAAGAACCGGGCGGGTATATGTGCGTCAAGTTGCCTTCTTCGTCATATACATACCGCGTAATGTTATTCCTCGCGTCCTTGATCGTGACGGGCTGCCCGAAACTGTTGTAAATATACGAGGTGGCCTGGCTTTTGGCGTTCGTTTCCTTGATCACCCGTCCCTTGGAGTCATACACATAGGTGGTTGAATGAGAATTGGCATCCGTGACCTTGGTTCGGTTCCAATTCGCGTCGTATAGGTAAGTTGTCGGGTTTTGGCCCTGTACATCGATACTATCAAGCAGGCCGCCCGCCGAGGCTTGCTTCACGTTGTAAGTGACCGGAATGCCGCAAGACGCACAGCTGCTGTCCCTGGAAAACACAACGACTTTATCCGTATCTACATCATCCTCGTAAAATAGCGTTGTTGCCGCCGAAAGCGATCGATCACGCTCTTCGGTCACCCTATAGAAGGCGTCATACGTATACTCGAGATACCTCGATCCCTTGTGGTACTTCGGGTCATCGCTCTTCTTCATGTAGCTACCCGTGAAGTATTCATAGGTAGCGACGATGTTCTCGGGATGAACGACGGATGTCAAATCGCCGTTGGTATCATAATAGTAGTAGGTATACCTCCCGAGCGGGTCGTTGATCCAATCGATGCAGTCCGTGCCGTCCTTATAGTGAATATCGATGCTTCTGTTCCCGAAATCGAGCCTTATGACTTTCCCGGCAGAATAGATGAACTTGATCTCGTTGTTGTTCCTGTCGAAGAGAGATTCGATTCTCCCGCTGGAATTGAACTTTCTCTTGGTGCCGTCCGGCTCTTTCAGGTATATAGCGCCCGAGGATATATTCAGTGATGCGTAATACCCCGTCCGCATTGAACTGCCGTAAGTTCCCGACCAAGAAAATACGCGTCTCGCGCCGTCACTTCGCCACAAATGCTTTTCACCCGAGGGCGAATTGGGGTCCAAAAACTCATCCAGTATGCTCCACCATTTATTGCCGAACACGCCCGCTTTGTTAGAGAAGCTGTTATACGTTCGGTTGATCGCCAAAGGCATCCCGTTGTGGGAGATGTTCAGGTCGACGACTTCGTGATTCAGGTTGCCGTTCTTGACGTTGATGCGGTGGCACGTTGAAGGCTGCCCTTCCACGTCAGGATCGCCGATGTCTTCGGGGGAAGCGGTGGTAGTCGGAGTGGGAGTGGGGGTTGGGGTATGGGTGAAAGTGGGGGTATGCGTTCGAGTGTATGTCACTGTTGGCGTATTTGTAATTGTTCTTGTGTAAGTCTCCGTGAATGTCGGTGTGATAGTCGGTGTTAATGTATAAACGCCAAACCACTTAACACAAATCCGATAAGACATTTCCGGTGGACTAATACCTATGCAACCTACGCCCTCAATATTATAAGTAACACCTATAGAATTGTTGCCTAGTTGAGCAATAGGCGTCGGATGGGTGGAAGCGATAACACTACCATCCCTCGAATCGAGAACCGTATAATCACTATCGCAGGATGAATTGATGCCGGTTTTAAGCGGCCCCTCATTAAAAGACCACCAATATGTCGTACTGTAATACTGCGAGGTTATTGTAACTTGCGGACTATCCGAGGTGAATATTCCATCATTAAAAGACGGCACATAGTAGTGTCCCAAATAGCTATGGATTGTATATTTGGGGTGTTCCGGATATGACCCACCTCCAATGGCACAATGATCTCCCTGCGGGGGTGGCAATTGAGGTGCGTACGAAGACCACCCAGAAATATTGCAGACATTGTTATCAGTATATAATTCCCACGTAGGTGTTCCCACCAGTGTTTTATACCCATCATTTCCAGGATTCGTATAACAATACTCTTGCACACAACCCGTAGCCGTGACAGATGGCGTAAAATAATACGTATAAATTGGAGTTGGAGTTTCGATCGGTGTCCATGTAATCGTCGGTGTTAAAGTATCTGTCGGGGTATGCGTATAAGTAAAGCTGGGAGTGCACGTTGCATGACAATCTACGAGCCGTGCCACGCAACAATACTCAAAATCTGGACATATCATGCCCGGAAATGCACCTGGTGTACATGTGCTTACTATTTCAGCCCGACACACCGTTGATAACATCATTAAGAAGAATAAGTGTGATACAACAATCGCTTGCGCACGACGGAAAATCGACTTACGAGCAATGGCGCTCAATGAGTTTCCTCAAATTGGGATTTATGAAATTATCCCACGGCGCGCTATTTTGTGCACTGTATTTAGAATTATTTTAAGCATAGGAAATATCCCTATATCGACGAGTCCACATATATTGGCCTGTCGGTTATTTGACATTATGCGTACAGAGATGTCCAAGACGTCCCTGATTTACAGGTCTGGGGCCTTATATCCATGTTGCTAACATATGAGGCACAAACATCGGAAAAGCTCCCCTCACCGGTTCGACAGGCTCACCACAGTCCTCCCAACAACCCTCTTCCGCAAGGGGAGGGCAAAAAGCTCCTTTTAACGTTGTTTGAAGAACCAAACACTCCGGATCTCCAAGATTCAGATTTCATTCATCTTGAAATGCACTTGAGAAGGAGAAGCCCCCATAAAAAAAGGCCAACCCGCATGTTCGCGGGCCGGCCTTTCACGTCGCGGATGGGTATCCGGCTATTTCTTCTTCGTGGGCTCCTGCCCGGGCATCACCGGCTTCAAACCCTGCTTCTCGGCATTCGTCGGGGGAGCGGGCTGGTAGGTGACATCCCCCACGGGGGTGATCGTCGCGATGACGTCCTTGTACTGCGCGAAATCGGGGCGGAGCGTCCTCACATCGGCGTCCAGCGGTCCCTCGGGCGGCACCCAGTCGCCCAGGTAGGCCCGGCACTCCCATTCCCTCTTGGCGGCCATATCCACCCACTTGGACTTGGGCACGTAGTAGAACTCCTGGACTTCCTGGTAGTCCCAGAGGGCCTCGCGGAACTTCCGCTCCGCGAAATTCTTCTCCCCGCGGTGATAGGCGGCCTTGGCGCGCCGCACGACCTCCATGCGGGCCATCTGGAAGGCGATCAGCAGGGTGACGACGACCAGCAGGGCCGTCTGCACGCCCGGGCGTTTGTAGAAGGGGACCTTCGGGTTCGCGGGTTGGTCGCTCAACGGATGCCTCCGAACTGTTTCAGGAATCGCAGGTCATTCTGATAGAAAAGGCGGATGTCGTCAACGCCGTACTTGAGGATGGCCACCCGCTCCACGCCCATCCCGAACGCGAAACCGGTCCATTTCTCGGGGTCGATCTTGCAGTACCCGAAAACGGCCGGATCGATCATCCCGCATCCCATGATCTCGATCCAACCGGCCTGCTTGCACATCCGGCATCCCTTCCCGCCGCAGAAAATGCAGGAGATGTCCACCTCGGCGCTGGGTTCGGTGAAGGGGAAGAAGGAAGGCCTGAAACGGGTGCGGATCTCGGGGCCGAAAAGCTCCTTCACAAAGGCGTCCAACACCCCCTTGAGATGGGCGAAGGTCACGCCCTCGTCCACGAGAAACCCCTCGACCTGGTGGAAGATGTGGTGGTGGGTCGCGTCGATGGCCTCGTGACGGTAGACCCGGCCGGGAGCCACGAACTTGAAGGGCGGGGTCGCGTTCTCCATGGTGCGCACCTGCACCGGCGACGTGTGGGTGCGCAACAGGTACTCCCCGGAAAGGTAGAAGGTGTCCTGGGCGTCCCGGGCCGGATGATCGGGCGGGAAGTTCAGGGCCAGGAAGTTGTAGTAATCGGTCTCGACGTCGGGCCCGACGGCCACGCTGAACCCGTAGTTCCTGAAGATGCGGCAAATCTCGTCCTGCACGGCCGTCAGGGGGTGGACCGTACCCAGGGGGACGAACCGGCCGGGCAGGGTGGGATCGAAACCCGGGATGCCCGCCCTGGAACCCTGGTCCTCGAGTTCCTCCTTGCGCGAGTCCAAGAGCCCCGTGATGGCGATCTTCAGGTCGTTGATGGCCTTCCCCGCCGCCGGCCTCTCCGGGGCCGCGATCTGGCCCAGGGATTTCAGGAGTTCCGTCACAAGGCCCTTCTTGCCGAGGTATTTCACCCGGATTTCCTCGACGGCCTCGGGACGCGCGGCGTTCTTCACCCCTTCTTGGGCTTCCTTCAGGAGGGAATCCAGGCGTTCTTTCAATGAACGGCTCCGATCCAGGGATCACCGAAACGACAAGGCCGATATTATAGATTGTCGGAAATGGCAATAAAAGGCCGATATATCGGCCGAACCGGCCCATTTCACCCGAAATAACGCGGGAAACGATCAAAACACATGATCCCAAGGGACGGTCGGCAGGAAGAGGGATGCGAAAGCACGGGAATCGTCACGGAAAAGGGAAGGCAACAATGGACTTCATGGAAATCAGCGGGAAGGGACCTTTTTCTCTTCAACAGGAGGGACCGTCACGTCTTCCGTATGCTCGACATATAAAAGATAAGCACCGATCGAACCGGTTTTCTCGAAAATCTCCCAAAGCGTCTCGGCTTTTTCGTCCAGGGCATTGGACTTGTCGATTTTCATTTTCTTGGCCAATTCAGTCTCTTTTGTCGAACTTTTCAAAAGTCTACCACCCACCCCGGGGGGTGTCAAGGAACGGGCCGTCCAATACCCTTGTAAAACAAGGCTAAACTTGCCGCCACCCCCACATTGAGCGATTCGACGGGACCCGCCATGGGAATGTGGACCTTCAACTCGCATTCATCCGCCAGGACCCGCGGGATTCCCCGGCCCTCCGCACCGGCCCAGAAGAGCACGGGCCGATCCAACGGGATCCCGGTCAGGTCCTGCCCTTCCCCCTGGGTCAGGGCCGCGTTCACGGCGCCCGCCCCCCTCGCCCAGCCCATCAATTCCCTGGGTTCGACGGAACTCTCGAAGGGAACCCGGAACAAGGATCCCATGGAAGCCCTGACGACCTTCGGATTATAGGGGTCGCAGGAACCCTCCGTCAGGAACAGGGCCTCGGCCCCGAAAGCTTCTGCGGAGCGCAGGAGGGTTCCCACGTTCCCCGGATCCTGGACCTCATAAAGGGCCAACGCGCACTTGCGAAGAACGCTTGGACGTTTGGGAACCGGCTTTTCGACGACCGCCACGATCCCCTGGGGGGCGGCCGTCTCGGACAGGTAACCGATGATCTTGTCCGGCACCTCGAAAACGCGGGTCTTCAGGGCTTGGGCCTGCGTCGCGATGGAGGCCCCCTCCTGCCCCGACAGGGCTTTTTCCGTGGCGAAGACGTACCGCACTCGGAGATCGCTCCGAAAGGCCTCCGCGACCAGGTGAAACCCCTCGCAGAGAAGATCGGCCTCTTCCTTCAGTTTCTTGGGAACCGTGAGGGCGTGCGCATGCTTCACCATGGAGTTGGAGACGCTCGTGATCTTGTCGAAGGCGGGCATGTCAGCCTCGAAACGGCGGGGATCCGTGAACCGATTATATCCCATCCGCCGCCTGCCGGGACATCGTTCGGTTCAGGGGCCGGAAGCGGGGGCCACGGACAAAACCCCCTGAAAAACGAAACCCCCGGCCCCGGGAGGGGGGACGGGGGTTCACGACTTCTGCCGATCGCGTGCTACGCCTTCTTGGCGACCTCGCAGAGCTGGGCGAAACCCTTCGCGTCGCTGATCGCCAGTTCCGACAGGACCTTGCGGTCCAGGTCCACGTTGGCCTTCTTGAGACCGCTCACGAAAGCGCTGTAGGAAAGGCCGTTCTCGCGGCAAGCCGCGTTGATCCGGATGATCCACATGCGCCGGAACTCCCGCTTGCGGGCCTTCCGGTCGCGGAAGGCGTAATTGCCGGCCCGCTTGACGGATTCCTTGACGGTCCGCCACTGGCGGCTCTTGGCGCCCCAATAACCCTGCGCCAGCTTGTAGAACTTCTTCTTGTGTTTGCGCTTGGCGACCGCGCGTTTGACCCTGGCCATCTCTCAACCTCTTTCCGTCGTGGGTTTCGACACTTGTTCGGTTCAGCCCTTCAGGCCGATCTGGAGTTCCTTGCGGATGTAGGCCGCGTCCGTGTTGCACAGGACCGGCTGTTTGCGCAGGTTCCGCTTGCGCTTGGGGGTCTTGTGGGCCAGCAAGTGGCCCGTCCCATGCGCCTCTTCATCAGCACCTTGCCCGTGGCGGTCACCTTGAACCGCTTCCGGATGCTCTTGTTGGACTTGAGTTTAGGCATTTTCGCCCTCTTCCTTGGGTTGTTCCTTCACTCCGAACCGCTGGGGCTTGGGCCCGATGATCGCCACGATGGTCGGCCCCTCGTCCTTGGGAGGCTGTTCCACGTCCCCGATCTCCGAGAGATCCTCGATGGCGCGCCCCATGAGGGCCTGCCCGAGCTCCTTGTGGCTGATCTCGCGCCCCCGGAACTGCAGGGTCAGCTTGACCTTGTCGCCGTGGTCCAGGAACTTCCAGGCGTTCCGGATCTTCGTCTGGTAGTCGTGCTCGTCGATCTTGGGGCGGATCTTCACTTCCTTGACCTTGACGATCCGCTGTTTCTTCGACGCTTCCTTCTCCTTCTTGCGGAGCGAGTACTTGAACTTCCCGTAATTGAGGAGACGGCAGACCGGCGGGACCGCATCGGGCGCGATCTCCACCAGGTCCAATCCCCTCTCGTTGGCGACGCCGAGGGCCCGGAAGGTCTCCATGATGCCCAGCTGTTCGCCGGTCTCGCTCACCAGGCGCACCTGACGGGCGCGGATCTGGTGGTTGATCCGATATTCTTTGTTGGATGCGGAAATAGCTCGGCCCTCCCCGGATGTGATGGTTCAAGAGGGCGGGACGGCACTCGTAGGCGCTTGGATGCACCTAGGCCCCGTAAGGAGCCGACCTGGTCGCACCCGGATGGGGCTGCAGGTGAGGGACGCGAACGCCCTGCTTGAGGCGAGAATGATACGGGGAACGGGGGTGTTTGTCAAAACCTTTCCCCAAATACGACTTCGCCACCAAGACACCAAGTCACCAAGAATTACTGATGTTTTCCAATAACCCGGAATGAAAAGCATGCGGTTCTTGCGGTTCCACCATCAATACGCCATGTCAAACAGTGATCAGGGCTCCACTCAAGGGATGGAACAAAAGATGGATTAACGGCTGATACGTTCAATGGTGGCTCATATGCCGACATACGACAAATACAGGTTGTTCTTGGTGACTTGGTGACTTTGTGGCCCTTCGTCAGTCGACGGGCAGGTCGACGTCGGAAAAATTGTCCATGACCCGATCCCGGATCAGGGCCAAAACCGTATCCTTGGCCTTCGCGGCAGGCATCTCCGCCTGCTTCTCGGCGGCGTACCGGCGCCAGGTGACGCCGTTGACCTCCACTTCCTTGGCGCCCACGACCCAGATATTGGGGATCTTTTTCGTGACGGCGTTGCGCACCTTCTTGCCGATGGTGTCGGACGATTCGTCCACCTCGGCTCGCACCAGGAGGTCGCGCAGTTCGCCCGCCAGCTTCTGCGCGTAGGGGGTGAAATCGGCCGCGACCGGCACGATGCGCACCTGCACCGGCGACAGCCAGGTCGGGAAGGCGCCGCCCCACCGTTCGATGATGAAGGAGATGAAGCGTTCGTGGGTGGAAAGGGGCGCCCGGTGGATGACCAGGGGCTTCTGCCTGCTCCCGTCCGCGGCCGCGTACTCCAGCCCGAACCTCTCCGCCGCCGCGAAGTCCAATTGGATGGTCGAGAGGGTCTCCTCCCGGCCCACCACGTTCTCGGTCTGGTAGTCGAGCTTCGGGCCGTAGAAGGCGGCCTCGCCCGGCCCCTCCTCGTAATCCACCCCGAGGGACTCGACGACCTCGCGCAGGGTTTCCTCGGCCTGCCGCCAGCGTTCCTCGCCCTCGATGAACTTGCCCTTCTCGGCGTCATGGGTGGAAAGCCGAACCCAGATCCGGTCGAGGTGGAACTTCTCGTAGTAATGGCGGTGCATGGCCACGATCTTGTGGCACTCGGACTTGACCTGCTCGGGAGTGCAGTAGATGTGGGCGTCGTTCATGGAAAGCCCGCGCACCCGCAGGAGCCCCGCCAACTGGCCGGACTTCTCGTAGCGGTACACGGTCCCGTACTCCGCGAACCGAAGGGGAAGCTCCCGGTACGAACGGGGGCGATTGAGGTACATGATGTGGTGATGCGGGCAGTTCATCGCCTTGAGGTAGAACTCCTCGCCCGACTCCTCGTCCCTCATGGGCGGGAACATGCTCGGCGCGTAATAAGGCAGGTGCCCCGACATGCGGTAAAGGTCCGAGTTGGCCAGGTGGGGGCTGGTCACGCGCTGGAAACCGTCCTTGAACTCCAGTTCCTTGGCGTACTTCTCGAACTCGTCCCGGATGATGGTGCCGTTGGGCAGCCAGAGGATCAGGCCCTTCCCCACCTCGTCGCGGATGTCGAAGATCTCCAGTTCCTTCCCCAGCTTGCGGTGGTCGCGCTGGAGGGCCAACTGCCGGTTGTGGAGGTATTCCTTGAGCTCCTTCTCGTTCCGGAAGGCTACGGCATAGAGGCGCTGGAGCATGGGACGCTTGGAGTCGCCGCGCCAGTAACTGCCCGCGAGGGAGTCCAGCTTGAAGCACGTCGGCGGGATCTCGGAAGTGTCCTTCACGTGCGGCCCCTCGCACATGTCGGTGAAGGTGCCGCTCTTGTAGAAGCTCAGGGAGGGGTATTTCCCGAGGAGTTCCTGGGAATACTCGGATTTCAGCGTCTGGCCCATCCCCTCCAGCTTGCGGATGGCCTCCTCGCGGGGCAGGTCCTCCCGCTCGAAGACCAGCTTCTCGGCGATGAGCTTCCTCATTCGCTTCTCGATGTCAGGCAGGTCGGCCTCGGTCAGGGGTTCCGACAGGAGGAAATCGTAGTAGAAGCCGTTGCGCACGGGCGGGCCGAAACCGAGCTGGGCACCGGGACGGACCTGGAGGACGGCCTGGGCCATGACGTGGGAAAGCGAGTGCCGCAGGCGATACAGCGGATCGTCGGCCTTCAGGTCCTTGGATGAGTGTGATTCCGCCATGGGATATCCGATCTGAACGGCAATCGTCGTAGGTCCGCCTTCGCATCCGCTCCGGCGAGACAACTTCCGTCAAGCGACTTCTAGAGGGCCCGCCCTGAGCGTCCTTCGGATCTTTTCCAATTTCGTGCCGAAGGGCCTGCCCTGAGCGTCCTTCGGATCTTTTCCAATTTCGTGCCGAAGGGCCCGCCATGAGCATCCAACAGAACTTTACAACTTCGGGTCGAATGCTGGCCGCCATGATCGGCGCTATTGCCGATCAATTGGCGTGCCATGAGCAACCAACAGAACTTTACAATTTCGGGTCGAATGGTGGGCGTAACTGGACTCGAACCAGTGACCCCTTCCATGTCAAGGAAGTACTCTAACCAGCTGAGCTATACGCCCCCATGACCCGCACAGGGACTTGCGTCCCGTTCAACCGTTCCACAACGACAAAGGCCGCCCCTCTTGGGACGGCCCCTGGAACGGTCCGATGATTCTAGAAAGACGACCCTTCCCTGTCAACGGCCAAAGCCCCGCTTCAACCGCGGCCCAAGACCCTCGCGATGGCGAATTCCGGGTTGTCGCTGAACATCTTCGAGGTCTGGTTGTCGACCGCCAGGGCCGCCTTGATCATGTCCTTGGCCACGTCGACCTTCTGGTGGGCGAAGAACATGATGGATTCCTTGGCCTCCGCCGGCTCGGTCTGGGCCACCAGGCGCAGGATGCCCGCGATGTTCTTCTCGATCTTGTCGAAAAGCACGTACTTCAGGAGCACGTTGATCTTGCGCTTGGAGAGTTTCGGGTTCGGGGCCAGGCCGTTCACCATGGCGTAGATGAAGTCCATGTAGTCGATGATCGCGTCGTCGCGGCTGGCGGCGTCCGTCATGCTGGAGGTGGCCGCCAGGGTGAACTTCTTGTCCTGCCCGGTCCACTTGACCTTCGTGGACTTCTCCACGCGGCCCACGTAGTCGCCCATGAAGGTTCCCGTCTTGATGTCGCCCCGATAGTCGTAGATCGGGTCCTTCGTGATGTACAGGGCGCACATGCGAAGCACCTGCAGGTCGCAGGGCGTGAAGCTCATGAAAGGCCCCTTCTTGAAGGATTCGCCCGAGACCAGCGCCATGATGAAGCGGTCGTCGAAGAAATCCACGAAGTTGCGGAGAGGTTCGATGCAGACGGCGGGAACGATGAAACGCCCGTCCGCATCCTTCATGAAGAGGTTGGTGTGGATGGCCGTGATCTTCTCCAGGGAGGCCAGCACGTTCTCGCGCGTGCAGATCCTTTCCATGTAATTCTCGCCCTCGGCGAAGTGGTTCATGTTGAGGATGCGGGAACCGGAGAAGGTGACCTTCAAGGCGGAGGTCTCGGCGGGCCTCACGCTGACGCTGGCGCTTGTCTCGATGTCCTTCTTCACGTCCGCCAGGGCGTCCCCCGAGAAGAGGGGCCCCTTGCGCTCCAGGAGCGGGGCGTTGCTGTTGTCGATCTTGCCGATCTCGGCGACGGCCTTCTGGATGTACTGGTATTTCTCGTCGACGACCCGGGCGTTCTCGTTGATCTTCGAGAGGTAATCCTGCACCTCGGCGGTCCAGCGTGCCATCCCGGCCCCGGCGTCGCCCACCTTGCCCTCAAACGCGTTCAGAACGGCCCTCTCCTGGGGGGAGGCGTTGGTGCCCTTGCCCCAGGCGGCCGTCACCTTTTTGAGCAGTTCCAGGCCCACCTTGGCGTTCTTGAGGGCCGCCTCGTGGATGGCCGCCAGGAGCTTCGGCATGTAGATGTCGATCTGGTTCACGGCGGCCGTGA
>CAZGWJ010000067.1:0-14391 GCA_964529445.1 uncultured bacterium
CTTGATGTTCAGAAGGATCTCGGTGGCATCTTCCACGACGCCGGTAATGGAGGAAAATTCCTGCGGCACCCCCTCGAACTTGACGGAAGTGACCGCCGCGCCCGGAATGGAGGACAGCAGGATTCGACGCAGGGAATTCCCGACCGACTGGCCGTACCCCCGCTCGAAGGGTTCGGCAATGAACTTGCCGTAGGTCTCCGTAAGAGTGGCCTTCTCGTAATCCAGGAACTTCGGGATCTGAACGTTTCCGATCTGCATGATAGTCTCCTTGAGTCCCCCGGGGGGTCTTTCCAGGAACCGGGTGTCTGGGCGCTACTTCGAGTACAACTCGACGATGAGCTGTTCCTGCACCGGCAGGGCGATCTCATCCTTCTTGGGTATCTTCTTGAACGTGCCCGTGAAGTTGGCCGTATCCACTTCCAACCAGTCGGGCAGGGGGCGCTTCTGGAGCGCCTCCATGGACCGCTTGACGATCACGTTGTCGCGAGCATTCTCGGCGAGCACGATCTGGTCGCCGGCCTTGAGGGTATAAGAGGGTATATCCACCTTTCGTCCGTTCACTCGCACCCGACCATGCCGGACAACCTGACGGGCCTGTCGGCGGGATTCGGCGAAACCCATCCGGAAGATGGTGTTGTCCAGGCGACGCTCCAGGAGTTGCAACAGGGTTTCGCCCGTGACGCCCTTGCTTCGGGATGCGGAAACGAACATGCGCCGGAACTGCTTCTCCGCCACGCCATAGATCCGCTTGACCTTCTGCTTCTCGCGCAACTGCAGACCGTATTCGCTGTCCTTCTTGCGCTTCTGGCCATGCTGCCCGGGCGCGTAACCGCGACGGTCCATCGCGCACTTGTCGGTCTCGCACCGGGGACCCTTCAAGTAGAGTTTCATCCCCTCCCGACGGCACTGCTTACACGCGGATTCGACGATTCGACTCATGAACGGTGTCTCCTTTTATACGCGACGGCGTTTGGGCGGTCGGCAACCATTGTGGGGTACCGGGGTAACATCCTTGATGAGCGTGATGATGAGCCCCGTCTGTTGGATGGATCGGATCGCCGCCTCGCGCCCCGAACCGGGTCCCTTCACGTAGACTTCCACGGACTTCATCCCCATGTCCAAGGCCTTCCGGCTGGCCGTCTCGGCCGCCATTTGCGCGGCAAAAGGTGTGGACTTGCGGCTTCCCCGGAAGTTCAAAGAACCTGAGGAGGACCAAGCCACCACGTTCCCCTTCGGGTCCGAGATGGTCACTAACGTGTTGTTGAATGTGCACTGGACGTGCACGACCCCGTTGCGTGGGGCGCGTTTTCCCTTGGCCCTTGCGCCGGAAGCCGCCGCAGCCGCCTTCTCGGTCGGCTCAGGAGTCTCGGGGGCCTGGGAAGGCTCTTTCTTCTCGTTCTCCGTCACTTCGGTTCACCGCCTTCTTTTAAATGGGAACAATTTCTCATGTCTTCTCTTCCTTCTTCCGACCGCTACCGACCGTCTTGCGCGGGCCCTTCCGGGTCCGGGCATTGGTCCGCGTACGCTGTCCCCGGACCGGCAACCCCTTCCGATGGCGCATGCCGCGGAAAGTTCCGATGTCGATGAGACGCTTGATGTTCATGGACGTCTCCCGGCGGAGGTCCCCCTCCACCTTGAGTCCATCCTGGTTGATCACGTTCACGATGCGGGCCACCTCGTCGTCCTTGAGGTTCTTGACGCGCGTATCGGGACTAACCCCTGCCTTGACGAGAATCCGCTTGGAAAGGGCGGGGCCGATTCCGTAGACGTAAGTGAGGCCCACCTCGATCCTTTTCTCCTTGGGCAGGTCGATACCGACGATTCGAGCCATGTTTTCTCCTTAACCCTGTCTCTGCTTGTGTTTGGGATTCGGGCAAATCACCCTCACCACGCGCTTGCGCCGGATGACACGGCACTTCGCGCATATGGGCTTGACCGACGAACGGACCTTCATGGTTGCCTTCCTCGCTCAGTTACTTGAAACGGTACGTGATTCTCCCTCGGCTCAGGTCGTACGGTGAGAGTTCCACCGTAACCCGGTCACCGGGAAGGATACGGATGAAATTCATGCGCATCTTTCCCGAAACATGGGCCAATACGACGTGCTTGTTCTCCAACTCGACCCGGAAACTGGCGTTCGGAAGGGCTTCGATAACCGTGCCCTCCACCGAGATCGCATCTTCTTTCGCCATTCCGTCCTCTTCCCTTTCTTCCGACTAGACCCTCGACAGGTTTTCACAACCCGCGGGAGTAATGAGTACCGTATCCTCGAAGTGGGCCGACCACTTCCCATCCTTCGTGACGACTGTCCAACCGTTGCCCAGGACTTTCACGGCATCCGTTCCCAGGTTCACCATGGGTTCCAGGGCCAGGGTCATCCCCACCTCCAGGCGAGGGCCCATCCCCTTCTCGCCGTAATTGGGGACCTGGGGTTCCTCGTGCATCGCGCTCCCGATGCCGTGTCCCACGTAATCCTTCACGACGGAACAACCCTGTGCCTCCACGTAAGCCTGGACTGCCGCTCCGATGTCGCCGACGTGATTGCCCGGCCTACAGGCCCCAATGGCCCGATTCAGGCCCTCCCACGTGACTTCCAGGAGCTTCCGTGCCTCGCCGGAGACCTTGCCGACCGGGAAACTTCTGGCGCTGTCTCCACAATAACCATCGAGGAACGCACCGAGATCGATCCCAATGATCTCGCCTTCCTCCAGAACCCGGGTTCCCGGAATGCCGTGCACAACCTCTTCGTTCACCGAGGCACAGATCGTTGCGGGGTATCCGTGATAACCCAGGAAAGCCGGGACACAACCCCTCTTCACAAGGATGTCGTTCGCGGTCCGATCCAACTCCGCCGTTGTCACCCCCGGTCTTACCCGCCTGCCCAGTTCCCGCAGGGTCTCCCCCACGATCCGGGAAACCCGTCGCATCTTCTCGATCTCCGACGCGGACTTGATCGTGATCACGACGGCCGCGTTATTTCCCCAGCGCCTGGTAGATCCGCTCCATGATCTGGGGAATGGTCCCGTCGCAGGGCACCCGTTTCAGCGCACCGCGCTTCTCGTAGAAATCGATCAACGGCGCCGTGTCCTTCGCGTACACGTTCAGTCGGTTCTCGATGGTTTCGGGCTGATCGTCCTTCCGCTGGATCAACTCTCCACCGCAATGGTCACAAATGCCTTCCTTCTTCGGGGGCATGGTGTTCACGTTGAAAGGAGCGCCGCACTTGACGCAGGACCGGCGGCCCGTCAAACGCTTGACCAGCATATCCCGGTCGACCTCGAGTTTCACCACGGCATCGATGGAAATGCCCATTCCCTTCAGGAGAGCGTCGAGGCTCTCGGCCTGCGCCGTCGTGCGCGGGAAGCCATCGAGGATGAATCCCTTCGAAGCGTCATCTTGCTTCAAGCGCTCCTGGATGAGTCCGATGACCACGGAATCGGGAACCAAAGCGCCTTTGTTCATGTAGCTTTGGGCTTCCTGCCCCAACGGCGTATTGGCCTTCACGGCCGCGCGTAGCATGTCACCCGTCGAGATCTGGGGAATGGCGAAGCGCTTGATCAGTTCGGTCGAGTAGGTCCCCTTGCCGGACCCGGGTTCCCCAAGGAGGATAAGTCTCATGTCAGAACGCGCTCCTTCCTTTAAGCCGCCCCTTTTTCATGAAGCCATCATAATGACGCATGAGCAGGTGGGATTCGATCTGTTTCATGGTGTCCAGCGCCACACCCACGACGATCAGAAGGGACGTGCCGCCGAAATAGATCGGGATGTTCATCTTCATGACCACCAAATCCGGAAAAACAGCCACCGCGCAGACGGCGAGGGCGCCCCAGATGGTGATCCGGGTAAGGGTGCGATCGATGAACTGGGCCGTCGGTTGGCCGGGCCGAATACCCGGGATGAACCCGCCGTACTTTTTCATGTTCTCGGCAAGATCATTCGGATTAAAGGCGATAGCCGTGTAGAAGTAGCAAAAGAAGACAATGAGGGCTGAATACAAGACATAGTACACGAAAGCCCCGTGGGAAAGATGCCGTCCGATGAACTCGAAGAAGTTGAAGGCCCATCCTTCCTCGGGCGCGACCGATTGAAGATATCGGGCGATCTGGGCCGGGAACACGAGGATCGACGAGGCGAAGATGACGGCGATAACGCCCGAGTAGTCCACTTTCAGTGGCAACTGGGTGGATTGCCCGCGGAAAACCTGTCGGCCCACGACCCGCGTCGCGTACTGCACCGGGATCTTCCGGGCGCCCTGCTGGAGGTACACCACGAAAACCACCGTGGCCAGCGTGAAAACGACGAAGAAGATGAAGCCGAAGATGCTGACCGAACCGACCTTGAACAAGCGGGCGGTGTTATAGAATTCGCCCGGCAGGGCCGCCACGATGCCGGCGAAGATGAGAATGGACATCCCGTTGCCGACTCCATACTCGGTGATCTGCTCACCCAGCCACATCAGAAACACGGTGCCAGCCGTCAGGGTGAGGACGGTAATCATCTGGAAACCCAGGCTCCATTCATAGACAAGGTTCTCACCCATGGACCGCAGCATATAGGTGGTACCGGTGCCCTGGATGATGCAGAGGGCCACCGTTCCGTAACGGGTATATTGGGTGATCTTCCGACGCCCGGCCTCCCCTTCCTTGGCCAGCTTTTCGAGGGCTGGAATGACCGCCGTCAACAACTGGAGGATGATGGACATCGAGATGTAGGGCATGACTCCGAGCGAGAAGACGGAGAATTGCTTCAAGGCACCGCCCGAGAACAGGTTGAGAAAACCCAGCAAACCCGATTGCTGGGAAGCGAAGAACTGGTTCATGGCCGCCACATTCACGCCCGGGGTCGGAACGTGGCATCCCAAGCGGTACACGAAAAGCATACCCAGCATGAAGAGAACGCGGCTCTTCAGTTCGGGAACCCGGAAGATGTTTGCGAATGCGGAAAACACGGTCAGAGAACCTCCACCGTTCCGCCGGCAGCCTGGATCTTGGCCTTGGCCGACTCACTGAAGGCGTGGGCATGGACATCAAGTTTGATCTTCAATTCACCCTTGCCCAGAACCTTGACCTTCTCATTGCCCTTGATGAACCCCTTGGCCCTCAATTCGTCGGGAGTGACCTTGGTTCCCGCCTCGAACGAAGCGAGTTTCTCGATATTCACGACATCGAAGAACGTGTGTTCGCCGGCCCTGTTGAAACCGCGTCGCGGCACTGTCATGTGCAAGGGGGTCTGTCCGCCCGTGAACCCGGGACGTACCCCTCCACCCGTACGGGCCTTCTGTCCCTTGTGACCCCGGGTCGCAGTCTTTCCATGTCCGCTTCCGGGACCCCGCCCCACGATCTTCGGGCGCCGCTTGGAGCCCGGCGCAGGGCGCAATTCGTTCAGTTTCATGGCGTTCCCCTTATCTCACTTCCACGAGGTACTGGATCTTCTTCAGCATGCCGCGAATGACAGGCGAATCGGGCTTGACGACGGTTTGCCGAATCCGACGCAATCCCAATGCCTGGGCGATCCGTTTGTGGTTCTCGATGCGACCGTTGAGGCTTTTCAACAGTCGGATGGTCAGTTGTCCACTCATGGTTTCACCGTTCCCACGATCTCCTCCACCGTGCGTCCCCGCAAAGCGGCAACAGCCTGGGGGGATCGGCAGGCCTTGAGCCCTGCGATGGTGGCTTGGACTACGTTGAAGGTATTATCCGACTTGATGGATTTTGTCAGGACATCATGAAGACCCGCCAAATCGCAGACCGCACGAACTCCCCCCCCCGCGATGACCCCAGTTCCAGGCGTAGCGGGCTTCATAAGAACACGGGATGACTTGAAGACACCCGTAATCTCGTGATAGAGAGTCGAACCGTTCAGGGTGATCTCGATCAGGTTCTTTTTTGCGTCCTCCACGGCCTTTTTCACCGCGTCGGGCACCTCGGAAGCCTTCCCGGTCCCGGCTCCCACGATGCCCTGGCCGTTTCCGACAACGACAAGCACGGAGAAGCTGAACCGGCGCCCGCCCTTGACCACCTTGGCAACGCGATTAATGGTGACAACCTTTTCCTTCAGGTCGTATTTGGATGCGTCAATTCGAGACATGATCGCCCTTCCGCTCAGAATTGGAGACCGTTCTCCCGGGCCGACTCGGCCAAGGAGCGGATACGTCCATGATAAGGATATCCTCCGCGATCGAAGACCACACGCGTGATGGATATATCCTTGGCCAGTTTGGCCACTTGGGCTCCGACGGCCTTGGCGGCCTCGACATTGCCACCACTTTTCAGCGAAGGCCTCAGCTTCTTGTCGAAGGATGCGGCCGACACGAGAGTCTTCCCCGCGACGTCATCAATGATCTGGGCCGAGATGTTCTTTGCGCTCCTGTGAACGACAAGGCGCGGACGCTCGGCTGTTCCGGAAAGACGCTTGCGTACGCGCACATGCCTTCTGACTCTGGACTTGCGCATTTTCTCGCTTTGGTTCATTAGGGGATCCCTCGTGTTCTTACTTGGAGCCGCCACCGGCTGCGCCCGCCTTGCCGGCTTTACCGACCTTCTGGATAACGTACTCGTTCTGATAACGAATGCCGGTACCCTTGTACACCTCGGCGGGCTTGACGCGACGGATGATGGCCGCAGTCTCGCCAACCTGGCACTTGTCGACACCCCGAACCGTGAGAAACACCTGCTTGTCCACGTCCACGGTGACACCTTTGGGCAGTTCGATCTCCACGGGATGGGAGAATCCCAGGGACATCACCAATTTTCCCTTCTCGACAGCGGCTCGATAGCCGACTCCGCGGATCTCGAGTTTCTTCTCGAAACCTTGGGAGACACCGGTCACCATGTTCTTGAGGAGCGTCCGCGTCAAACCGTGGCTGGAACTCAATCGCCGGAGATCGGAACGGGTACCCGGATCGGTGAGTACAAAGATCTCGGTTCCCTTCAATTCCATCTTGAGTTCCGGCATCAGTTCGATGGCGAGCTTCCCCTTGGGTCCCTCGATGGTCACATTCCGCCCTTCCGCCCGGACCTTGACGCCCTGGGGAAGAGGTATGGATTTATGCGCGATGCGTGCCATGTTGCGATTCCCTTCCTAGTAGACGGTGCAAAGAACCTCGCCGCCCACTCCCTGGCGACGGGCCTGCTTGTCGGTCAAGACACCCTTCGAGGTCGTCAGGATGGCTACTCCGAGACCACCCAGGACCTTTCGAACGCCCTTCTTGGGCCGGTAATCGCGTCGCCCCGGCGTCGAACTGCGCGTCAATCGGGTGATAACCCTTTCGCGCTTGTCACCGTACTTCAAAGTGATGCGAATGACGGGGCGCTTCCCTTTTTCCTCAACCGTTTTGTAATTCTTGATGAACCCTTCCTCGGAGAGGATGCGGGCGATCTCAAGTTTCAACTTCGCGTACGGCACGTCCACTTTCTCCTTGTACGCGCTGTTCGCGTTCCGGATGCGGGTGAGCATGTCGGCGATCGGGTCCGTCATGGACATGAAATCTTCTCCTTTACCAGCTGGCCTTGATGACGCCGGGGATCTTCCCCTCGTCCGCGAGATTCCTGAAGCAGATGCGACACATCCCGAACCGGCGAAGGTATCCCCGCGGCCTTCCACAAACGCGGCATCGATGATAGGCGCGAACCTTGAATTTCGGCTTCCGCTTCTGCTTGTTGATCAGGCATTTCTTGGCCATTCGTTTCTCCTCGCGTCTTCCCTCAATTGGACCGGAAGGGCATCCCGAGCATCCGAAGAAGCTCCCGGCCCTCCTCGTCGGTCTTGGCCGAAGTGGTAAACGTGATGTCCATCCCGTGAATCGATTGGACGCTCTCGAAATTGATCTCCGGGAAGATGATCTGTTCCTTCAAGCCCAGCGTGTAGTTGCCCCGGCCGTCGAACGATCTGGAGGGAACGCCCCTAAAATCCCGGATGCGGGGCAGGGTCACCATGAAGAGCCTCTCCATGAACTGGTACATCCGTTCGCCCCTCAAGGTTACCTTGCAGCCCAAAGGTTGGTCGGCGCGGATCTTGAAGTTCGAGATGGCGATCTTCGCACGGGTAATAGCCGGTTTCTGACCCGTGATGGCCTTCAAATCCTCGACGGCCGCGTCCAAGAGCTTGATATTGTTCTCGCTGGCAGCCTTTCCCACGCAGATGTTGAGAGTCACTTTCTCGACCTTCGGGATCCTCATGACGTTCTTCAAACCGAACTTCTTCGCGAGGGCCGGAGCGATCTCGTTCTTGTACTTCTCCTTCAGGATCGATGCCATTTCTACTTTTCCTTGTCCAGGATCTCGCCGCATTTGCGGCAGAGGCGGGCCTTGCGGCCGTCCGCGAGATTCTTGACGCCCACGCGGGTGGGCTTACTGCATTTACCACAGACCACCATCAGGTTCGAGAGATGGATGGAGGCTTCCTTCTCCACCACGCCCCCTTGGGGCAGTTGCTGACTGGGCTTAGAGTGCCGCTTGACCATGTTGATCTTCTCGACCAATGCGCGTCCCTGGTCGGGATACACACGGATGACGCGCCCCTTCTTCCCTTTGTCCCTTCCCGTGATAACCATCACGGTATCGTCCCGTTTAACGCTCGACATCACAACACCTCCGGGGCAAGGGAGATGATCTTCATGAAATTCTTCTCCCTCAGTTCCCTCGTAACAGGCCCGAAGATACGGGTCCCGCGGGGATTCATCTGGTCGTTGATGATGACGGCCGCGTTCTCGTCGAACCGGATATCGGATCCATCGGGACGCTGGAAGACCTTTTTCTGACGAACCACCACCGCCCGGACGACCTCCGACTTCTTCACGCCAGCGCCAGGAATGGCCTCCTTCACGGCGGCCACGATGATGTCGCCGATGCGGGCATAGCGGCGACGGGTACCGCCCAAGACATGGATGCACTGGATCTTCGTGGCCCCCGAGTTATCCGCCACGTTGAGCATGGTCTGGGGCATGATCATATGTTGGCCTCCGCGACATCCTGGGACTTCTTCAGGACCTTGACCAACTTCCAATGCTTGTCGCGACTGATCGGACGGGTCTCCGCGATGAGAACGACGTCACCCTTGTTCGTCTCATTCTTCTCGTCGTGGACCTTGAACTTGGTACGACGGCGGAGCCGTTTGTGGTACAGGGGATCCATGGCGGTCCGCTCAATGGCCACCACGGCCGTCTTGTCCATCTTTCGGCTCAAGACCACCCCCTGGCGCGTGCGGGGGACTTTTCGGGACGGGTCGATCTCGGGGCTCATCCTCTTACGACTCCTTTTCCTTGCGTTCCTTCTCGCGAAGGATGGTCTTCAAGCGGGCAACCTGGCGGCGGGATTCCCGGATCTTCATGGGATTCTCCATCTGCTTCATGGAAAGCTGCAGGCGCAAGTTGAAGAGTTCCTCTTCGGTCGAAATCAAACGCATCTTGATCTCGTGAAGGGTCATTTCCCGGATTTCCTTGGTCTTCATGACAGACCTCCCATGTCGGACCTCTTCACCGACTTGGTGAACAAGGGCAGTTTGTCACCGGCGAGTTTGAAAGCCTCCATCACCACATTCTCCGGGCAACCGGACACCTCGAACATCACACGACCTCGCTTCACGACAGCCGCCCAATGGTCCGGGGCGCCCTTGCCGCCACCCATCCGAACCTCGGCAGGCTTCTTGGTGACGGGCTTGTCGGGGAAGATGCGGACCCAGAGCTTTCCCACGCGCTTCATGTGCCGGTTGATAGCCACTCGAGCCGCTTCAATCTGGCGGTCGGTCACCAAACCCGAATCCAAGGCCTTCAATCCGTATTCGCCGAACGCCAACATATAACCCCGGCGTGCGCTACCGCGCATCCGGCCCTTCTGTTGCTTGCGGTACTTGACTCTCTTGGGCATCAGCATGATGGATCGTTCCCTTTTCTTTCGTTACTCGACACTTCTACTCGGCTTTGATCGAGCCGGGATGACGGACATTGATGCGCTCGCTCCGAGCCGGACGGTCCCCACGCGGCGCACGTTCGCGGCGGGGCGGCTTAGAAAGTGTGGGTTCCGCCTTCTCGTGCCCCCCGAAAACCTCGCGTTTGAAGACCCAGCACTTGACCCCGATCGTTCCGTAGGTGGTTTTGGCCACCCCGATGCCGAAATCAACGTCAGCTCGCAGGGTGTGAAGCGGCACCCGCCCTTCTCGGTACCATTCGGTCCGGGCGATCTCAGAACCGGCCAAGCGCCCCGAACACATGATCTTGATTCCCTTGGCGCCCGATTGTAGGGCGGATTGAACAGCCTTCTTCATGGCCCTCCGGAACGCAATGCGCTTCTCCAGTTGGCCGGCCACGTTCTCGGCGATGAGTTGGGCGTTCACCTCGGGATGTTTTTCCTCGATGATGTTGATGCGCACGTCCTTCTTGGCAAGACGCTGCAATTCATCCTTGAGCTTGTCGACTTCGCTCCCCTTCTTGCCGATGACGATGCCCGGGCGGGAGGCCGAGATATCCACCTCAATGGTCTCGCCCTTGCGCTTCAGGACCACGCGCGCGATCCCGGCGTGCTTGAGTCGCTCCTTCACGTACTTGCGGATTCCCAAATCCGCGATGAGCGTGTCGGTATACTGCTTCTTCTTAGGCAGGAACCAAAGGGAGTCCCACTCCCGGATGATGCCCAGCCTCAGCCCGATTGGATTCACTTTCTGTCCCAAAAGTCCCTCCGAATCCTGTTTCGCGTCGGCTTGATTCAGCCTTTTTCGTCACTCACCACCACCTTGATATGGCTCGTCCGGTGGTGGATGGCGCTCGCGCGGCCCATGGCGCGCGGAATAAATCGCTTGGCGTAACGGAGCATGGGCCCCGGGTCGACTTCAATACTACGAATGACAAGTTTGTCCACATCCACACGCCCTTTTTGCGAGGCGTTGGAAACAGCAGATTTCACAACCTTCGCCACGGCACCAGCAGCCCGTTTCTTGGCAAACATGAGAATGTTCAAGGCCTCGCCCACGTTCTTCCTGCGAACAAGATCGGCGACCTGGCGCGCCTTTCGGGGCGTCACCTTGGTATGCCGGGAGATGGCTTGCGCGTGCATGATCGATCCCTTTCCCCTATTTCAGCGCGGCTGCTTTTTCTGTCTTGACGGCCCCGTGGCCCTTGAAAGTCCGGGTCGGCGCGAATTCCCCTAGCTTGTGCCCCACCATGTTCTCGGTGATGAAGATGGGCATGAACTTCTTCCCGTTGTGGATGGCGAACGTGTGGCCCACCATATCGGGATGTATGGAAGAGCGGCGGGAATAGGTCTTGATGACCTTCTTCTCGCCAGAACGGTTCATCCGCTCCACCATCTTCATCAATTTGGGTTCCACGAAAGGACCCTTCTTCAGCGATCGGGACATGGGCTCTTATCCTTTGCTATTTTCTGCGCTTGACGATGTAGAGATCCGTGCGCTTGTTGGCGCGCGTCTTGTAACCCTTGGTGGGTTTCCCCCAGGGAGTCGTGGGATGCCTTCCGCCCGAACTCTTCCCCTCGCCGCCACCCATGGGATGCCCGTCACCCGGACGCGAAACGACACCACGGGATTGCGGTCGCTCACCTAACCACCTCATGCGACCGGCCTTGCCGAGGACGACGTTCTCGTGCTCTATGTTCCCAACTTGCCCCATGGAAGCGCGGCATTCCACATGAAACATGCGCATCTCACCGGAAGGCATCCGAACCGTCGCGTAGATGCCCTCCCGGGCCATCAACTGGGCAACGGAACCGGCGGAGCGAACCATCTGGCCGCCTTTACCGGGACGAATCTCGATGTTGTGAATCATCGTTCCCAGGGGAATATCCTTCAGCTTCATGGAATGCCCGGGCTTCACGTCAGCTCCGGAACCCGAAATCACCTCATCCCCGGACTTCAGCCCCTCGGGAGCAACGATATAGGCTTTTTCGCCATCCCGGTATTGCACCAGGGCGATCCGAGCCGTCCGGTTCGGATCGTATTCTACGGACAAGACGCGCGCTGGAATGCCTTCCTTTTCGCGTCCGAAGTCGATCACGCGATACTGGCGCTTATGACCCGCGCCACGGTGACGACTGGTCATTCGGCCTAGGTTGTTTCGCCCACCTGTCCGGTTCAATGTCTCGGTCAGAGTCTTTTCGGGCTTCTTTTTCGCGAGCTGATCATCCTTCAGGACGCTCATGCCGCGACGGCCGGCGGACGTGGGTTTGTACGCTTTGATGGCCATGGCTTCAGGCTCCCTCAAACATTTCGATCTTCTGTCCCTGCTTCACGGTGACAACGGCTTTCTTCCAGCGAAAATCCTTGGACAGACTCCGCCCGAACCGACGCACTTTTCCCGGAACGGTAGTGGTATTCACCTTGGTGACCTTCACCTTGTCTTTCTTGAAAACCTTTTCCACCGCCTCGCGAATCTCGCGCTTGGTGGCGTCCGGGTGGACCTCAAAAAGATACTTGCCCTTTTCCTTCAAGGCCGTCCCCCGCTCGGTGACAAGAGGACGGATGATGACATCCTGGATCTTCTTCATCGGGCCACCCCCGCGGTCAACGCTTCAAGCGCTTTCTGGGTCAGGACCAGCACATCATGCTTCACGACCTCGTAAACGTTGAGATTCTCCCTTGCCATGACGGTGGTGGTCGGAATGTTCCGGAAACTCTTCAGCGTAGCCGGGTGGGACGCCTCCAGAACGATGAGGGAATTCTTCTTCTCGATGCCCAAATTCTTTAAGAAACCCGTGGCTTGCCGCGTCTTGGGGGCATCAAAACGGAGAGACTCCACCACGAGAACGCTTCCTTGTTTCGCCTTATCGGAAAGGGACTCGGCTAGGGCCAAGCGACGCATCTTTCGGGGAAGACGCACGGAAAAATCCCGTGGCTTGGGACCATGGGCGATGCCACCATGAGGCATTTGAGGGGCTCGCAGGGTACCCTGCCGAGCCATACCGGTCCCTTTCTGTTTGAAGGGTTTCTTGCCCGTTCCGGACACCTCACCCCGGGTCTTGGTGGAAAGGGTGCCAAGACGCTGGTTCGAAAGATAGGCGTTCACGCCCCTTTGAAGGTGATGGGATCGCACCTTGAGGCCGAAAAGGACATCCGGCAGGTCCACCTGACCCGATGCCTGGCCTGTCATGTTGTAGAGATTCGCCTTAGGCATTTCTTGTTCCTCTGACCCTTTTTCGAGAACGCGCCCCATTCGACGCATCCTGCTTCCCATCCTCCGCCGGATGGATCACCCATCCCACCGGAACCGGGACATCGCTGACGTTCATCCTCTATTTCTTGGCTTTTTCCTTCTTGGCGCTCTTCTTGTCCTCCACGACGACCTTCGTCTGGACCTTGGGCGGTTTCTTCCCCTTGATGCTGGGCCGAACGGTGACGATCCCGCCATTGGAACCGGGGACAGCGCCTTCCACGAAAAGGAGGTTTTTATCCCCGTCCACTTTGACAACCCGCAAGTTGAGAACGGTAGATCGCTGGACACCCAAATGACCAGGCATCCGGTTCCCGGGTAGGACGCGGGAAGGATCGGAGGAGGCCCCGATTCCGCCAGGCGCCCGGTGGAACATCGATCCATGGGAACCCACGCCCCCCTTGAACCCATGACGCCGGACAACACCCTGGAAACCCTTCCCCTTGGTTGTTCCCGTTACATCCACATACGGGACTTCCTTCAGAAGTTCAACGGTCAGGGACTGACCGATCTGGTATGAAGCTCCATCGTTGACCTTGACCTCAAGAAGGACCTTCTTGGGCGTCGCACCGGATTTCTTAAAATGCCCCGCAAGGGCCTTCGTCGTGCGTTTCTCGCTTCGCTCGGAGTAGCCCAACTGAAGCGCCTCGTATCCTTCGCGAGTGGCCGTCTTCTTCTGGATGACTACACAAGGTCCCACTTCCAGGACGGTCACATGGGTGGCGGCCCCATCGGACTCGAAGAACGTGGTCTGTCCGATCTTCGTCCCGATCAACGGGTGGGCGTTGGCGTTCTGGCTCATGGCTTCTCTTTCTCCCTCTGCATTCGGGCAGCTACAGCTTGATCTCGACGTCGACACCGGCCGGAAGGTCGAGCTTCATCAAGGCGTCGATGGTCTTCTGGCTGGGGTTCAAGATGTCAACCAGGCGTTTATGGGTGCGTATTTCGAACTGCTCACGGGACTTCTTGTCCACGTGGGGACTCCTCAAGACCGTGTACCTGCTGATCTCGGTCGGCAGGGGGATGGGTCCGAGCACGGTGGCTCCCGTTCTCCGGACGGTCTCGATGATGTCCACCGTCGAGCGATCGAGGAGCCGATGATCGTAAGCCCGGAGCTTGATCCGGATCTTCTGGGTCGTAGCGGCCGTCGCCATGTTCGCCTCTCGTTCTTTCCGATGCTGACTATTCGATGATTTCGGTCACGACGCCGGCGCCCACGGTGTGGCCGCCCTCGCGGA
>CAZGWJ010000068.1:0-13977 GCA_964529445.1 uncultured bacterium
GCCTTCGACGCCGTAGGAAAGGAGCTTGGCGGTCCCCTGCTGGATGTACTTGTTGACCTCGTCCAGTTCCGGGTTGAGTTCGAAGGCGCGGTTCCAGATCACAAGGGCTCCCAACAGGTCGCCGCCCTTGTACAACTCGATGGCGCGGGCGTTGAAATCGGCCGCCTTCTGCTTGGCCTGGGCCTTCATCTGGGCGATCTTGAGCTCCCGGACAGCGACCTGGGCCTTCTCGTTTCCGGGATCGGCCTCGACGGCCTGTTCGGCCTGCGCCAGGGCACCCTCGATGTCGCCCTTCTGCTGAAGCTGGGTCGCCTCCATGAGAAGGGTCCGGGCGCGCTCCATGCTGTCGATCTTGCCCTGGATGTCCGCGATATAGGCCTGGATCTGCTTGTTGTTGGGATCGATCTCCAGGCCCTTCTGCAGTTCAAGGATGGCAGCCTGCGCCTTCCCCTCCCGGAACAACTGGAGCCCGGCGCGGATGTTCTGGGAGGCGTCCTTGCGCTTTTCCTGGATGAGGTCGAACTCGCGGATCTTGGCCATCAATTCGTTGGCTTCCTTGTGTTCGGGTGACTCCTGGAGGACGCGCTTGACCTCGTTGCGGGCCTCCTCGTAGCGTTTTCGGAGATAGAGCTCCTGCGCGCGTTTCATCCAGCCGCCCAGGCGCTCCTTCATCTGCTGGCTTTCCATGTGGGAAATGAGGGATTGGGCCGAGGCGCGGGAGGAGGAGATCCCCTTGAGCCCCAGGTCGATCTCGCTGGGGGACGTGGCTTCCTCCATGGCGGACTCGCGGGTGATGAGACCCGCCCTCACCAGTCCGATCAGGGACTGGTCGAAAGTCTGCATGCCGTATTGGCTGTGGCCTTCGGCAATGAAGGTGCGGATCTGCCCGATCTTGTTTTCCGCGATGAGGGACTTGATGGTGGGGGTGACGATCATGATCTCGGCCGCCGGAACCACGCCGATCCCGTCGGCCTTCTGGACAAGCCGCTGGGAGATGACGGCCCGCAAAGTGTTGGAAAGCTGGATGCGGATCTGGTTCTGCTGGTCGACGGGGAAGAAATCAAGGATGCGCTCCATGGTCTGGATGGTGTCCATGGTGTGCAGGGTGGAAAGCACGAGGTGACCCGTCTCGGCCGCCGTGATGGCGGCCTGCACCGTCTCCACGTCCCGCATCTCGCCGATGAGGATGATGTCCGGGTCCTGCCGGAGGACGAACTTCAGGGCGCTCCTGAAGGTCTCCGTGTCCAGCCCCACCTCGCGCTGGGTGATGGAACTCTTGACGTCCGGGTGGACGAACTCGATGGGATCCTCGACGGTCACAATATGGGCGGAGCGATTGTGGTTCATCTCGCTGATGAGGGCCGCCAGGGTGGTCGACTTCCCCGAACCGGTGATGCCCGTGACCAGGACCAGTCCCCGGGGTTCCAGGGCGATCTGCTTGAGGACCGCCGTGGGCATGTTGATGTCATCGATACGGGGAACCGTCTGGGGAATGACGCGCATCACGATCTCGGGCAGGCCGCGCTGCCAGAGGATGTTCGTCCTGAAACGAGCAAGCCCCTCGAGGGCGTAGGCCAGGTCCACCTCCCGGTGCTCCTCGAAGAAGGATTTCTGCTGTTTCTCGTCGCACAGCTGGGCGATGGCCTCCACCAGGTCCTGGGGAGTGAGGGGGGTTTCCGATTGGGGTATGAGGTCGCCGTCGATGCGGAAGAGGGGAACGGCCCCGGCCTTCAGGTGAACGTCCGAGGATTTCTTCGCCACCATGGAATGGAGGATCTCGTTGAGGTTCATGTCCTCTCCGGCCGGGCGGTTTGATCCCGAATCGCGGGACCCTGCGGCTGTCAGGAACCCCTCCTCGAGGAAACCCCGGGAAGGACCCACAGCCGCGTCATTATAACAAAGAAGGACCCAAGGGGCCGTTTTAAAGGCATTTCAGCTTATCCGGCTCATGTCCTGCCGTTTTCACGGCTCCGCCCGACGGAAAGGCATGGCTTGCGGTCATTCCCTCTTCTCGAGTCGATCCTTCAGGTACAGCAATTCCGGGTTGGCTGGGGATACTTTCAGCCCGCGCCCGATGATCCTTCCCGCCTCGCGCCACCTTTTCTCTCCCAGGAGCAGGAGACCGTAGTTCTTGTAGGCCTCCACGAAGATGTCGCTGCGCTCGATGGACTGCCGGAAGGCCTTCTCGGCCTCCTCCATCCTTCCCTGCTGGGCCAGAACGACGCCCAGGTTGTTGTAGAGATCTGGATAGGTGTAACCCACGCTCTCGGCGGTCCGGTAGGCGATCTCGGCCATCCGAAGTTCCCCCCGGTTGGCATTCTGGTTCCCCATCGACAGATAGAAGGGTGAATTGTGCTTCGTCCAACCGGGCGCGGGCGCGTTGACCGCGAGCCGGTCCCGTGCCTGTTCGAGATTCTTCAGGGTGTCGGGCGAACCGGGCTTCAAGGTCAAGGCGCGCTCGTAGGCATCCACCGCATAGCGATACGCCCCCATGAGCGAGAAAACGTTCCCGAGGTTGTCATAGGCGCCGGCGTACTCGGGATTCCTCTCGATGGCCATGTTGCAGAGGAGTTGGGCCATCTCCAGGAGGCCTTCCTTCCCGTAAAGAACGGCCATGTTGCTGTACGCCTCGGCCGCGAAGGGATAAATGGAAACGGCCCTCAGATAGAAACCCTGCGCGGCGGCCAGATGCCCCGACTGGTTCAGGGTGTTCCCGGCTACGACATACTGGTTGGCGTAGTAGCGGTAGAATTCGGTCGTGGCCCGGTCCACCTGGTCCCGCCTTCTCAGGGACGGGAAACGGCGCATACGCTGGCGCGCGGCGGCCTCCCAGACCGCTTCCGCGGCCTCGAGGGAAGTCGGCACTTTCCCGCCCACCCTTTCGAAAGTGAGCCCGACCGGGAGGAGCCGATCGTCCATTCCGAGCCGGAAAGCATCGAGCAGGCCCCGGTTGAGGGAGTAGAAGGTTCGGAACCCGCGTTCCGGATCCGCCGGCCGGGGCGCCGCCAGGAGGAACCTCAACCGGGAAGCGGCATCCGAAAGGGGAAAGGCGTACTCCAGGCGTCCTTTCAGGGTCCTCAGGGCCTGGTCGAAACCCCAGTCCGAGTTCAGGAACACGACCGGCACATGGGCCACGTCGCGGCGGAGACCCCGCGCGGTCCGATGGTAGAAGAGGGTCATGACGAACTGGTCGCCTTCGGAGAGGATGAGCGCGTCCTTCGGCAATCCCTTGAGGATATTGAGCGCGAAATCATCGGCGTAGGCGTAACCGTCCTTGCCCTCGAGCTTCTGCGTGCGGATCATCCAACCGGCCGCGACGGCCAGCACGCACCCCGCCAGCACGAGGCCCTGCCAGGCGCGGCGCCTTCCCAGGAATCCCGCGGCCGCCATTAACCCGAGGCCTCCGAGCAGGGCGGGGATGCCCTGGGTCGAGACCAGGTAGGCGTGGACCAGATCCACCGTTTCCCGGTCCAGGTTCGGCACAACGATGACAGCCGCCATCACCGGGGCGTAGAGGAGAAGAAGCCCCCAGGCCATCGAGCGCCTCGCGGAAGAGAGCCAAACCCAACCCCCGGCCGCCCAGAGGAGCCATCCCGGCCACCAGTGCAAGCCCAGAACCTTGAGGGTCGCGAGACCCTTCATCGCGAACGAGGACCAGGGTCGTGCCTCCGCCTCGATGCCGGTGTAGGGACCCCGCCCCACCACCCAAAGGAACCGCCCCAAGTCCACGGGATGACCCCAGTCGATGTCGGGATTCCACTGGGCCCTCAGGGGCAGGACGAGGTAGAGCGACAGTCCCGTTACCAGGAACGCGGCCCCCAGGAACAGGGTCCGGGCGCCCAGCGAAAAGGAACCCTTCAGGACCCAGAAGAGCAGGAAGGGAATCCACAGGACCTGCGTTTCCCAATGATTGGCGAGACCGACCGCGAAGAGGAAGCACAAGCCGAGAAGAAGGCGCCGCCTCGATGCCGGGTCCGGGATCGCGGAATCTTCGCGGAATTTCCACCAGACGATCACCGAAAGGATCAGGAGGGTCAGGGTGTAGATGCCGCCCTTGGCGGTGAGCGAATGGGCGTACAAGCTCCGGCAGGAAAGGAAGGAAAAGGCCGTGGCACCCAGGACCAGGCCCGCGATCCATGCGGACGGACGTTCCCGCATCCGGCGCCAGGACTCGACCAGGGCCGCCAGAACGAGTCCCATCGCCAAGAGGGTGAACCATCCGGAGAGCAGGTTCAACCGGAAGGCCGGTGTGCCGAGCGGAACGAGGGAAGCGATCCGGCCGACCAGACTGTAGAGGGGATACCCCGGCGGATGGGCGATGCCCAGGCCGACGGCGGCCGCCACGGTCTCGCCACTGTCGTCGGCCATGAGCCCCGGATTCCCGGCCCGCAGGAGCAGTCCCCAGGAGACCAGGAAGAACGCCAGGAACAAGGCGGCTGCCTGGACCCTTCCTGAAAGCCGGATCATGGCGTCCCCCTTCCCTTCCCAGCCTCGTCGCCCAGCCGCCCGGCCAAGCCAGACAGATACAGGCATCCTCGCGCCCGGAAATCCGCCGCGAGACGGATGAATTCCTCCGGATTGCGTTCGGAAGGAAGGGAGGCGAACCCACCCTGCTTGAAGCGCAAGACGGCCTCGAGCTGGTCCTGGGCCTCCTTCCACCCGGGTCTCAAACGCAATGCGTTCGCGTAGGCGGAAAACGCGCCGTCGTGATCCCCGGTCAGGAGGCAGGCGTTGCCCAGGTTCATCTGGAGCAGGGCCGAATCCGGGACGGCCTTCGCGCCCTCCTCGGCCACGAGCCGGGCGAGTTCCCACCAGCCATCCTGCCCGATGATGACGGCCATGTTACCGTAAACGCGCGCATCCAGGGGGTAAAGGCGAACCGCGCGATCGAAATGGAAAAGCGCGCGCCCCGAGTTTCCTGACCGATAGACGAGATCCGCCACCCGCACCTGGGCGTCCGAATACCGCCGCAGGATCTCCCGGCTCATGACATCGCCCGCCGGGAATTCCCCAGCGGAAACGACTCCCCTTCGTCGGATCAACCCCTCCTGGGTTTCCACCAGGTCCGAAGCGAATCGGGCGCCCGGATCGCGCGCGGTCACGGCATGGAGAAGTCCGAAAGGCCTCAGGATCCCGCGGAAACCCGGAACGAGCGCATCCAGGTAGGTCGTATCCGGCGTGTAGAAGAGGACCTGGCCCCCGGGGAAAGGACGCGACTCCTGCTCCTCGTAGGCCATGGCCCTCAGGAGTCCCAGGCGGTCCAGGATGTTGTCGGGTCTTCGCCGGACCCAATCCGGCCTTTGCCTCCCCACGTCGGACCATCCCCAATCGTGATTCAGGAAGACGAAAGGCGTCATCCCGACATCGGCCCGAAAGCCGCGGACCAGGCGGTGGTACCAGGCCGGGAAAACGTTGACGTCCCCCTCGGCCAGGAGGAAGGCGTTGTTCGGCATCATCTTCAGGAGGTTGATGCCGTAATCCTCCTGGAGAAGGTATCGGGAGCGGTCCTCCTGGCGGAAAACCCGGGTCGACCACAGGAGCGGTGCCAGCAGGAAAGCCGCGGCGAGAAGGATCCGCAGACCGGAAAAGGGGCCTTTGGCCCCCGGGAGAAGCCGGAGCGAACCCGCCAGCGCGAAGAGGGACAGGGGAGCCGCGCAACAAACAAGGTAGACGTTGAGAAGATACGTCGTCTCGGGACGTGGAACCACGACGACAGCGACGGGCACCAGGAGCGCCGCGAGAATCCAGGCAAGGGCCATGGACGGACGGAGCCGCCCCAAGAGCAGAATCCCCAGGATCGCCAGTACGATCCAACCAGGCCAGGGATCCATCGCGAGGACGCGAAGGGTTTCACTCCCGTGCGCAAGATAATCCGCCAGCGGACGGATCCAGGGTTCCGTTCCCGCCGAGAGGCGGCGGGTCACGACCCAGAGGAATTCCCGGATTCCCGCCGGATGCCCCCAGTCGAGGGCGGGAAACTGTCCCGCCCGGAGCGGAAGAACGAGATAGACCGAAAGGCCCACGACGGCGAAGGAGACGGCCACGACGGCGCGGCGGACGCCGCCTCGCCACCAGGATGCGCTCCAGGACGCGAGGAAGGGCACCCACAACAGCGTGGTCGGCCAATGGTTGGCCATGCCCAGGGCCCAGAGGAAGAGGGCCGCCATCACGGAGGGGCCCGGTCGCTTCGGGGTCGCTAGAGCGCGTTCCTGGAGGAAGAGCAGGGCGGTAAGAAGAAGGAGGGTCGAGGTGTAGACCCCGCCCTTGGCCGTGAGTCCCTGGGCGAAGACGTTGGTGGAGGAAAAGACCGCGGCGGGCACTCCGGCGGAAAGAACGGCCGTGATCAGGCCCCCCCGAAGCCCCCAATTCCCCAGGAGACGGAAGGCCAGGATGCCCAGGAGGGCGCAGGCAAGGATCACGAAGAAACCCGAGAGGAGGTTCATGCGGAAGGCGGGGGAACCCAGCGGCACGAGGAGGGCCAGCCGCCCCAGGAGCGTGAAAAGGGGGTAACCGGGTGGATGGGGGATCCCCAGGACGGCGGAAGCCGCGACCATTTCGCCGCTGTCGTCGGCCATCAGGCCGGGGTTCTGTGCACGCAGGGAGACGCCCCAAAGGGCGAGGAGGAAAGCACAGAGCATCAGCCCCAGGGGAAGATCGGCCGGGGTCTTCAAGCGTCGAGGGCGGGTCGTTCGTCGCTGTGGCATGTCCTCATTCTATCAGCATTCGGGACCCGCGCCATCGGCCCGGGCGCAACAGGTCAGAGCCCAAGGTTGCCTCAGATCAGGACACGAGAGGAGAACACTTCCGGATCGTGGGGGCACAACAGCCGAAATGCCGTCAAGGCCGGTTCAACAACCTCCACAACTGCCGCTGGGCCTCCTTGTTCTGGGGGTCCACCCCCAGGACAGCCCGGAAGGCCGCCTCGGCCTTCACCCGGTTCCCCGCCCGCAGCATCAGCCGCCCCAACTCCATCTGTGCCTCCACGCGCTGGGGAGCCAAGGTCACCGCCGACTCGATGAGCTTCGCGGCCTCCTCGTCGCGCCCCTCCCGCCGATACAGGATCCCCAAGTGATAATGCGCGTCCGACAGCTCCACGTTGAGACGGATGACCTCGTCGAGCGCCTTCAGGACCCGCGGGTCCTTTCCATCCTTTCCGAACTCCCCCACCTTCTCCATCCACGAACGGATGAGGGCCGGATGGTCCTTCAGGACCTTCGTGAAGTCCATCCGAGCCGCTTCCAGCACCTTCTCCTCCGTATAAAGCCGGGCCAGGGCTTCGCGGGGCGCTTCAAAGGAGGGATCGACCTTGGCCGCCCTCTCGTAGGAACGGATCGCCAGGGTGGTGCGACCCAACCGGGCCATCCGATCGCCGAGCTCCATGAACCCCCGGGTATACCGATCCCGTCTCATCCGGAAAGCCGCGTCGGGATGCAATGGTGGGGGAAACAACCCCGAGAGATCCATGCGGGCGGAGAGATCCTCAAACGCCGGTTCATCCGTCCCCGAGGCGACGATGCGCTGGACCAGAACCTGCGGATGAACGGAACGGCCCATGCCCGCAAGAACCCCGTCCCAGGAGGACGGCAGGCCTGAGATGGCCCACCTCACGTCCCATCGGGGGATGTTCTCCAAGATCATGTCCTGGAAAACGGCGTCGACGGACCCGGTTCCGCTCGAAAAGAGCCATTCCGGCCTGTGGAGGATGAGCCCGGATAGATACCTCTTATCGGTAAGACGCCCCCGATCAAGAAGCAGCGCTCCCGGAGCCACGCCCTCCGTGCGCTGCAGAACGCGGCAGGCGTCCGCCTCGCCGGGATCCTCGAAGAGAATGGCCGTGCGAGGCCCCGCGGAAACCATCAGGTTCAAGGCGTGACGCCTCGCAAGGTCGGCGTCCTGTCGTTCGGTGCGCTGCTGGGGAACGACCGCAAGGATCACCGCACCTGCCAGGACCGCGATCCGACCATCCCACCCCCCCCTCCCCGTGGGGAGGCCCGACTTCCTCGTCGGCGAAGTCCGCTCGCGGGGCACCCAGGTCTGCGCGAGAAGGAGCGGCACCAAAAGGGCAACCGGCGCGAGAAGCCCCGTGCGCTCGGAATGGAAGAACGATCCCAAAAGGAACGAGAGGGCCAGCACGACCGCGGACAGGCGGGACACCGCCATCGGCTGGTCCTTGGATGCCAACAGGAGGCGCAGAAGCACGAAAGCCGAAAGCCAAGCCACCGGCATACCCCAGGCCGAGAGGGCAACGGCCGGATCCCAATCGTTCATCCAACGGGACACGAGAACATCCCATCCCTCCGCCACCCAGGTGCCGAGGGGATCCTTTCCGCCCCAGGAAGGAAAGACCTTTTCCGCACGGATCGGCACCCAAAGGTACGGCGTGAGGCCCGCCAGGAACCACGCCCACCGGCTCGGGCGGTGCAGATCCAGCGGGGGACGCTTCACGGCGAAGGAGAACAAGGCCATCAATCCCCAGAGGGGATGCGCCGAGAAGGTCAAGCCGAAAAGGAAGGCCCTCGCGGAGAGGGGGGCCGGGTTCTTGACGGAGAGGGCACGGTCGTACCACAGGAAAAGGATCAACCCCAGCGTCGCCGGAACTCCGGATGCCGCGGTGGCCGCCGACCAGAGGGGACGGCTCAACAGGAAGGCCGAAGAAGCCAGGAACGCCGCGAAAAGGGGGCCGGTTCGCCAACCCTCGCCGAAGAGGCCCTGGAAGAACCGGGACTGGCAGGCCATGAAGACGGCCAACGCTGCGCAGAAAGCGGAGACGAGCGGAAGCGCGACCGCGGCCTCGGCAACGGATTTCGAAGCCGTGACGCCCCTGACCAGGAGATAACTCAGGGGGGACCAGGACGGTTCCACGACCTGGCCGGTGAGGGCCGCCAGCCAGAAGGAAGGGTCCCGGCCATCCAGGAAGGTGGGAGCCGCGGTGGCCCGAAAAAGGGCGAATGCGAAAGCGCCCATGAGCAGGGAGACCAGGAAGCGTGCGGAACCATGGGGGAAAACGGAGAAAGCTCCCGAGCGGACAAGGAATCCCAGGAGGGCAAGGGCCACGAGAAGGGATCCCCAAGGCAGGTCGCCGCCGGCGAAGAGGAACCACCCCGCCGCGAGCAGGAACGCCAGGAACCAGGCGGAAAACTTCGCCAGCCACTCGACCCGCACCCGCCGGATCCGCGCCTCTTCCTCCGCCGCGAGATCCTCGATGGAACGCATCACTCGCGGGTCCTTTTCAAGACGAGGGAAAGCCCCAGGAGCGTGAGGTCCGGCTCGACATGACGGAAGATGCCCGTCTCGGCGAAGGCACGACAGAACCCTCCCGTCGCCACGGCGGGGGCAACGACCCCCATCTCCTTGCGAATCCGGAGGAGAACTTCCCTCACCTGCCCGATCGCGCCGAACCAGACGCCCGAACGCATGGCCTCCTCCGTGGAACGCCCGATCGCGCGCTGGGCGGGCTTGAACCCGACTTCCGGAAGTTTCGCGGTGAAGGAATGCAGGGCCCGAAAGGCCGTCCGGATCCCGGGCAGGATCGACCCCCCCCGGTAATCCCCATGACGGTCCACGACATCGAAAGTGGTGGCCGTCCCGAAATCCGCCACGATGCAGGGACTTCCGAAGAGGGCGCGTGCGGCCAACGCGTTCACGATGCGATCGGCCCCGACCTCCCCGGGGTTCTTCACGTGCAAGCGGATCCCCAAATCCATCTCGGGGGTCACGAAGAGCGCCGAAGCCCCGAAGACCCTTCGGATGGCCTCCGCCACGGGAGCATCGCATTTCGGGACCACGCTGGAGACGGCGAAACCCTCGGCGCTCCCCTGTTTCCTCAGGGAACGGGCCCAACGAAGGGCCCCCGATGCGCCCAGCAGGTCCGTCGTGGGCGTTTCCGCACGACGAGCGATTTTCCCGTCCACCAGAAGTCCCGAAGTGGCGCAGGTATTCCCGATGTCGATGGCCCAAAGCATGGAGTCAGCGCCCTCCTTCCGAACAGGATGGGGATCTTCAGGAGACTTCCAGTCAACCGGCCCCGGCCCTGTCCGCGGGGATGTTCCTATCCGCGGCCCAGCGGGAATCGCTTGCGCTTCATTCTATCCGAAACACCCCGACGGGTCGCGCGGCGAATGGACCGTCTTCGACCCAACCGAAGGACTTCCACATCCCCGGCCGTCAGGCGCTCCACCATCCCCGAATCGGCACGAACCCAAAGGGCGCCCTTCCCGTCCACATGAAGCGCCTGGGCGAAGAAACTGCGGTCCACCTGCGTCACCCGGACCTGTCTCCCCGTGACTTCCTCCCATCGACGCCAGGCGGCCAGTACCCGGGAACCCTCGCGGCGCTTGACCCAATCATACGCCTCCTCGAGGTTCAGGAGCGCCTCCTGCAGGAATCGGGCCCTCCGGACGGGCCGGCCCAGGGCAAGGCGGAGACTGGTCGCCGAGGTCCGAAGCCCTTCCGGGAAATCCGGGCGAAGCTGGTTGAGATTCACCCCGATCCCCACCACGACGAAGGCCGCGCGGTCCGGCTCGGCCTGCATCTCCGTCAGGATGCCGCACGCCTTTTTCCCGCCCAGAAGGACATCGTTGGGCCATTTGATGCCGGGATGCGCGCCGAAGGAACGCAGGGTCTTCGCCAACGCCGACGCGGCCGCCAGGGTGAGGACCGGCACTTCGTCCGCCGGAAGCCGGGGGCGCAGAACCAGGGAGAACGTGAGACCCTTTCCGGAACAACCCGCCCAGGAGCGCCCGAGGCGTCCCCGGCCCTTTGCCTGATGCTCCGCCGCCACCACCGTGCCCTCCGGGGCCCCCTGCCGGGCCATCTCAAGGGCCACGTCGTTGGTCGAATCCAAGCGGAGGAAGGAAAGGAAGGGCCGTCCCATTTTCCTCGTCGACAGGCCGGAGAGGACCTCCTCCGCGGAAATCGTGTCGGGGCGTCCGGCGAGGATCCTCTCCCCTTCCCGCCCGTTGCGAAAACGGTATCCCCTCTTCTCCAGGATTCGGAAGATCCGGCGCATCGCTCCCGCCCCGGCGTGGAGACGACGGCCCAGGTCCGCCTCCCGGAAACGAACCGGGCATCCCGGGCCCAGAAGACGCAGGAACTCGACCGTCTTCCGGTCCGCCGCAGCGGGGAGTTCCGAGTGGGTCATGCGGGTTTCAGGTCGAGGGAAAAATCCAGGCCGGGGGCGCTGTGGGTCAGTGCGCCGGAGGAAAGCCGTTGCACGCCCAGACGGGAATAGCGGGCGATGTTGTCCGGTCCGAGACCCCCGGACACCTCGAGGATGACCCGGCCTCCCGCCATCGCCTGCACGCGCCGGACCCGGGAAGGCGTCGCATTGTCCACGAGAAGGATGTCCGCGCCTCCGGCAAGGGCTTCGCGGGCCTGCTCGAGGGTCTCGACCTCGACCTCGATGACGGCGCGCCTGCCCAACCGCCTCCGGACTCGGCGGACCGCCTCGGCCACGCCCCCCGCCAGGGCGAGATGGTTGTCCTTGAGAAGGACCTGGGAGGACAGATCGAAACGGTGGTTCATGCCGCCACCCACACGGACGGCGTAACGCTCCAACCCTCTCCACAGGGGCGTCGTCTTCCGGGTGTCATAGAGGCGTCCCTGGCCCGCCATCCGGGAAAGCCGCCGGGCCAGGGTCGCCACACCCGAAAGCCGGGACAAGAAGTTGAGGGCCGTCCGCTCCACCGAAAGCAGGGCCCGCGCGGGACCGTCGATCCGGGCCACGACGCGACCCGGCGAAACGACCGTCCCCTCCACCACACGGGGATGAAAGCGACAGTTTCGATCCATGCGGGAAAAAAGGAACCCCACCACGGGAAGCCCCGCCACGACGCCGGAACCCTTGGCCACGATGGCACCGCGGGCACGGGATCGAGCCGGCACACAGGAGAGGGTGGTGACGTCATGCCAGGCGGCGTCCTCGCGCAGGGCCTCGACGAGGCGACGCTTCAGAAGCGGCGTAAGGATCAGCGGTTCCCGGGCCATGAGTTTCACATCCTTGCGAGGGTCATTCCAACCCGCCCGGAGGGGGCCGGTGCCTGCGGGAACCATCAGTCCAGGAATCGGACGGCTTCCTTCAAGCGGTCCAGGCGGACGCGCGTATCGGCCAGTTTCTGGCGTTCGGCCTCGATGAGGGGCGCCGGGGCCTTCTTGACGAAGTCGGCGTTCTCCAGCTTGCCCGCGAGGGTCTTCACGTACTGTTCGAGTTTCGCGGTCTCCTTGACGATCCTCGCCCGCTCGGCGGCCAGGTCGACAAGACCGTCGAGATGAACCCAGACCTCCCCGCCCGGGATGGCCGCGGCCGAAGTGCGAGGCGGACGCGAAACAGCCTCCTCCACCGATCCCACCCTGCAGAAGGTCGCGAGGAGCGCCTCGTGACCCTTCACATGGCCGGACAGCCCCTTCACCGTGACGGCGACTTGCGCGGAGGGCGGCACGTTGGCCTCGGACCGGGCCGTCCGAACGGCCGTCGCGATCTCCTGGAGGGAACGGAAGGACTCGACAGCCGAGGGGTCGGAAACGGCGTCGCTCGGATCCGGCCAGGGCCGCCCCAGGATGGACTCCCCCTCGTGGGGGATCTGGTGCCAGAGTTCCTCGGTCACGAAAGGCATCACGGGATGCAGGAGCCGCAGGACCGCCTCCAGTACGGTCACGGTGACCGCCGCGGCCGTTTCACGAACGGCGGGATCCCCGGAATAGAGACGAGGTTTGACGGCCTCGAGGTACCAATCGCAGACCTCGTGCCAGAGGAAGTGGTAGAGCCCGGCGGAGAGTTCCGCCACGCGGTAACGCTCGTAGTCGTGGGTCACCGAGGCCACCGTCTCGGAAAGGCGGGAAAGGATCCAGCGGTCCTCGAGGGGCAATCCCGCCGCGTCCCGGAAGACCCGCGGAGACGGGAGACCGGACTTCTCCGTGGCCACCCGCAGGAAACGCACGGCATTGTAGAGCTTGTTCACGAAATGCCGGGACGACTCCAATCGGGTGGGGGTCAGGGCCACGTAACGCTGCTTGGTCTCGATGGAGGCCAGGGTAAACCTCAGGGCATCCGTGCCGTATTTCCCGATCAGGGCCAGGGGGTCCACCACGTTGCCGCGGGACTTCGACATCTTCTTGCCTTCCTCGTCGGCCACGAGCGAGTAGATGTAAACCTCGCGGAAGGGCACCTCCCCCATGAACTTGAGCCCCATCATCATCATGCGGGCCACCCAGAAGAAGAGGATGTCCCAGCTGGTCACCAGCACGGAAGTCGGGTAGAAGGTCTTCAGGTCGGGCGTCTCGTCGGGCCAACCCAGGGTCGAGAAGGGCCAGAGGGCCGAGGAGAACCAGGTATCGAGAACGTCGGGATCCTGGGTGAGGGAGGCGTTCGAACAGGAAGGGCATTTCTCCGGCTTCCCGGCGGCCGCCACGGCTTTCCCGCAGGAATCGCAGTAATAGACCGGAATGCGGTGGCCCCACCAGATCTGCCGGCTGATGCACCAGTCCTGGATGTTCCCGAGCCAGCGCTCGTATTCGCCGCGCCAGGCCTCCGGCACGAATCGCGTGCGGCCGTCTGCAACGGCTTTCAGGGCCTCCTCCGCGAGCGGTTTCATGCGGACGAACCACTGCTTCGAGAAATAGGGTTCGACGACGGTGGAACAGCGGTAGCAATGTCCCACGTTGTGCTCGTGAGACTCGGTCTTGAGGAGCTGTCCCCGCGCCTCCAGGTCCTCCACCACGCGCTTCCGGGCCTCGAAGCGGTCCATACCCGCGTAGGGGCCCGCCTGGGCGTTGAGGGTACCGTCGGGGTTCAGGATGTTGATCCGTTCGAGCCCGTGGCGGGCGCCCACCGCGAAGTCATTGGGATCATGGGCCGGGGTGATCTTCACCACGCCCGTCCCGAAGGTCTTGTCCACGTAGGCATCGGCGATGACGGGGATGGGGCGATCCAGGAGGGGCAGGACAACCTTCCTCCCCACTTTCCCCGTGTAACGCCCATCC
>CAZGWJ010000069.1:0-13953 GCA_964529445.1 uncultured bacterium
CCGTGAGCGTCGGGGTCGGACTGCGCGTAACGGTCGCGGTGGCCGTGTTCGTGACCGTGGAGGAGGGGGTGAAGGACGGGGTGTTCGTTCGGGTGAGGGTCGCGGTCGACGTGCGGGTCGCCGTGTTCGTGATCGTCGGCGTGAACGTCGCGGTAGGGGTTCGTGTCGCCGTGGCGGTGACGGTCCGGGTCGGGGTGGACGTGGCCGAGCCTGTCCGGGTGGGGGTCGCCGTGGGTGGAGCCACCTGCACCACCTGGATGGCCATGATCGTGGCCATGTCCGTCGAGGCCGAGAAGTTCAGGTTCAACTGCCCGTCCGAAACCGTGATCGTCACGGTGCGGTCGTAGGCCACGTCATGCCCCACCGTGGCGAAAAGGTCCAGGTTGTTGATCACCGTGGCCCCCTCCGCTGTCACCCGGAAAACGCGGGCGTTCGATGCCGTGTGGTAGGTCTCGGCGAACTTGAGGGTGACGATGTAGGAGCCGGAAGGCAGTCCGTCAAAGGCGTAGTCGAAGGAATAACCCGCCCTCTCCGAGAGATACAAACCCGTGTCCGTCGTGCCCGAGATGGGTCCCGCCGAAGTGTAGGCCGATCCTCCCGTGTAACCCCAGGTGCCGGCCTGGTAGACCTTGTCCGCCTGCCAGGTCACGCCACCCCCGGCCACGGTCAGGGGGCCTCCGCAGTTCACGCGCAGGACGTAGGGGGTCGAGGTCGAGGTGGGGGTGGACGTGGCGGTGAACCAAGTGCCCGTCGGCGTGAAGGTTCGGGTCGGGGTGAAGGTCGAAGTCGGGGTGCGCGTGAAGGTGTGGGTGATCGTCGGGGTGCGCGTGACGGTGCGCGTCCAGGTGGGCGTGCGGGTGATCGTCGGGGTGAAGGTGGGAAGGGGCGGGATCCGCACAACCTCGATGGCGTTGGCCTTGCCGTCGTTCACGACGCCCGACCACGCGATCGTCAGGGCGGAAGTGGGGCATTGCACCGTGACGGCCCGGTCATAGGCCACGTTGATGCCGCCCGAGGCCGCGAAAAGGTCCAGGTTGGAGATGACCGGCGTCCCGACGGCGGAGACGTTGAAGATGCGCTGACCCGACGAGGTGAAATAGTTCTCCGCGAACTTGAAGAGGATGCGGTACCAGCCGCCGGCGGGCACCGTGAAGACGTAGACGGGGTTGTTGTAGCGCTCGTTGCGATAGAGCTGGGCCTGGTTGTTCAAGGCCCCCGTGATGGCCACTCCGGGATGCTCGGCCGTGTTCCCGGCGTAGACATGGCCCCAGCTCCCGATGGTATAGGGCTTGTCGGCCGCCCAGGACTGCCCCAGGCCGTCCGTGAAGACCGTGTCGGCGCAGTTCACCCGCTGGACGTAGTCCACCCAGGTTGCGGTCGCGGTCGGGGTGCAGGTGACGAGCCCGCAGGGCGACGTGGGCGTGGGAGTGGGCGGCAGGTGCTGCTGGTAGTCCAAGTAGTTGCCGCTCATCATGAGCATGGCCATGACGGTCCAGCATTGGTCGTAATAGGTGCCGCCCACCATCTTGTCCATGCCCTTGATGTTCGTGTAGGAGGCGTTGACGAAGGACTGGTACGAATCCGAGACCATCCCGCCCACACCCGCGGGACCGCAGAAAGCCGCCGACTGGAAGCCGGGATTCTGGGAGACCGCGAGGGACGGCATCTCGGGGGAAGGCGCGCCGGTCAACTGGTATCCGTCCACGATGGACACCGCCCCGACTCCCGAGAAGAAGTTGCTGGTCTTGGTGCAATAGGTCAACGCCCGCGAATCGCCGAACCAGACGTAATCCAGCGCCGTGCGGAAGGGGGTGCGGCAGGAGTCGTACTGGTACCAGGGCCGCGGCGTGAGGGAGGCGTGCGGCCAGATGGAAACGCCCGCGGAAGTGCACCAGGAGGGCACCAGACCGTTGTTGGCGTTGCCGTATCCCTGGCTGAGCGAGTTGTTCATCGTCTGGTAACTGCGGTCCACGACCTGGTTCCACCCGGAATTGCTGGTGGCCTCGCCGAAGCGCCGGTAGAAAGCCGGGGCATAGTAGGAGATGTTGGTGGAATCCGACCCGCCCCAACCATCGCCGTTCTTCACCACCATCGAGGGCTTCTCGATCATGTAGGTCCAGATATTGTTGATGAGCGTAACGGCGTTGTTGCGATAGGTACCCGTGATGCTGCCGGAGCCGCCCCACTGGTAGCTGGCCATCAAGAGGGCCCAGGCCATGTCCTCGTCGGCATCCGTGGCGGCCCCGTACCCGGAGGGGTTCGAGCCCAGCCCCGTCCCGGCCGCGTTGATGTACCAGTTCATCAACCCGTTGCCGTTGTGCCAGTTCAACGCGTACTTCCAGAGGCCGTCGAAAAGGGGCTGGTCGTTCATGTAGACGGCGATGATCATCCCGTAGGCGATGCCCTCCGACACCGTGGAGTTCACCTCGAGGCCCGAGTCGTTCGTGCGCTTCACGCGGATGAACCCGTTCGCGCCGGAAGTCGTCACGCAGTCCGCGTACCATTTGTTGTAGGCCGTGATGATCTCGGAGGAGGACGCGTTGGACGCCTTGATGCCGAAGGGGTTGTCCTTGTTCTGGGGGAAGGGGAAGTTGCCCGCCGTGCAGTTGACGCAGGCGCCCGCAACCGCCGACCCGGCCATGCCGAAAAGGACGACGATCAGGAGGACGAGCGTCCCATATCGATGCTTCATGTTCATCTTCGCCGATGATCCTGTCTATTTCTGAAAACGGTTTCTGACCTGTTCAAAAAAATAACCCCGATGGACCTTGGGGTCTTTTTATTTTACCGCGGCCGGAGGGATTTGGCCCATTCAAGCCGTGTTTTTCGGCCCTCGGGGTTTCACGTTTCAAACGGAATGACATCCCCCGCGTCCCGTGCTGAAATACCCTCCATGCGCAAGCGCGACCGGAAGGCAAACCGATCCTCCTCCCCCCTCCCCTGGATCCTCCTGCCGCTCTTTGCGGCCGGACTCGTCCTCCTCTCCACCGGATCCCTTACCCCGGGCATTTCCATCGCGGTCGTCCTGCTCTTCCTGCTCATCCCCTTCGTCGTCTCGTTCCATTTCCGCCCGCCCGCGCCTTCTCCCCTCCTTCCCGCAGAGCCGACATCCGGGAAAACACTCCTTCGCGTCGGCTTGCCGATCCTCCTTTTAGCGGCGGCTTTCCGGTTCTTTCTCTTCGACCGTCTCTACGTCTGGCCGAACACCGACGAGTCCATGAACGGCATCCTGGCCTGGGACCTTGCGCGGGAGTGGCGCTGGAAGTTCTTCTGGACCTTCGGTGAACTGCCTCCCCTCTTCACCTGGATGCTGGCACTCGGCATCCGATGGTTCGGGCTCTCCCACGCCCTGCTCTGGGCCGTGCCGGCCGCCGTCTCCCTGCTCACCGTGCCGGCCGCCTGGCTCGCCGCACGAACCCTGGGGGGAGGATCCTTCGGCCTTTTGACCGCGGCCCTCTGCGCCTTCTCGTTCTGGCCGATGTACGCGGGCCGCTTCTGTCACCAGGGCGTCCTGCTGCCCTTCTGGACCTTCCTCGTCCTCTGGGCCCTCGCCCGGCACTTCGCGAACCCCCGCCCGCGAAGCGCCTTGGTCCTGGGCCTCGTCACGGGAGCCGGATCCCTTCTCTTCACCGCATGGCCGCCCCTCGCCGTGTTGGTCCTCGTCGTGGCGCTGGGCCGTGCCCTGAAGAACCGGGGCGGAATACGGGAAGCCGCCTTCCTGTTTGGGTCCTTCGCGGTCGCGATCGCCCCCTTCACGATCGCCGTTTTCACGGAGGGCTACGGTTCCCACCTGGGTTCCGTTTCCGCCTTCAACGGGTATTTCCCTCCCGGACGCATCCTCCTTACGATGCTCTCGTATCCCACGGCCATCCTGTGGGGTTCCCTGGTCGGCGGTGACGCCTATACCGCGCCCGTGGGCGGCCTTTTCTCGCCGCTTCCCGGCGCCTTCCTCCTCCTGGGCCTGGCCGAGGCGTTGCGCAGGCGCCGCGAGCCGCCCTTCGCCTTTGCGCTGGCCGGCCTGGCGGTCACGATGCTGCCCGGCCTCCTTTCCATGAACGTGGAGATGTACCGCGTGGCTTGCGTGCTTCCCTTCCTGCTCCTCCTCACGGCCGTCGGGATCCGGGGTTTCCTCGGGACCTTCCAACCCCGCCTGCGGGCGTCCCTGGCCGTCCTGGTGGCGGTCGCCATCCTCGCCTGGGACACGACCCTCCTCACCCGGCCCTTCCTCAAACCCTGGTTCTCCGAAGCCGGCGTTTTCACGGCCCTGAAGCCGACCAAGCCCGTCGCGATGTGCCTGGCCCACCGGATCCTCGCGGAACGTGCCGAGCGGGAGGGACCCGGCCTCGTCTTCACGTCGTTCACGCCCCCTTTCAACGACGCCTCCCTCTTCACCGGAACCTGGGACTTCAACGCGCTCTCGAACCCGCGCCTCGATCCGGAAAAAGCGCACTGGGCCGGCTTCGTGGTGAACGTGCATTACTCGGCGGCCCTCGGGCGCCGCTTCCCGACGATCGAACGGACCTGGCTCGACGAAGGTCTTTCCCTCGACGACGGCGGGCTCGCCGTCTTCACGGTCCCCCTCGGGAAGGGCGGCCTCGCTCCCGCCGATGCGGCTCGCTGGCGGCGGGTGCACCGTGCCTTCTTCGAGACGGACATCGCGATGCACCACCTGCCGGACACCGGCCCCTACCGGAAAACCCTTTCGATCCTTGAAACCGCGATCGACGACGTGAAATCCGACCCCTTCCTGGCCTCCCTCTACTGGGAGAAGACCGCCCACGCGGGCTTCATGGATCGCGATTACGACGCCAACGTCGCGGCCCTTCGTGCCGCGCTCGAGGAGGGCCTTCCGACGCCCCACCTGAAGGCCCTGCTGGGCGCCCTTCTCCTGGTGCGGGACAGCGGGGACCCTGCACCGTCCATCGCCCTTCTGGAGGAAGCCGCCCGAGATCCGGAGGATCGCACAAACGCGAAGATACTCCTGAAGGGACTCCGGGAGAGGGCGCAACGATGAGCCGGATCCGATCCTTCCTCTCGGCTCATGGTGCCACGCTCTTCTCGGGCGCATACCTCCTGCTTCTTCTTCCCTTCCTCGGCCGCAACCGCCTGCTCGGTCTCGACGAATCCATCTACGCCAACGTGGCCCTCGCGGCCGCCCGCGACGGGGCCTGGGCGCCCTTCCTGTTCGAGGGCAAGCCCTTCTTCGAGAAGCCGCCCCTGGGAATCGTCCTGCAGGCCCTTTCCATCCTCGTCTTCGGGGCCACCGAAGCGGCCGTGCGCCTGCCCTCCCTCCTGGCCGCCTCGGGGGTCCTGTATCTCACATGGCGCCTGGCGGCCCGATTCGGGCGGAGCGAACCGGCGGGCCTTTTCGCGGCGGGAATACTGGCGCTCTCGGAACACTTCGTGCTCTTCTCGCGCGTGGCCACCCTCGACATGATGCTGACGTTGTGTTTGCTGGGCTCCTGGTGGGAACTGCTGAAGGCCTACGACCCGCATCACCACGAAGACACGAAGGCACGAAGGACATCACGACCAAGCACCATCGATGGACCGGGATGGACACAGAAGGCGTGCCTTCTACGCGCGGGCCTCTGGGTGGCTTCCGGTTTGCTGGTGAAGTCCTTCTTCGCCCTGCTCTTCGTCCTTCCGGCGCTCATCGCCTTCCATCGCTGCCGGGTGAAGGCCCCCGCCTGGAGGACCACCCTCCTCCGCTTGGGCCTTCCTTCCCTCGCCGTCCTCGCGATCTGGTTCACCACCTACGGACTCGTGTACGGAAAGCCCTTCTTCGAGTGGGAACTGGGGAGCAACGTGGTCTTCCGGATCGTGACAGGCGCCGTGGGCCGACTCTTCCGGGAAGCGGACGTGGACTTCCAGTCCTGGCAGTTGTACGCGGAGATCGCGAAGAACGGGCTGGCCTTCCTCTGGCCCCTCGTCCCCCTGGGGCTGGCGGCCTGGGCGAAGGAGGCCCATTCCGGCCTGGCCCGCCGCCGGGCGGATCCCGCACTCTTGAGCGGCCTTTTCATCCTCCTGGCCTGGCTATTCCTCATCGTGGTGGTCATGCGCCCCCTCATCAATTACATGCTTCCCATCGTGCCCCTCGCGGCCTTGTCGCTCGCGGCGCTCTGGCGCAAGCCGCCCGCCTTCAAGGTTTCCCTGCTTTTCGCGGCGGGAGGGCTTTTGGCTTTCGGGAACGGGCTGGCTCGCCACGCCCATCCAGGGCTCGTGTTCACCGCCGCCCTCGCCCTCGCGTTCCTGGTGTTGAACCGCCCCGACACCAAGCCGCACCATTGGGGCCGGCGCCTTCGAATCGCGACGGCGATCCTCCTGCTCGGCGGTTCCGCATGGAAACTCCGCACTTACCTTCCCGAACCGCCGGATCCCAACGCGAAGTGGGTCGCGGCCGTGAGGGAACATCCGGCCCGCGCGAAGGGGGAAGTCCTTTTGTTCTACGGGAACCCGGTGGACGGGAGGACCCTGCGGTTCTACGGCGATTACGACGTGCGCTGGACGAACGTCACGCCGCCGGAGCGGCCGAAGGAAGCCATGCTTTTCGAATACAACGATGTCGTCCATTTTCTTCCGGCCATGGACGGCATCGAGGCAGAAGGCAGAAGATAGAAGTTAGAACACTACTATCCAAGACGTTTGTTTGGCTTCACGTTTCAGACGCCAAAACCGTGTTTTGGACAGGATGGAACTTCGAACAACGGAAAAGCCCCCCCTCACCCTACCCTCTCCCGCAAGGGGCGAGGGAAGTTGGTTTTATCGCTGTTTTACCAAGTAAAAATACTTCGCGGCTTCGCGTTGGCTGTGAATTTATCTTGGACAGGTGTGAAGTTAGAAGGTTACGGATGATACACGGCCAACGCGAAGCCACGAAGCCGCATAGACGCGAAGAATGGAGCAATGTTGTGCGATCCGCGGACGATGAAAATTGTTTGGAACGACGCGTCACTTCACTCATGATCGGACTGGTATTGCCTTCTATTATTGTCGTTCTCACATCCTTGTCTGTCTGTTTTCTTTGGCCGCACCTTATCCGTGTCGCCGTCAACTCCTCACTCGCCTAGCGCAGCCGGTGGCGAAGGACGCAGATGCCGTCGGCGACCGTCAATTCCAACAGGGCCTTGCGATCGGCCCACCGGTACATCTTCCCGCCCCAACGACGGTGCTTCGAGGGCTCGAAACCCAGCTCCCGGGTCCAATGGATGAGAAGTTCCTTCTCCTTCATCTGCGTGATGCTGGGCCTGTAGCGGAATTCCACGTGGTGCAGGGTCTTGGTCTTGATGTTGAAATAGAGGATGAAACTGGTGATGCCGGGATCATGGCTCTCCCCCCGGTAGGTGAGGTACCCCTTCTCGGCCGAGACGGGATCCACCCGCAGGCGTTTCTTCGAGTACCAGTACCAATGTTCGCGGACCTCGTCCACCGGGAGTCCCAGGATGAGTTCGTCCTCCAGTTGGATCTTCGCGATGCCCCGGTCGGTCATCGAGCAGGAAACCCCGATCAGCGCCGATAACACCAGGACCACCGCCCATGGGATCCGAATCGCAGCTTGTTTCATGGGCCCATTGTATCGGAGCCGCCGGCTGCCTTCATCCCCGCTTTTTTCGAAAGGGATTCTCCTTCCTTCGTGCCTTCGCGACTTCGTGGTGGGACCGGGCCGTTTTCTGGTATCTTAGCGAACATGCCCGACTTCTCGGCCCCCCTGGCTCCCCGCGAATTCAAGCGGCGCTTCGTGCCCGAAGGTCTCTCCCTCGGAACCTGGATGGCCTGTGAACCGCTTTTCCAGGATCTGGGAACGCGCCCCCTCGACGACCCCTCGTCCCTGGAGCGTTTCCTGCGCGACCTGGGGGAACTCAACGACATCCTGGACGAGGAATACACCCTCCGCTACGTCCGCATGACCTGCCATACCGACGATCCCTTCATCGCCGAGGAATACCGCCGCTTCCTGGGGAAGGTCGTCGAACCCTCCACGACCCGGACCTTCTCCCTCCTCAAGCGCTACCTGGAAAGCCCCGCGCGCGCCGCCCTCCCGCAGGAGACCTACCGCGTGTTCGACCGCGACACGGCCAACCAGGTCGCGATCTTCCGCGAGGAGAACGTGCCGCTCGGCACCCAGGAATCCTCCCTGGCACAGGAATACCAGTCCATCGCGGGCGCCATGACGGTCCCCTTCGACGGCGAGGAACGCACCCTCCAGCAGATGACCCGCTACCTCGAGGTCCCCGACCGGCTGCGCCGCGAGGAGGCCTGGCGCGCCGTCCAGGAAAGGCGGGGCCGCGATCGCGAACGCCTGGACAACCTCTACGACTCGATGCGTCACCTTCGTACCCGCATCGCCGAGAACGCCGGGTTCCCCGACTACCGCGCGTACGCTTTCCGCCAGCGCGGCCGGTTCGATTACGACCCCGCCGACTGCGAGACCTTCCATGCGGCCGTCGAACGCTGCGTGGTGCCGCTTTGGGCACGCCTGCAGGCGCGCCGCGCGAAGCGCCTGGGCCTTTCTTCCCTGCGGCCCTGGGACCTCGCCAACGACGCGCGCGGCCTTCCGCCCCTGTCGCCCTTCGGGACCATCGCCGAACTCACGGGGCGGGTCCAGGGCGTCCTCCACCAGGTGGACCCTCTCTTCGGCGAGGTCTTCGAGCGCATGCGCGCCCTGGGGCTCCTGGACCTGGAAAGCCGGCGAGGCAAGGCCCCGGGCGGCTACAACACCACCCTGGCCGAGGCGCGCCTTCCCTTCATCTTCATGAACGCCGCAGGGCTGGATTCCGACGTGCGCACCCTGCTCCACGAGTCGGGCCACGCGGTGCACGCCTTCCTGTCCCGCGACCAGGCACCCTCCTTTTACCGCCATTCCCCCATCGAGTTCGCCGAGGTGGCCTCGATGGGCATGGAACTGCTCTGCGAGCCCCATCTTCCGGACTTCTACCCCGACCCGCGGGACGCCGCGCGCTCCCAGCTCAAGCATTTCGAGGACATCGTGTCGCTCCTGCCCTGGATCGCCCAAGTGGACGCCTTCCAGCATTGGGTGTACACGAACCCGAACCAGTTGAAGGAGGAACGCAAGGCGGCGTGGCTTTCGCTGTCCCGGCGCTTCGGGGGCAACGTGGACTGGAGCGGCCTGGAGGAGGTCCAGGGTTTCCAATGGCAGAAACAACTGCACCTTTTCGAGACCCCCTTCTACTACATCGAGTACGGCATCGCGCAGTTGGGGGCCCTCCAGCTCTGGTCCAACGCCCGCCGCCATCGCGAACGGGCCCTGGAGCGGTACAAGCGGGGATTGGAGCTGGGAGGCAGCCGGACCTTGCCGGCCCTTTTCGACGCGGCGGGCCTGCGCTTCGACTTCTCGCAGGGCATCCTGGAGGGACTGATGGGGGAGGTCGAGACCGAGATCGACCGCCTCGAAAACCTGATCTAAAACCGGTAAAAGCACAGCCAATACAAAGCCAACGCGAAGTCGTGAAGAACGGCGAAGTTATACAACATCGATATTCGCAACGAGTGACGAAACGATCCCAACATATTCAGCTCATCCCCATTGTTCCTTCATAATCCCAAAAAGTGCTTCTTTGTTCCTTGGGGCTTCGCGGCTTCGCGTTGGCGGTGAATTGTCAGTTGTCGGTCCATAAAAAAGGCGCCCCCGCAGGGAGCGCCTTTCAGGACAGCGTAGGGATCAGTCGCAGTCGGCGCTGTTGTCCTCCATGAACCTCATATAGAGCCACATTCCCAGCAGGATCCCCAGGACGGTGAAGACCGCGGAGAGCTTCCCCTCGCCCAACTGCGCGAGGACCGTGCCTGGGCACGCGCCCGCCAGCACCCAACCGGCTCCGAAGATGAGACCCCCCGCCATGCGGTTCCACTCGAAGGCGGGTTCCTTGAACTCGAACGTGCCTCCCTGCCGGTCCTTCACCTTCTTCAGGCGGAGCAGGAAGAAACCCAGGGCGATCACCGCCACCGCCACCAGGATGACCCCATAGAGTTGGAACTCCAGGAACGGGAAGGTGATCTTCGACGCCTCGGGCGCCCCCCCGTAGGGCACGGGCAAGGCCTTGAATCCCTTCCAGGTGAACATCCCGGTGACCATGTCGACGTCGGTGGCGCCGGCCTTCGAGAGGAGGTATCCGAACAACGCGCCGAACAGGACATGGGGAAGGGGACTCATGGCCGGGGCCGCCTGCTTTTTTCGTGCGCTCATGTCAAAGCACCTTGAAGAGGATCGTGGCCAGGAGGTAACCGGCCAGCATGAAGGACGCCATCGCGGCCAGGGATGCCTTGTGCCCCAGCGGAACTCCGCCCAGGACATGGCTTGAGGTGCATCCCCCCACCCATCGGGCCCCGAAACCCAGGAAGGCCCCCCCCACGACCAGCAGGACGGCCTTCACGAGAAAACTGCCGTTGGCCACCTGGTCCACGCGTCCCAGGGTCCAGGTCCAGGACCACCAGCCGCTCGTGGCCAGGAAGGCCCCGAGGGGCAGACCGAGAACGAACCAGAACCGCTCCTTCTTCACGCCGGGCGAACAGGCGGCCACCTTCCGGTCCGCCAGTTTGCAGGCATCCCCGTAGGCCGAGGAGAAACCGAGCCGATGGCCGAAGAACCAGACGTAGGTCAAAACCGCCAATCCCAGGGCGAGTCCGGCCAGCCACCAGGGCCACGAGGTGACGAAAAGCCCATCGAGAAGGGACTTGAAGGAGAAGGCCTCGTTGGAGGCGGCGGGTGCAGGATTCACGGGAACCTCCGAAAGATAACGGAAGCATCATTTTATCCGCGAAAGCGCCGGAACGCCATATGCACGACGCGAAAGCCCGGAGGGTCCCGTTTCCAGGACGATTATCCCGGGGTCGAAAAGGGCGGCTTCCCGCCCGTTTCCATATAATGAATACATCCTGCCGTCCCGGGGAGGAACCCTTGCCGGAAAGCCGTCTGGACATCATCGTGGTTGGTGGCGGGGCCGTGGGTCTCTCGACGGCCCTGGCCGCGTTGACCCGTTTTCCCGGGTCAGGCGTGACGGTTCTCGAGAAGGAAACCCGGGTGGCCTCCCACCAGACCGGGCGCAACTCGGGGGTCATCCACTCCGGACTCTACTACAAGCCCGGATCCTTCAAGGCCGGCCTCTGCGTGTCCGGGGCCCGCGAGATGCTGGAGTTCTGCCGGGCCCACCAGGTTCCCCACCGCGTCACCGGCAAGGTCGTCGTGGCCGTGACCCCGGACGAGGTTCCCCGGCTGGACGAACTGGAACGCCGGGCCCGGGCCAACGGCGTGCCCGACGTCGAGCGGATCGGGCCGGAGCGCCTGAAGGAGCTGGAACCCCACGCCCGCGGCGTCTCGGCCCTCTGGGTTCCCGGCACCGGCATCGTCTCCTTCACCGGGGTCGCCGAGCGCCTGTCGGACCTGATCCGCAAGAGGAACGGCACCGTCGAATGCGGCGTGAAGGTGCTGGCGGCCCGGCGGAAGGGGGACACCTGGTTCGTCGAGACCGATCGCGGCGAACGGCGGGCCCGGTTCCTCGTGAACTGCGCCGGACTCTTCTGCGACCGCGTCGCCTCCTCCTGCGGGGCAAGGCCCGGCCTGCGCATCGTTCCCTTCCGCGGCGAGTACTACACGCTCTCCCCGGAGGCCTCCTCGCGGGTGAGGACCCTGATCTACCCGGTTCCGGATCCCGCCTTCCCCTTCCTGGGCGTGCATTTCACGAACCGGGTGGAAGGCGGCGTGGAGGCGGGCCCCAACGCCGTGTGGGCCCTGAAGCGCGAGGGTTACCGGAAGAGGGACCTGTCCCTGCGGGACTCCCTGGACGCGCTGCTCTACCCCGGGTTCATCCGGCTGGGTCTCCGCTACTGGAAGGTCGGACTGATGGAATCGATCCGCTCGATGTCGAAGGGATTCTTCCTGGAAAGTCTCCGGCGGCTGATGCCGGAGATCGGGATGGAGGACCTCCTCCCCGGAGGCTCCGGTGTGCGCGCCCAGGCGCTGGAGAAGGACGGTCGGCTGACGGACGATTTCCGGTTCGCCGAGACGGACGGCGCCGTCCACGTCCTGAACGCCCCCTCCCCGGCCGCGACGGCGTCGCTTCCCATCGGCCGCCACATCGCCGAACACATACGGATCTAGATGAAACCTCTTTCACCGCGGAGTACGCAGAGTCCGCAGAGAACGGCTATCCATCTGTTTTATAGTCATCAATAGTCTTCGATCGGAAACCCAGCCGTTCCCTGTGTACCCTGCGTCCCCTGCGGTTGAGTTTGGGGTTTCAGGCGACGGACCCTTCCTCCTTCACGTCCACGCGGCGGGCCATAAGAAAAACCGCGCCCAGAATGAGGGGGGCGGCGAGGAACAGGCGCGACGTGAAGGCCTCACCCGCGATGCCCCCCAGAAGGACCGCCACCAGCGGGTTCACGTAGGTGATGGTGGAAAGCCGGGCCGCCGTGCTCCGCGAGAGGAGATACACCCAGGCCGTGTAGCCGATGAGCGAACCCCCCACGAGCAGGTACAGGACGGCCACCCAGGAAGAGGCCGAAACCTGCGCGAAGGAGAATCCCGCGGCCTCGCCCCGAAGAAACCCCATCACCAGGAAGGCCAGGGCGCCCGCCCCCATCTGCACACAGGCGGCCGTGATGGCGTCGGGCGGACCCGGCTCCTTGCGCGCATAGACGCTTCCCAGGCTCCAGAACACGGAAGCGAAAAGGAGCACGACGGCGTTCACCGGGTCCACCCGACCCGCCCCGGCCAGGTCCTCCGGGGCCGCCAGAAGGACGATGCCGCAGAACCCCAGGACCGCTCCGAGCCAATGCCCGGCATGGGGCGCACGCGTGCTTCGGAGTTTCCAATCGAAGAGCACCAGCCAGAAGGGAGTGGTCCCGATGAGAAGCGACGTGACGCCGGAAGGCACTTCCTGCTCGGCCCAGATGACGCAACCGTTCCCGAAGGCCAGCATGAGCACCCCCGCGACCGCGGCATGAAGGACCTGCGACCTCGTCGGCGTCCTCCAGCGCCCTGATGCCTTCAGGAAGAGGAGATAACAGAGCGCGGCCAGTGCGAAGCGAAGGGACCCCATGAAGAAAGGGGGGATGGTCTCGATCGCATAGCGGATGCCCAGGTAGGTCGTCCCCCAGAAGAAGTAGACGGCCCCGTAGGCCAGGAAGCTCTTGGTCCTGCCGGTCAATTTGCGGCCCTTTCCACCCGGACTGAACCCGGGCCTGCGCCGGGACCCGCCCGGCGGAAAATGAGCGTCTCGGCAAACAGGAAAATTAGAAACCTGTTGATTATAGGCCCTTGTCGACCCGTTTTATTTAGGGCGTTATTCCCCGAAAAGTGGTAATCGTATTCCATCGGATCCGTTGTTCAGGATGTCTTCTCCCCATCCCCGCCTCGATCCGGATCATGCCTTGCACCGACCCCGGAGGTTATTCATGAAGCGTTTCGTCCGCCGTTCGATCGTCACCCTGGCTTTCGCCGCTATCCTCGCGGCCGCTCTCCAGTCCTGCAGCAAGAAGGACAATCCCACGACGCCCCCGGCGCCTCCCCCTTCCAACACGGCTACCTTCACGCCCACCGCCACCTCCACCGGCTATTGCGGCGGCGCCTTGGGCACCTGCACCTTCACCCATACGCCCACCCATACGAACACCTTCACCTTCACGAACACGCCCACCCACACCCTCTCGCCGACGAACACCTTCACCCACACCCTCACCTTCACCCCCACCGTGACCCCCACAGCTACCGCCACGTTCACGCACACAGCCACACCGACCATCACTCCCACGCCCACCCCTTCCTTCACCGCCACCGATACCGCCACGCGGACCTACACCCATACCTTCTCCGTCACCCCCACCGATACGGCCACCTTCACGGTCACGAACACCCGGACGCCCAGCGCCACCTCAACCCCCACCGATACGGCCACCGACACCTCCACCGCCACGACCACCGCCACGCGGACCCATACC
>CAZGWJ010000070.1:0-13648 GCA_964529445.1 uncultured bacterium
CGAACTCTACCTGGTCGAGGGCGATTCGGCCGGTGGATCCGCCAAGCAGGCCCGCAACCGCAAGTTCCAGGCCATCCTTCCCCTCAAGGGCAAGGTCCTGAACGTCGAGAAGGCGCGCATCGACAAGATCCTCTCCAACGAGGAGATCCGGACCCTCATCACGGCCATGGGGACCGGGATCGGAGACGATGATTTCAACATCGAGAAGGCGCGCTACCATCGCATCGTGATCATGACCGACGCTGACGTGGACGGCGCCCACATCCGCACCCTGCTGCTCACGTTCTTCTTCCGCCAGATGCGGCCCCTGTTGGAGCGCGGGTTCGTCTACATCGCCCAGCCGCCGCTCTACAAGGTGGCCCGGGGGAAGAAGGAAATGTACCTGCAGACCGATGCGGACATGACCCGCTTCCTCCTTCAGGAGGGCATCGAGGGCATGCGCCTGTTCCGTCTGGGAAAGGGAAAAACCCGCTCCGAGTTCCCCCAGGAGAAGCTCAAGGACCTGTTGAACGATCTCGTGAAGATGGAGGCCGTCGGGGCGGCTCTCGAGAAGGCGGGGTTGAACCTCGGCACCTATCTCGAGTCGCGAACCGACACGAAGAAGCGCCTGCCCCTCTACGAGGTCGAGTCCCCGTTGGGCATCGAATACGCCCAGACCGAGAAGGAGAAGGAGGACCTGGTCGACCGCCTGGAGCGCAAACTCAAGGAGATGAAGAAGGCCCACGACAAGGGAAAGGCCGTCGAGGTCGACCAGATCGACTTCCTGTTCGACACCAGCCGGCCCGTCGAGAAGCAGGTGCGGGTGCGCGCCATCCGGGACATGGCGGAAATCCGGGAACTCGAGGAGATCCTGAAGCGCATGGTGGCCCGGGGCGTGGACCCCGGCGAGCTCATCCCGCCTCCCAAGGAAAAGCACGATCTCACGATCGAGGAGAAGAAGACGAAGGCCCGCTATCTCATCCAGAGCGGTTCCCACGAGTATTACCTCGATTCCATGCACGAGGTCGTGGAGCAGGTGAAGGATGTCGGCAAGGAGGGGCTTTCCATCCAGCGCTACAAGGGTCTCGGCGAGATGAATCCCGAGCAGCTTTGGGAGACCACCATGGACCCCGACGCGCGAACCCTCCTGCAGGTGAAGCTGGAGGACGTGGTGGAGGCCGACAAGATCTTCGACGTCCTCATGGGGGACCAGGTCGATCCCCGCCGCAAGTTCATCCAGGAATACGCGAAACAGGTCCGCAACCTCGATATCTGACGGGTTGCTGGGATCCGCACAGGGAGCAGGAAACACGATGGCGAAGCCGAAGAAACCGAAAAAGACGGGGAAGAGCGCTCTCCCGCCGGGCAAGCCGGCCGGGACGGATCCGTCCGCGCCCGGGGTACCGGGCGCCGATCCGGCCGTTCCTCCCGCCGGCAACGGAGGCAAGGGTGCGCCTCCCGCCGCACCGCCGCCTCCCGACGAGAACCGCGGGCACGTCACCCCCACCGACATCGAAGAGGAGATGAAGGACTCGTACATCGATTACGCCATGAGCGTCATCGTGGGACGGGCCCTTCCCGATGTGCGCGACGGCTTGAAGCCGGTCCAGCGCCGCATCTTCATGGGTCTCCACGACCTGGGACTCACCTCCCGCAAGGGCTACCGCAAATCCGCGAAGGTCACGGGTGACGTCACCGGTAACTACCATCCGCATGGCACGGTCAGCGTTTACGACACCATGGTGCGCATGGCCCAGGACTTCTCGATGCGTTACCCCCTGGTGGACGGCCAGGGCAACTTCGGGAGCGTGGACGGGGATCCCCCGGCCGCCGAGCGTTACACCGAAGTCCGCATGACGGCCCTCACCGAGGAGCTGTTGCGCGATATCGACAAGGAAACCGTCGATTTCACCCCCAACTACGACAACACGCGCGAGGAACCCGTGGTGCTCCCTTGCGCCTTCCCCAACCTCCTCGTCAACGGGAGCCAGGGCATCGCCGTCGGCATGGCCACCAACATCCCGCCCCACAACCTGGGCGAGGTCGTCGACGGGCTCATTCATCTCATCGACCACCCGGAAGCCGGCGTCAAGGAACTGATGACCCTCGTGAAGGGGCCGGATTTCCCGACCGGCGGCTACATCCTGGGACGGGACGGCATCGCGGACGCCTACACCACGGGACGCGGCTCCATCCGTCTCCAGGCCAAGGCCTTCATCGAGGTGGGGAAGAAGGACAAGGAAAGCATCGTCGTCACGCAACTGCCTTTCCAGGTCAACAAGGCCCAGCTGATCGAGAAGATCGCGGAACTGGTCCGCGACAAGAAGATCGACGGCATCACGGACCTGCGCGACGAATCCGACCGGGACGGCATGCGCATCGTCATCGAGATCTCGCGCAGCGCCAACGCCCAGGTGGTCCTCAACAACCTGTTCCAGCACACCTCGATGCGGACCTCCTTCGGCGTCATCATGCTGGCCCTCGTGAACGGCCAGCCGCGCGTCCTCAACCTGAAGGGCCTCCTGCACCACTACCTCGAACACCGCAAGGAAGTGGTCATCCGCCGCACGAAGTTCGAACTGGACCGCGCCGAGAAGAGGGCCCACATTCTCGAGGGCCTTCGCATCGCCCTCGACAACCTCGACCGCGTCATCAAGATCATCCGCCAGTCCAAGACCACCGAGGACGCCAAGAAGGCCCTCATCGAGAAGTTCGACCTTTCCCCCATCCAGGCCCAGGCCATCCTCGAGATGCAGTTGAGGCAGTTGACCAACCTCGAGATCAAGAAGATCGAGGAGGAATACCTCCAGCTCATCAAGACCATCGAGCGGTTGAAGGGCATCCTGGCGAGCGAGAAGAAGCTCTGGCAGGTCATCCGCGAGGAATTGACCGCCGTCCGGACGAAGTACGCGGACCCGCGGCGAACCGAGATCACGGGGCACGCCAAGGACATCAAGGTCGAGGACCTTATCGCCGACGAGCAGGTGGTCATCACCGTATCGCACGCGGGCTACATCAAGCGCCTGCCGGTGGACACGTACCAGAAACAGCGCCGCGGCGGCAAGGGCGTGACGGGCTCGGCCGCGCGCGAGAACGATTTCATCGAGCGCCTCTACACGGCCACCACGCACGAGTACCTTCTCATCTTCACCAGCCTGGGCAAGGTGCATTGGCTGAAGGTGTACGAGATCCCCGAAGCGTCCCGCTACGCCAAGGGCACCGCGCTGGCCTCGCTGACGCGGCTGGACGAGCACGAAGCCATCTCGGCCGTCCTGGCCGTGAAGGAATTCGACGACAAGCATTACGTCCAGTTGGCCACGGAGAACGGCCTCATCAAGAAGACCGTGCTGGCGGCCTTCGACAAGCCCCGCACCGGTGGCATCATCGCCATCACCCTGGACAAGGGCGACAAGTTGATCGGGGCGCTCGTCACCGACGGGAAAGAGGAACTGATCCTGGCCACGCGCCTGGGCAAGTCCATCCGGTTCCACGAGAAGCAGGTCCGGGAGGTCGGTCGGGCCGGCAAGGGCGTGAGGGGCATCAAGCTGGGCAAGGGAGACGGCGTGGTGGGCATGGAGGTCGTGGAGGAGAAGATGACCTTCCTGACGGCCACCGAAAAGGGCTTCGGGAAACGCACCAAGATCGCCGCCTACAGGCGCCAAAGCCGGGGCGGGAAGGGCATCCTCAACATCAAGACAACGGCCAAAAACGGCCCTGTTGTGTCGGTCGGCAAGGTGGCGGATGACGACGAAATCATCGTGATAACGGCCGAGGGAAAGGTCATCCGGCAGCGGGTGAAGGAGATCAAGGTCACGGGACGTTTGGCACAGGGGGTCCGTTTGATTAAAATGAGCCCCGAAGACCGTCTGGTCTCCGTCGCAACCGTGCCCAAGGAAGAGAAGGAAGAAGGAGAGGCCCGTGAGGGGTAGGTACTTCACCAATCTCGTCCTGATCGGGCTCCTGCCACTTCTCATGGTCGCGGCCGGGGCCTACCTCACGTTGTCCGCCCCTCCGCCGACGCCTCCCCCCGCATCGGGATCCCCGGATTCCAACCTCCAGGCCTTGCAGACCCGGTTGTCGGCCATCTCCTCCGCCCTCGTGTCCTCCATCCAGAAGACCTACGCGGAGATCGTCACCCTGGCCGCGGGACCCAACGCCGAAACCCTGCAGGCCTTTCTTTCCTCCCACCCCGGTGTCTCGGCCGTCTTCCAGGTCACGGAGGAAGGCGCCGTCGAGAGCGTTCTTCCGCCCGGGTCCCCGGTCGTGGATGCTTCCTACGCTTCCACCGAGGAATTCAAGAACGTCAAGGAGCGCCTTTTCACGGAGGGGCGCAATCCCTACCAGTTCTTCACCGAGCGCACGGGGTATCCGGCGTTCATCTTCACCGCCCCATCCCCCTCCCGTTCCATCGTGGGCGCGGTGTTGGACCTCTCCTCCTTCTTCGCCGGATTGGATCTCAAGGGCGGGGATGTTTTCCTCCTGGAGGCCGGATCGGGGCGCTTCTTCTACCATTCCGACAAGGCGAAGTTGAAGGAGACCTTCAATCCCCAGCAGGAACCCTGGTTGGCCCGCGTCCAGGAGGATCTCAAGAACAAGCAGGCGGGCCGGCAGGTGAATGGACAGGTCGCGGCCGCCGCCTACCAACCCCTCGGCATCCAGGCGTTCGGACTGGTGCAGGTGGTCCCCTACGCTTCGGTGCTCCCGCCGCCGCCTCCCCCGAAGGATCTGCAGACCCGCCTGCAGGAGATCCTCCTGACCCCCCTGGCGCTCTCCCTCGTCGTGGCTCTCGCCTGGGTCCTCCTGGTGGGTGCCTTGCGCATGAAATCCTTCCTGAAGCCGCTCCAGGATGCCTTGGCCGTGGTGCAACGGGCCGGAGGCGGCGGTGCCGCCATCACGGACGAGGATCTTCGCAAGCTCGGGAGCGACGAACCCGGCCGGATCGTGGCGGCCACGGCCCAATGGGTCCAGCGGCTGGAAACCGAGCGCAATGCGCAGGTCCAGGAGCGCGACGAGGAACTGCGCCGGACCAAGAACAACCTGACCATCAATCTCGAAGGCAAGACCAAGGAACTGGGGACGGCCGCGCAGCAGATGACCACTCTCAAGACCGAACTGGAGCAGGCCAACCAGCGCCTGACCGACAAGGTCAAGGAACTCGAGGCGATGAAGGGCATGGCCGACGGGTTGAGAGGCCAGACCGAGCAGTCCAAGGCCGAGAACTCCAAGCTGAAGTCCCAGGTCGCCTCCCACGAGGAGAAGGAAAGCCAGTTGCAGGGAAGGATCGCGGAGGCCGAATCCCGCCTGAAGGACATGGAGGCCAAGCTTCTCAAGGCCGTATCGGCGTCCTCGGCCATCCGGGTATCCCAGGTGCGCGTGGCGGCCATCCGCACGATGGCCGACGAGCTCAAGACCACCCTGGGCATCATCAAGGGTTACGTTTCCTCGGCTCTGGGCGCCGCGCAGGGCGGCATCACCGACAAGCAGCAGGAATTCCTCGGGATGGTCATCAACCGGAGCGCGCGCCTCGAGAAGTTCATCAACGACCTCATGGACATCTACCTGGTCGAGATCGAGCAGGAGTCGGCCTCCCGGGAGGAGATCAACCTGGCCTCCGAGATCGAGGGCCTCGCCTTCAACTTCCAGCCCCAGGCCGACATCAAGGGCCTCAAGATCAAGGTGGAGGCGAAGGCTGGCATCCCCAAGGTCCCCGTCGTCCGCCGCCGGTTCACCCAATTGTGGAACATCCTGTACCTGCAGATGATCAAGGATGCCCCGCGCTCGACAACGCTCCAGATCGAGGTCGAGCCCATCGGCGAAGACGTGAAGGTGTCCGTGAACGATCCCGGCCTGGTGGTCAAGGATGACCATATCGGGAAGGTGTTCGACGAGTTCTATGATCCCAAGCACCCGGCGTCGGTGCAATTGGCCGGCACCGGATTGAAACTGGCCCTCGTGAAGACCATCCTGGCCGCGCATGGGGGAGGCGCCGTGGCCGAGAAGGGCAACCCGGGCACGAAGCTCATCCTGACGTTCCCGACGAAGGTGAAGAAGAAGGACGAGGTTCCCGCGGCGGCCGCCCCCAAGGCGGCGGCCGCCCCTCCGCCCGTCCCGGCGCCGACTCCCGCGGCCAAACCGGCGGGAACACCCCTCGAGAAGGGAACTGCGCCAGCGGCTCCAGCCGCTCCGAAACCCACCTCCTCGGCCGCGGCGGCCCTGGAGGCCATGATGAAGAAGGGTGTCATCATGCCGCCCCTGGGTGCGCCTTCCGCTCCGAAGCCGGCGGCACCTCCGGCGAGTCCTACGGCATCCGCCGCGCCATCCGCTGGAGCGCCGAAACCCCCCGTCGCTTTCGGAATGCCTCCGGCGGGTACCGTTCCCCCCAAGCCCGCGGTTCCCCCGCCGGCACCGGGGGCTCCTCCTGCGATCAAGCCCGTCATCCCAGGGGGCCTGGATGCCCTTTTATCCGCGAAGGCGGAAATCCCGCCGCCTCCGCCCCCGCCAGGCACCATGAAGCCGCCGGTGCCGCCGGCCGCCGCGGTTCCTTCCGCACCGGCCGCCCCCAAGCCGCTCGGCGCACCGCCCGCCGGGATCCCGAAGGTCGTTCCGACCGCGATGAAGCCGGCTCCTCCCCCAGGAGGCATCCTCGACATGGACAATCAGGACGGGTTCAAGCTGGACGACACCGGTGCCGTGTCGAAACCACCGGTGCCGCCCGCATCCAAACCTGTCTCGTCGGCTCCCGGCACGCCTTCCTTATCAGCGCCCCCGGCGGGAGTTCCGAAGCCGCCGATCTCTCCCGCCTCGGGGACCTCGGGGCCGGTCATCCCCCCGTCTCCCTCGATCCCCAAGCCACCGGTTGCGCCTTCGATACCTCCGCCCCAGGCGGACGCTCCGAAGCCGTCGATGCCGCCTCCCGGGGCGCCACCCGCCGCGATTCCCAAACCACCCACACCGCCTCCCGGCGCCCCTCCCGCCGGCGGTCCCATCGTGAAGGACCTGAAGAAGGATGGCGGGGCGGATGGGGAACTGATCGACTGAACCAAAGGCAGATAGAAGGCGGAAGATAGAAATTAGAAGGTTACAACAATATCTATAGCGAAATACGAAAGGCGTTTCCGGAAACGGAGGCGCCTTTTCTATTTTGGGGCAGGGTAAAAACCTTCCAACCCTTCGACGCCGTATCGTTTGTTTAATGTTGCTCAGGGCCAGCTTCGCTGGCTTCCATAACTTCTACCACCTACCTTCTACCTCATTCGACCCAAAGCCCTTGGAATATCGGGTCGAATGACATGTCCGTGGCTCTTGCTACCCTTCTTGTCGGAAGGGGAACATGGATTTCAAGAAAGCATTCATCGAACAGCTCCAGGAAGGACATTTCAAGCGGGCCCTGGCCATGGCGCTCGATCGGATGGCCATGGACCCGGAAGACGAAGATTCTCGGGCCTGCCTGGGGTTGGCCTATGCCCTGAACGAGATGTGGAGGCCCGCAAGGATCCTCATGGAGGAGATCCTGAAGGAGGATCCGGAGAACGAGGTGAATCTCGTGACGACGATGATCCTGAACGATCCGGCCGAGCCGGCGGTCGATCGCGCCCTCAGGGGGCTCGATGGTTTGAAGATCACGTCCCGTTGGCGTGTGGTTCTCGAGAAGGCGAGGAGGGGCGATGCTTTGATCAAGATGAGCTATCTGATGGTCACCGATCCGAGCGTCCGGGTGAGGGCTGATTTCATGGAGAACGTGGCGCCTTGGTTCCACGAGAAAGCGAGGGAACAGGAGGATAGAAAAGCCACGAACGAGGGGGACGGAAAAAGCGGATCGAAGAATGCGGTCGAACGAAAATACCCTTGGGATTTCGAGCCGTGAGGGATCCCGAGGGGAACGATCGGTGGTGATGAAAGGAATGGTCCTGATGATGGACTCGTTCTTCAGGGGCGTTGCAGGGGATCAGATCATCTTGCCGGTGCTTTCGAATCGCCAGAAGTCCATCGGGGCGAGGATGGGGATGCCGCGGTAACGCTTCAGGGCCAACAGGTCCTTGTCGCCGGTGACGAGGCAATCGCATCGGCCGACCACGGCGGCCTCCAGGATCATGGCATCGTCGGGATCGGGCGCGAAGGGTTTGGCGGCAGGCGGGGGATGGACCCAAAGAACGCGGGACCGCATGAGCTCGACGGCTTGACGGGTCACGTCGGGGGAGTATTTGAACTTGCGAGATAGGGTGTCATGCAGTTCCTGGAGGATGTAGGTGGACGAGACGATCGTATGACGCCGGGCGCAGTGCTTGATCAGGTCGGTACAGGCGCCCCGGGACACGAGGGAGGAAACGAGAACGTTGGTGTCGAAGAGGATCTTCACGAGACGATCTTGAAGACGTCCTCATCGGTATAGACGCCCATCTTGGCGGCCTTTTTCACCATGCGGGCGCGCAGGCCCTCGTACTGGTGTTCCCAGAGATACTCGGCCAGGGATTCGCGGACGATCTCGCTTCGGGAGATGCCTTCCTGGTGGACGATGCGGTCGATCTGTCTCTTGAACTTTTTGGGGATGCTGATCGTGATGGTGTCGCGCATGACGGCCTCCTGTAAGACATTCTATTACAGGTCTGGACCGACGTCAATCTGCGGCGAAGGAACCGAAAGGGGTCGAAAATGAACAGAGAAAGATGCGTGGTCGTCGGCGTCGGCGGCGCAGGATGCAACGTCGTGGGTCGCTTGGTAGGCCGGCGATTCACTGGCGTCCGCCGGATCGTCGCGGACACGGACATGAAACGGCTCCTTCACGCTCGAATTCCGGAACGCATCCTGCTGGGCGACGGGGTCCAGGTCGTTCAGGGTGCAGGAGGCGCACCGGAGACGGGTGAATGGGCGGCCCGCGCGTCAAAGGACACTTTCCTGCACAAGGTTGGCAATGCCGGGACCGTCGTCTTGGTGGGGGGTCTGGGCGCGGGTACAGGTTCGGGGGCCTTACCCGTTCTCGCTGGATTCTTGAAAGAAGGGAAGCGGGACCTCCACGTGGTGGTGACGACCCCCTTCCGTTTCGAGGGGCCGGTGCGCAGGGAGCAGGCCGAAGCGGCCCTGAAGGCGATCCGCGGGATGGCGATCGATCTCAAGGTCGTACCCAACGAGGACCCGGAAGGGGACAAGCTGTCGGGAACGAAGGATTTCATGCAGGCGTTCAGGCAGCGTGACGGTTCGGTGGTCGAAGCCGTCCTGGCAATACTGGGCCGCGGAAAACGATAAGAGGGGGAAAGCATGGGAGTCGTCGTGGTCGGTTTGGGGACGGAGGGTAACGCGGTGGTGGATCGGGTCCACGCGAGGAGGCAGCCGGGCGTTCATTGCGTCGCGCTGGATACGGATGCCAGGGCCCTGGAGGGAAGGCGGACGCCTGTTCGAGTCCTGATGGGGTGGGAAATGCTACAGGGGGACGGGGCTTCCTGCGGAGCGGGGGCGATCGCCACGGCCGTGCACAAGACGAGGGGGGAGATCCTGAAGGCGCTTGGAGGCGAGAGGGAGGTCGTGCTCGTGGCAAGGTTGGGAAGCGAGGAGGCCGACGCGGCGGTCCGGAAAGTCGTGGAGATCGTTGCGGACGGGTTAAGAAGGGTCAGGGTCCTGGGGATCCTCCCGATCGGGGCGGAGGCCGACGCGAGGAGGAAGGGCGAAGCCTTGTTCGCGGAACTGGGCGCGCTTCTGGATAAAACCGAGATCCTCGCCTTGCCGGAACAACCCCAGGATCCAGGCATGACCCTGCGTCTTCTTAACGAACGGGTCGAGTCGGTGCTCGACGAGGCCGCAAATCGTGTCGAGGCCATGATCGCAGGGGAGAGGGAGTGACGCGATGCTGATGGACCCGCCGTCCAAATCGGAGGAATTCGAGCATTTTCTGGTCGGGTACGACTACGCGCGAGCGCTCGAATGGGCCGAAGAGGAATGTGCCAAGAGGCCCTGGGACGCGGAGTTGAAGGGATGCCTGGCCTTCGCGCGCCTCATCAACGGGCGTATCTGGCCCGCGAGGATCAAGATGCAGGAAGCGTTGGGGTTATCACCCTCCAATGAATGGGCCAACGCGGTGGCCTTCGTGTTCATGCCGGGCGTGGACTGGGCCGATCCGCCGGACGAGGCGATGTGGATCGCCCGATGCCTGGACGAGGTTTGGGTCCTGAGGTTCCAATGCATGGGGTTCGTGTACGAGGCGCTGGATCTGTGCCGGCATGTCCTGACCTACGGCCATGAGTACGCCCGACGTCGGGTGGTGGAGGATATGAGGGGCATCTGGGGGAAGGATCCCTATATCCTTGGGCTCTTGGCCCATTGAACAAGGCGGGAATACGTTCGTATACTTTCGAAGTTCACGGTCCTATAATGCTGCAATTCCATGCTTTCGGAGGCTGGCGATGAAGGACGAGCGCTCGATGGCCCTATTCGAGGATTTTCAGATCCGGCGGATCTATGACGAGGCGAAGGAGAGGTGGTTCTTTTCGGTCGTGGACGTCGTGCGTGCGCTGACCCAGCAACCCTCCTTTGAAAAAGCGGGCGTCTATTGGCGCGTTTTGAAAATGCGCTTGAAAAACGAGGGCAGTCAAGTCGTTACAAATTGTAACGGGTTGAAATTGACGGCCCCCGATGGAAAACAGCGACTTACGGACGTGGCCGATACGGAAACCCTTCTTCGCCTTGTCCAATCCATCCCCAGTCCCAAGGCGGAGCCCCTCAAGCTATGGCTGGCCCGAGTGGGCCACGAACGGCTCCAGGACATGGCGGATCCGGCCCTTTCCTTGGATCGGGCCCGGGAATTCTGGCTCAGGCAGGGACGCAGCGAGAAGTGGGTCCAGCAGCGCATGATGGGGCAGGAGACGCGCAACAAGCTGACGGACTATTGGAGGGATCACGAAATCCGTGGCGAGGAGGAGTATGCGCTCCTGACCGACCTGATCCATCGGGAATGGGCGGGAGTCTCGGTGAAAGGTCATCGAAAGATGAAGGGCCTCAAGACGCAGAACCTACGGGATCACATGAGCGAGGCCGAATTGATTTTCACGGCCTTGGCCGAGCTTTCCACAAGGCAAATCGCGGAGTCCGAACAGGCCGTGGGCCTGGAGCCCAACAAGGCGGCCGGGAAGAAGGGCGGAGCCATTGCGGGCAAGGCACGGCGGGAATTGGAGGAGCGGACAGGACGCAGGGTCGTGACAGGCGAGAACTTCCTGCCAAGAAGGTCGGCGAAGCGCATCGAGATGAAAGGCAAATGACGTCAACGCTTCGCGGCGGACAGGAGGGGGTCGGATGAAGCGATCCCTTCGAGTGGTAGTATTGAGGGGAAGTTTCCCCATCGGTCATTGCGAGGAGGCTGGTTTATGATCCATCGGCCGACGTGGCAATCCATGCCAGTCCACAAATCCGCCGTTCGCTGTGATTCAGAGGGGGATTGAATGGGCGAGGCTAATTTGAAAAAGGGGATGTATGTAATGCATCCAGCAAGGCCCGAGTGGGGTCCGGGCAAGGTTTGTTTTGTTGATGGCCAGAATATCCATATCTATTTCAGGGATGAATCAGACCAAATGGCCAAGAAGTTCAAGACTGGTACGATCCAGTTCTTGGTGGCACCAAGCCAATCCGACCCAATTCTGGATAATCTGCCTCCTTTGAAGGAAAAAGACGGCTTCTTCGGTCTTACCCGCGAACGTTTGACAGTCCGTCAGGCAATCAATTTATTCTTGAACACGTTCCCCGGAGGATTCAACGATCCGCGATACCTAGGTGATGAAAAGGTCGGCGAAAGAAACTACAAGTTGAAGTCTCACGCGAATTTCGTGAGACTTCTGGGGAACGGTCAACTGGACGACTATTTGGCCCACGACAAGGTTAAGGAAATGGGAAACCACGCCCATTCCTTGATCGGGGAGATGAATCTCGTTTCCTTGTATGAAGCCATGGCGTTTAAGAGGGCCATGGAGGACCATGACGCTGCAACCCGATTTTTCAAGGAGATGGCGAGAGTTTTGGCATCCGACCGGATCGATAGGGACGTTATGGAGCCGTACTTCAGGTCGGTGATGGACCTACCTGCGGAGGAAGGGAAGGCGCGGGTGGCCACGTGGCCTATAGCCACTATATTCCTTTTCCTGGCCCAACCGGACAGGCATATGTTCCTGAAACCAGGTATTACGAAGGAAAGCGCGGAACGTTTAGGATTTGAATTGAACTATGATCCGCATCCTAATTGGAGGACTTACGAATCGCTCTTGCGAATGTGTGCGATCTACAAGGAAATGTTGAAGGAGTTGGCCCCAAGGGATTGGATAGATGTGCAGTCGTTCTTTTGGGTGGTTAGAGGAGAACGCGAATGAGCGAATTCATGAATATCAGCGATTATCTCATTCAGTGGGGTAAGCTGCCCGGCTATTCTTGGGAAAGAAGAATCGACCCATTGATTGGTTATTACCTTTCTCAAATCCTCGGGCTAAATATATCCCGCGAGGACATATTTCCGGAATTCCCCATACCATGTTCAAGCGGGAAGGGCGTCAGGTCGGATCATGTGGATTTCGTTTGCTGGGATAGTGCAAAGAGTATGTATTTGATCGAGCTAAAAACATATCACGATTCAATCCACAGTGAAGACGGAAAGGCGCAATTTGAGCATATGTTAGAATTGGCGGCCGATTCTGGTCGGATATTTACTCATTTGGCAAGGATATGGGACAGCAACACCCAGTATTTGAATAAACACTACGAGCTTGTCCGCAAATTGTACGCGAGAGAACATATTCCGAAGGGAGAAGGCGTGGATTTATTTGAACGAGTGACATGGGTTGGAGATGATGGAAAAGCAATCAAGGCACAAAGACGCAAGATTCATGAATATCTGGAAACGCATAAGTTCGCCAGTGATCGAAAATGCATTATCTATTACATCGCGCCATGCAAACCGCAATTTAATGATTTGAACCCAAAGTTGCAAAATGTTGTGAGAGATCAATGCAATTTCATCAGTCTTTCAAAGGCCGCAGACATGCTTGGCGGTGCAAATGATGGTATAAGAGAAAATCTCCAAAGGATTCTTCGGGAAATACAGGAATATCACGTGCGGTAGTCAGTACTTGCGTTGACAGTCGGCCTTCTGGTCAAGTGTCAACAGATCAGGCGGCAGGCACCTCCTCCGGGACGTAGCGGTCGCACAGCTCCCGCCCGGCTTCCAGCGTCTCCATGGGCGTCTTGCCCAAGCAACGCTTTCCCTCGTTCGTCCGTTTGGTATTGTACTCCGACATGAACACGTCCAGGTCGGCCTGCACTTCCTCAAGACTGTTGTAGAGTTTCTTCCTGAAGGCCACGGCGTAGAACTCGTCCTGGATGATCTGGTTCAGCCGCTCGACGCACCCGTTGGTCTGGGGATGCCGGACCTTCGTGGTGGAATGGTCGATACCGTTCAGGTGCAGGAACAGCTCGAACGGGTGGTTGTCGGCCAGGCCGTTGTACTCCGTGCCCCGGTCCGTCAGCACCCGCAGGACCGACATGCCCTGCTCATCGAAGAACGGCAGGATCTTGTCGTTCATGAAGTCTGCGGCCACTAGGGCGGTCTTCTCCGAGTAGACCTTGGCGAACCCGACGTTGGAGTAGGTATCGATACCGGTCTGCTGGTATATCCGCCCCACACCCTTGATGGTGCCCACGTAAC
>CAZGWJ010000071.1:0-13625 GCA_964529445.1 uncultured bacterium
CAAGGGGAAAAAGAAAACCCGTCACCCCGGAGAATGACCCCAGAGAGACGGGTTGTCTTTTTTCAAATGGTGGAGGTGGTGGGAATCGAACCCACGTCCTGAAGTCCATCCGTTACGGGCGCTACGTGCGTAGCTCGAGAATGCATCTCACTTCCCGCTCGCTCTGGAGCGGCCGGCGGGAAGCCAGTCCCGTTGTTTCTCGTCCTCCCATCGGCGCGACCCACCTGTGGAGAACCAGCCTAATGCTTACGTCTCCTCCCCCTATTAGGCATCAAGGGCGGGACGCTAGCCGCCTTAGGCGGCGAGAGCTAACTGTTGGTCGGCAGTTATACCGTTTGCCGTGTTTGACAAGCGACGGCGCCTTGGCACGCTCCCGAAAGTTCAGAACCCCAGTCGAAACCGGTCACCCCCACTCCCAAGATCGACAACGGAACATAATAGAACACAGTTTCAAAGGTTTGAATAGCTCGAAGGCTTGAAAAGGCGCCATTTCGAAGGTCTTTCACGCTTTCACCGCATTTCCCGCGCCTCGAACGGGTTTCATTCCCCCATGACCTTGATGAGCATCCTTTTCCTGCGCTGGCCGTCGAATTCGGCGTAGTAAACCTGCTGCCAGGGGCCCAGGTCCAGGGCACCCTTCGTCACCGGCACGATGACCTGGTGGTGCACCAGAAGGCTCTTCAGGTGGGAATCACCGTTGGTCTCTCCCGTCCGATGATGGCGGTATCCATCCCGGTAGGGGGCGAGCTTCTCCAGCCACTCGTCGATGTCCCCGATCAATCCGTCCTCCGCGTCGTTCACGTAGACGCCCGCCGTGATGTGCATGGCCGAGACGAGGATCATTCCCTCCTGGATGCCGGATTTTCTCAGGGCGGCCTCCACCAGGCCGGTGACGTTCACGTATTCACGGTGTTTCGCGGTGTTGAACCAATGATGCTCGGTCAAGGTCTTCATGCTCTCTCCTCAGGGTTCCCAAAGGATGACGACGAGTCCTGCAAGCAGGATGACGGCACCGACGGCGCGGCCCTGCCAATCGCGCGTCTCGCGAAGGACGTAGTGGCTCAGGAGGAACCCCACGACCAGGTTCACGCGGACATAGGGGCTCACGAGGGTCAGCGGGGCGATCTGGACGGCGGTGAAATAGCAGACCGTGGCCAAGGCCGAGAGGAGTATGAGCCATCGAACCTCCGCGACGCGCTTCAGGACAAACGCGAACTTCATGGCTGGATTCCGCTGCTGGAGCAGGTGCAGGGCCACCGTACCCATCAGGAAGGACAGGCTAGCGTGCGCGATGGCGCTTCCCTGGCCGATGACGTGCTTGGTGGCGACCCCGCTGACGGCACCGAGGACGGCGGTGGCCAGTCCCCACCAGGACCAGTGACCGCGATAATGCATCCAGACCGCACCGGTCGTGACCAAGCCCGTGCCGGCCCAAAGCGGGACACCGAGGGTTTCTCCCAGGAGCGGAGCGGCCAGGAGCGCCATGAAGGCGGGCGACGTGTTGCTGAGGGCATACGTGGCGTAGTAATCGTGGCGCGCCCCGCGGGCCATGGTCCAGAGACTCACGCACTCGAGGAAACCCGCCAGCGCGGTGAACGCCCACCAGGAGGGGGACACGGGCCGCCAGGTCAGGAAAACGACCGGAAGCAGGAGGAGTCCCACGCCCCATCGCAGGGCGGCCGTGAAGGAGAGGGCGTCCGAGGTCTGCACCTTCGACTTGATGCCCGAGGTCCATAGGCCGTTGAAGAGGCCCGATGCGAGGGCCAGCGCCAGCCAGCTCATTCGGGGATCACCGCCGCATCCGAGAGACTGCGCCAGTCCGGGTCGCCCTTGCGCCGGAACTCGATGTTCGGGACCTCGGTTCCCCGCTGGAAGTAAGTCTTGAGGACGACGGGATGAACACCGGCCTTGAGTCGGACGGTCCTCTTCTGCTCGCCGATCCGTCCCGCCTTCGGTCTCAGGTCGAGGATGCTCTTTCCGGCGATGTCGAGCACGGCGTAATTGAGGGTCCTGACCTTGAACTCGAATCGCCCGCCGTGTTCCACGCGAATACGGCCATCGATACGAGCCGTCGCGGAATGATATAGCGCGGAAACCGGATCCAGCATCCCCCGGGCACTCTCCACCATCAACACGATCCCGTGACAGAGTCCGTAATGGCCGCCGTAGACCCTGCGGATCCATGGATTCCGTGGCGCCCGGTAGAACAACCGAGCCGGATCATCCCCGATGGTGTCACCCTTGATCCGGTAACGCACCATGAAAGGCGCCACTTCCGGTTTGGCATCCGGATAAGCCGTCACCTCGCGGGACGCATCCGGGTATTCACGCTCCATGCGGGAGAGGGTCTCGGCATCCCGGCCCGAGACGACAACCATCAAGTCGGGCGTTCTTCCGTCCGACAGGGTTTCCAGGGGGTTGGTCGCCAATAAAGTCCGGGCGTCCCGGCGATCAAGAAGGGCCGATTGGGTAGCGGTATAGAACCCCGGATGAAATGGCGCCAGGTAGATCTTCTCGTTCGGCCCGGCATCACGAACGCCCCGATACAATCTCACATCGGGTGACAACTGTTCGAACCACTTTTCGTAAACGATCGCGCGATTGACCCCTGCCGTGAACAGGACACCCGCCAGCGAACCCAAAGCGAACAGGCGAGCCCATCGGATCCTTCCGATGCTTCTCAGGCCTTCCTCCACACGGCTCAGGGTTAAAGCACCCAACAGCAGGATCGGCGGTGCCGCCACGGCGAGTTTCGAGCTGTAAGGGTCCGAGGAGAGAACGTGCGGCATGATCCCAACCATCGCGGTCGCCAGAAGCGTGCAACCCAGGAACGAGGGATTCACGAGGACAAGGACGCTCCCCAGTAGAGCCAGTCCGGCCCAGGGGTGTTCGAAGAATGGATGATTGGGAAGATTCATGTCGGACCGGTCAGGGCCACCCACAAAAAGGCACTCCGCGGCCAGATTCATCTTCCCGACCAGGACCCGAAGAATCGATTCGAAACCGGAGGGCCCTCGCATCGCATTCGGATCGAAAAGGGCAACCTTGCGCACATGGTTGGCGAACTCGGGGTGTTGGGCGATGGGATACACCACGGCGGCCAGCAAAGCGACCCCAACCCACCATCTCGCCACATCGGCCGAACCCTCGCGACCGCGCGATTCGCGGAGGACCATGGCAAGCAGGACGACCGCAACCGTCACGGCCACTCCGATCCAGAGTGGTCGATCCCAGGGATTGGACGAGATAAAGCGATGTCGCCTGATGAATTCAAACGAAAACAGTCCGAGTGTCCCGGTTGCAAGAGACCACGCCTCAAAGCTGGTCGATTTCCGCCATGACCGGACGACCAATGCCAGGAAGGTCCACGCCACCGCGAACAGGACGACAGGTCGGTAGGCGTTGTACGTATAGATGCCGAAGGCTGCCGCGATACCCCATTCCGCATACCGCCTCGGGTCCGGACGTTTCAAAACACGGGCCGTGAACAACAGGAAAAGCGCGACCCCGGACAGCATGAATTGGGAACCCTGCCCGCTGACGCAGGCAAGAATGACAGGTTTCGATACCGCGGTCAGGGCCGCGGCCCAGAGCCCGGTCCTTGTCCCGCCATACTCCTTGCCGGCCAGGTACATCAACCATACCCCGATCAAGTCGGTCAGGAGCGGAGCGATTCGCTGTACCACGAACCCCTCCGCGTTCGGGCAAAGGCCCCAGAGCAAAGCGCTCCAGTAAGGAGGGAAAGCGGGGATGCCGAACGGGAAAATAGCCCCCCCTTCCTTGAAGTCCAGCAGGTTCCGCGGGTTGTAGATGTTGACCAGGGTATCGTCCCAATAAGGCCCGATGGGTTCGAACAATCGCTGGCTACGGAGCCATGCGGCAAGGGCCAGGCAAGCCAGCAGGCAAGGAATCGTCAGGACCCTGCCGGGTTGCTTCATTCCTGGAGGGATGGAGATCCGCCATGCGGCGATGGACGCAACGGCGACAATCAGGAACCCATACGGGACCCCTGTCCGGAGATTCCAGGCCGGCATCCCATAATCCTTCGCGTACGGGAAACCGGACGCAAGGATCAAGGCACCCAGCAACGCCGCGAACAGAAGATAGGGCGCCCACGAAGCGGTTGGGCGGCCCGGTTCTCCAGCGGTTGTCACTTCCACGGAGTGCCGCAGTTCCTTGACTCTCCGTTTTGCTCGTCTCGGGTTTCTCATCGGATGCCCTCCGGACCCACGGATGGAGCCGGCGAGAGGGTGGGCAAACCCTCGATCCTGGGAAAGGATGCTGTTCTTCCGAAATGCGAGCGCACCTGGAGATGATGCACACCCGTCCCGATCCGGATGCGACGTTCCTTTTTCGCGGGCCCGGTCTCGCCGTCATTCCGAAGGACCCTTTTCCCGTCGAGCAGGATGACGAACGGACCGGCGCCTTCGGCGGTCAGTGAAAGTTCGGTCTCTCGATCCGCCTCCATGAAAGCCGACGCTTTTGCGGTTGCGTTGTTCCAGTTGCCGGGCGGGAAGGGATCCGACAAGGAAGCGGCCAGGTCATCCGCCGCCACGATTCCCCGCGCCAAGCCGTAACGACCCGAGTAGAATTTGCGTCTCCACGAGACACCCTCGCGCCTCACGACCGGGAACATTTCGGTCCGCGCACTCCCATGCTCGGATGGAAATAACTCGACTCGGACGGCGGCCTTTTCCAGACCCGGCACGGGCGACGCGACGGATTGCGGATAGGCCGAAGCCAAGCGGGACGCCGTGGTTGTATCGCGGATCGAATGGTAGATCACGACTTTCGGGACGGGTTCGCCGGGCCGTAAATTGATCGGATATTGACCCCGGGGATCCTCCACAATGTTGACGTCCCTCCCCTCATTGAGGGGGACTTGGCTGCTCGTGAAGAAGCCGGGATGCATCGAGACCAGATAGACACGGGAGTTCACGTAGTCAGCGCGTACGTTATTTGAAAGCAGAACATCCAGGTTAGGCCGTGAATGCCACTGAACGATGATCCGGTCCATCTCCCGATATTGACCGTACACGATGAGCAGGAAGACCGCCACCAGGGTCGCCCGGGCGGGCCTCGAACGCGACACTCCCGACGCGAGGATCCAGGCGCCCCACGCCGCCACGCCGAAAAGCAAACCTGTCGCCGACGCGATCCGAACCGGGCTGCATGGATGAGACATGATGAAGGGAGAGATCCCGGCAACCAGCAGGAAGAGCAAACCGATCCGTTCAAAGGACGGCTTCAATAATAGGACGAGGATGCCGATGAACGAGAACACAATGGTCGGCGCGTCGTAGAGTCCTCTCGAAAGGATTGGGCTAGAACCAAAAGCATTGCTGATGGAAAACAAGGTCCAGTCCAAGAGCGTACGGGCTCCATTCCCCAGGGACGATATGAGACCGGGTCCGTTCGCCTTGGCCGCGAACAGCTGCCCCATCCTTCCTCCGTACATCGGATGCGACATGACCGGCCACGTCATGACCAAGCCCAGGATGGAACCCGTCGCCCATGCCGCTAGGCCCCTTCCGCCTCCATCCCTCTCCGACAGGGCCATCATCCTCATCCACCCAGCGCACAGGGCCCAAATGAGTGCCGCCTTCATCCAGAAAGGTTGAAATAAACGTGCCGCCGCATCGAGAGGCCCCGGAAGGACGCGCTGCTTCCACAGGAATATGAACACCCAAAGAAAACCCACGCCCAGAACGGTCGCACCCGGTAGTGTGAAGGCCCGTTTTCTCTCACCCCGGTCCCTCAGAAGCGCCATTCCGGACAAGATGACCGCGGCAGGCGCGACAGGACGAAACGCCGCGTAGGTGTAGGCACCGAACCCGAGAGTCAGGCCGAATACGACAAAACGATGAAAATCCGGCCTTTGAAGAACTCGTGAAAAGGTCCATCCCACCAAGGCCGCAGCCAAGGTCGCCTGCGTATTCCCGAACCCATAGAGGGTCATGACGATCACCGGTCGTGACAGGGCCACAAAAGCCAGGGCGGCCAGGCCGGTCCAACGCCCTCCCATTTCCCTTCCCCAAAGGTACATCACGACCATGAGGGCGGCATCACTCAGGGTCGAAAGAGCCTGGACCGCCCGGTGAATGTCCAGAAACGGAAACAAAACCATCAGGAAAGCGGACCCATAGACATGGAAAGGCTCGCGCCATCCATAGGAAAAAAGGATCGGCCGATCGCCCAAATCTAAGACGTTGCGGATGTCCGACCATACCAGGGAATGGTCGTCCCAAAACGTCGGCACGGGATCCCCGAAGTTCCTCAACCGCAACCACATCCCCGCTCCCAGGATGATCCAGAAGAGGGGTTTCACCTCCCATCCGCCCTCCACGCGCGATTCCCGGCGGGAGGTCCTGAAGACCCCGAAGGCGGCGGGAAGAATCCACCAGGGACTCGTCATCCAGGACGGGATGAAGGGAAGCCAGTTCTTGAAGTTCGGGAAGGAGGAAAGGAACAGGATCATCGAGACGAGGGCCAGGAGGGCCGCCCAGCCGTCCCAGGCAGGGGCCGTATCGGCGGAAAGATTCGTGGACGGCACCACCTCGGCGGGGCGCGGCTTGGAAGTCCGGTGTCGTCTCATGGCGCGCATTATATCAGGAACCCGTTTCCCTTCCCCTTCCTACGAGAAGGCCACCAGGAGCAGGCCCGACAGGATCAATCCTCCCGCCCAGGCGTTGTGCCTCCATCCGCTGCGCTCCTTCAGGAGGTAATAGCTGAAAAGGAAACCGAAGAGCAGGTTGGCCCGCACCAGGGGATTGATCTTGGAGGCGGGCGCATGGGCCAGGGCGATGTAGAACAGCACCGTCGCCACCAGCGACCAGAAGGCCACGGGGAGGACGGAGCCGAAGCGTCGTCTCACTTGCGTCCACCTCAGGGGCTGACCTCCCAGGGCTTCCAGGGGAACGAGGAAAAGCGCCGCCACGCCGAAGGACCAGAAAGCGAGGACCAGGGGCGCCGAATGGTCGAGGGCCATCTTGCTGGCGATGACACCCGCCGTCGAAAAGAGGGCGCCCCAGAAACCGGGCCAGGACCACTTCCCCATCCGGTGGAACAGGAAAGCGCCCAGGGCGATGAGCGCGCCCCCCAGAATGAGGGCGGGTGGTTGGGCTTCTTTGAGGATCCAGGGGGCCACCAACACCGTGAAGAAGGGGTTCAGATTGAAGAAGGCGTAGGAGGAGTAGTAGTCCTTCTTGACACCGATGGCCAAGAACCAGGTCCTCAAACCCTCGCTGATGCCGGCCGCGAGCGCCCAGACCCAGAAGGCACCCGGCAAGGGCCAGGACCATTGCAGAAGAGCCAGGGGCAGTAGGAACAGGCAGGTCAATCCCCTGAAGACGAGGGTGAACTCCCGCGGCGTGAGGTGTTCGAGGACGCGCTTGGACAACGCCGACCACCAGGCGTTGAAGAAACCGCAGGCCACCGCCATCCAGAGCCAAATCACTCCATCTGACCTCTCACCACGAAGTCACGAAGACACGAAGAGTTGGGGCGGAACCAAGGATACAAAAAAGCCCGGCGGGTGCGGACCCGCCGGGCTTCAAGACAAGGCACCTTACAGGTTGTAGAAGGTGTTCCGGCCCAGGTACAGCGAGCGGTTCCCCAGCTCCTCTTCGATGCGGATGAGCTGGTTATACTTCGCCATGCGGTCGGTTCGCGAGGCCGACCCCGTCTTGATCTGGCCGCAGTTGGTGGCCACCGCGATGTCCGCGATGGTCGAGTCCTCGGTCTCGCCGCTCCGGTGCGAGAGCACCGCCGTGTAATTGGCCTTCTGCGCCATCTGGACGGCCTCGAAGGTCTCGGTCAGGGTGCCGATCTGGTTGACCTTCACCAGGATCGAATTGGTGCATCCCATCTCGATGCCCTTCTTCAGCCGTACCGGGTTGGTGACGAAGAAATCGTCGCCGACGATCTGGATCTTGGAGCCCATCCGGTCGGTCATCTTCTTATAGCCGTCCCAGTCGTTCTGGTCGAGCGGGTCCTCGATGCTGACGATGGGATACTTGCCCACCCACCCCTCGAAGAGGTCGATCATCTGGTCGGCGCTGAAAAGCTTGTCGGGGGCCGATTTCCAGAACTTGTATCCCTTCTTGCCGCCCTCGTCGAAGAGTTCGCTCGAGGCGCAGTCCATGGCGATTGCGAAATCCTTGTCCCTTCCAGGGGCGTAACCGGCCTTGACGATGGCCTCCATGATGTATTTCAGGGCCTCCTCGTTCTCGATGGAGGGGGCGAACCCGCCCTCGTCCCCCACGTTGGTGTTGTGCCCCGCCTTCTTCAGGACGGACTTGAGGCTGTGGAAGACCTCGCACACCATGCGGATGCCCTCGGTGAAGGAGGGGGCCCCGACCGGCATGACCATGAATTCCTGGAAATCCACTTTGTTGTCCGCGTGCTTGCCGCCGTTGACGATGTTGGCCATGGGCACCGGCAATTGGCAGGCGTTGGCCCCTCCCAAATAACGGTAGAGCGGAAGCCCCGCGTCGGCCGCCGCGGCCTTGGCGCAGGCCAAGGAGACCCCGAGGATGGCGTTGGCCCCGAACTTCGCCTTGTTGGGGGTGCCATCGAGGTCGATCATCTTGCGGTCGATTTCCCTCTGAAGGACGACATCCATCCCCTTCACGGCCGGGGCGATCTTGGTGTTCACGTTCTCGACGGCCTTGAGCACGCCCTTGCCCAGGTACCGTTTCTTGTCCCCGTCCCGGAGTTCGACGGCCTCGTGCTCCCCGGTCGAAGCGCCGGAAGGCACCGCGGCCCTTCCGAGAGTCCCGTTCTCCAGGATCACATCCACCTCGACGGTGGGATTGCCGCGTGAATCCAGGATCTCACGGGCCCAGGTCTGCGCGATGCGTCGGTTGCTCATCTCGTTTCTCCTTGTTGTTCTTCGGATTCGGTCTCTCCGGGGCACCGGATGGGATGCCGACGCCCGGAACCTTGACATCGGGTTGCGATTATACGCGCCCCCGCCGGACTTGGCCAGATTTCAGCGGGATGAACGACTTCCACGGCCTGAAAGCGGTGGTTGCCAGGGCCCGCGATGAGAGATCAAGCACCGCGGCTAGAATTCCCTCAAATCATTGAAGGCCATTCCAGTGACCAGCTTCGGATAGAAGAAGGTGGATTTCTGGGGCATCCGCTCCTTGCGCAGGGCCACATCGCGCAACTGGCCGATGCGGGTAGGGTTCAGGAAGAAAACGCAGGCGCATTCCTTACGTCGCAGGCGCTTCACGGCGTCGGCCGCCACGCTGGTGAAGGCGAGATCGTGTTCCACGCGCTCCTTGGTGATTCCGTACCAGGGTTCGAGGATGAGTTTGTGCAGGAGTGCCACATCCAATCCCTTCTGGGCGGGCGACAGCCCCGCCAGGAGGGGTGAACGCAGGGCCTGCTTCGACAGCTGAAGCAAGTACAGCCTGCGTCCGTCGGGCGAGAAACCAAGCGTCGGGATCTTTGCGCCCGCCTTCTGCAGGGCCGTCCATGGCTTCTCGCCCGAAAGAGGCCCGCCATATTCGGTGACTCGCCCGAGGGAGGTCAGGCGGCCCAACAGTTCGTAGGGATCGGCGACGAGGCGGAAAGGGAGCATCCGGTGCGTCGGCAGGATGACCAGCCCCGGGTCCTCCATGGCCACGAACATCATGAGGACGTAGTCCCAGGGACGGGCCTGGGTCTTCCCCGCGCCCCGGAAGGACTGGTAGGCGAGGGCCGTCTCGTAGCGATGATGGCCGTCGGCGATGAACAGGGTGGCTTTCTTCATCTTCGCGCACAACGCCGAAAGCCACTTCGGGTCCGACACGCGCCATAACAGATTTTTCACGCCGGTCGGGAAGAAGGCCTGCGTGTCGGGTTTCTCCGTTGTCACGACCTTCAGCAGGCGCCCGACGCCCGCCTTGTCTGAATAAAGAGAGAAGATGGCGCTGAAATTGGCGTGGCAGGATTTCATGACGTTCAGGCGGTCCGCCTTCGGACCAGCCAGGGTGTGCTCGTGCGCCAGGATGCCGCCCTTCTTCCCCCCGAAAGGTTTCAGCCGGTCGAGGGCCAGGAAACCGGTCCTCCGGTAGGTGCGCTTCCCGACCTTGAATTCCTGCTGGTAGACGTACACGGAGGGCTGGGGATCCCGGGCGAGGATGCCCGTCTTGCGCCAGGTGGCCAGGGTCTTTCCGGCGGCGGCGTAGTCGGAGGGACGGTGGGTCTCGACGCTGGGATTGCCGATGATGAGACGGATGGCATTGAAGGGCGACGAAGCCAGTAGTTCCTTCTTCTGCCTCACGTTGATGACATCGTAGGGGGGAGCCAGAACCTTCGAAAGAGCGGTCTTGGCCTTGCCCGCGTACCGCAAGGCCCGGAACGGTAGGATATCCGCCATGATCGCCTAGTTCCCCACTTTCTTGAGGTTCTTCTCGCGCGCCAACAGTCGTTTGACCTCGTCCATGAACGCGTTGATGTCCTTGAACTGCCGGTACACGCTGGCAAAACGCACATAGGCCACGTCGTCGACATCCTGGAGTCGGCGGATGACCATCTCGCCGATCTCGGTGGAGTTGATCTCCTTGGCGGCGCGCTCCTGGAGGATCATCTCGATATCGTCGACCATGCCTTCGATCTTCTCTGCTGACACGGGGCGCTTCTCAAGCGCCTTTCGGACCCCGGCTATGATCTTGAGCCGGTCGAAGGGTTCGCGGCGGCCGTCCCGTTTGACGACCATGGGCATGATCTCCTCGATCTGCTCGTAGGTCGTGAAACGCTTCTTGCACTTCATGCATTCCCTGCGTCGTCGGATGGCCGATCCACCCTTGGAAGGGCGGGAATCCATGACCCGATCCTCGGGATGACCGCAATAGGGGCATTTCATGGGTACTTCTCCTTGTGGATGTCGTCGGGGCGAACCCCTGTCGGTTGAACAGGCCGGCATTGTACCACAGGGAGGGGGGGCGATGAGGGGCAACCCTCAAGCGGATGGGCCCCTGAGAAGCGCCAACTTTACGGGGTTCCGGGAGGGTCCTCGCGGGGGGACTGAGGGAGCATTCTCAGGGGATGATCTGCGTGCCAACCCCGGACGGGGTGAAGATCTCGAGAAGAAGGGCGTGATGAAGGGTGCCGTCGATGATGTGGGTCTTCCCTACTCCCGCGGACAAGGCGCCGATACAGGAACCCACCTTCGGGATCATCCCGCCCGAGATGACCTTCCGACGGATCAGGCCTCTCGCCTCCTTCACGGTGAGGGAGGAGATCAGGGAGGACGGATCACCTTTTCTCCGCAGGATCCCGGGCACGTCGGTGAGGTAGACGAGCTTCTCGGCCTTCAAGGCGCCGGCGATGGCGGCCGCCGCGTCATCGGCGTTCACATTGTAGGTCTGTCCGTCCTTTCCCAGACCCAGGGGCGCGATCACGGGGATGAACTGATCGCGGTCGAGTGTCTCGAGCACCGCCGTGTTGACCTTGAGGACCTTGCCCACGAAACCGACGTCCTTCCCGGTCGTGCTCCGCGCCTTCTCGCACAGGAGCATCCCTCCGTCCTTGCCCGACAACCCGACGGCCTCGCCACCCAGGGCGTGGATCGTGGCGACCAGTTCCTTGTTGATCTTGCCGCCCAGGACCATCTCGACGACCTCCATGGTGGGGGTATCGGTGTAACGGAGGCCGTCCACGAACCGGGACTGGATCTGGAGCTTATCGAGCAGGGCATTGATGTCCTTGCCGCCGCCGTGCACCACGATGGGCCGCATCCCGACGAACTTCATGAGGACGATATCTTGCAGCGTTGAGCGAAGGCCCTCGTCGCCGGACCGGGTGGAACCGCCGTATTTGACCACGACAGTCGCCCCGGACCATTGACGGATATAGGGCAACGCCTCGACCAGCACCTTGGCCTTGAGGATGGATTCTTTCATCGGGCCGACCTCTCGCCCAGAAGTCACGAAGTACAGAATGATTATATAGGACGCGACGGGTTATTGACACCACCAAGAGGAACGCGGATTCCCCGCGGTGAACGCACCCACCCTCCCCGGATCGGAAGCGTCAGGGCGTTTCGGAAGCGGGTTGGACGGGGATCTCCGTATAATCGCATTCCTTGTTCGGGCAGGCGATATGCGGACCGATGGCCTTGGTGTACTTTTCCGCCAGATACGGATGCTGGCACTTGGGACATGCGCGGAGGACCGGCTTTCCCCAGGAGATGAACTTGCACTCGGGATAGCGGTTGCAGCCATAGAAGGTGCGCCCCATCCGAGCCCGTCGGGACACGATCTCGCCGGTCCCGCAGGTCGGGCACGGGATTCCCAAGGTGATGGCCTTGGTGGTCTTGCACTCGGGATAACGCTGGCAGGCCAGGAAACGGCCGAACCGTCCCATGCGGAACATCATGGGCCCCCCGCAGGCCGGACACTTCTCGTCGGTGTGGTTGTCCTCGGGAACGATGGAACCGTCGGCGGTATCCTTGAGCCCCCTCGTGTTCTGGCACTCGGGATACCCGGGACAGGCCAGGAATTTCCCGTGGCGTCCCCACTTCACCACCATCTTCCGGCCGCATTTCTCGCAAGGAATGTCGCTCTCCACCTCGATCTTCTGTTCCCCGATGAGCTTGTCGGCCTCTGCGAGGGCGACCTTGAACGGCTCGTGGAACTCGCGGATGACCTGGTGCCATTCCTGCTCGCCGGATTCGACCTCGTCCAGTTCCTCTTCCATCCTCGCGGTGAACTCGTAGTCCAGGACCACGGGGAAGTTCTTCATGAGGATGTCGATGATGAGTTCACCCAACTCGTTCATGAAGAAGCGCCCGCCGTCCTTGCGGACATACCGACGGTTCTGGATGGTCTCCAGGGTGGGAGCGTAAGTGGAGGGTCGTCCGATGCCGCGCTCCTCGAGGATCTTGACGAGGGAGGCATCCGTATAACGGGGAGGCGGTTCCGTGAAATGCTGGGCCTGTATGGGCTTGCTCCAGGACACGCCCTCCCCGATCTCGACCTTGGGCAATTGGTTCGGATCGACCTCCTCGGTCTCGTCGGCCGCTTCCCTCTTGGCATCCTCGTCCGCGGCTTCCTGGTAGACTCGGGTGAAACCGTCGAAGAGGGTCTCGGTCCCGCTGGCCCGGAAAAGGCAGTCCCCCCCTTCCACCTCGACGGTGGAGATCTTGAAACGGGCGGCGCTCATCTGGCTGGCCAGAAAATCCTCCCAGACGAGGCGATAGAGCCGGTATTGTTCGGGAGCCAAAAAAGGCTTCATGGATTCGGGGGTGCGGTACACGCTGGTGGGACGGATCGCCTCATGGGCGTCCTGGACCTTCAACTTGCCCGCTGCGGTATTCCTTTCGGCCGGATCGGAATAGGCATCCCCGTAGTTCTCCTTGATGAACTGGGCCGCTTCGGCCTTGGCTTCGGGGGCCACCCGCTTGGAATCGGTTCTCATGTAGGTGATCAAACCGACCGGACCCTGATCGCCCAGTTCCACACCCTCGTAGAGGATCTGAGCGATGGACATGGTGCGCCGGGCGCTGTATTTCAGCCGCTTGTAGGCCTCCTGCTGGAGCTTGGAGGTCGTGAAAGGCAGGGGGCCGCGCTTGGACCTTTCCTGGGAGGCGATGTTGCCGATCTTGAAATCGGCCTTCTCCAGGACGGCCAGGA
>CAZGWJ010000072.1:0-13383 GCA_964529445.1 uncultured bacterium
TGGCCGTTGGGGTGGCGGTCGGGCTTGCGGTGACGGTCGCGGTCTCCGTGGGAGTGGTCATCTCGGAGATCGGCGTGGCGGGAGTACCCGGTTCGATCGTCGGCTCCTGGGCGGGTGGTTGTACCGTGAAGGTCGGGGTCGCGGTCACCGGGAGGGGCGTAACCGTTTCGATCGTATCCGTTCCCGCCATTCCCTCCGGCGTGAAGGTCTCGGTCGGGCCGGGCGCCTTCAGGGCCCGCTCCACCAGCGTCGCGACCGCGGCGGGAACTCCTTCCCCTTCCTGAAGGGGTTGCGCCTCCTGGGCGAGTGCGTCATTAGACGACAGGATCGCCATCAAAAGGCAGAAGACGAAAGGCAGAAGTGGGAAAGTCGAACTTTTTCTCAAAGCCATTGCCTTCCTAAGGGTCGTTCGGGTGGATCAAAGCCCGCCTGCCGCACACTATGCGGCGGCGAGGTCTCGTCCCGGGCGAATCCTTCCCGACATAGTCCCCTGAACGGGGGATCCATCGATGGCTAAATCGCCTTTGCCTTGCCTTATCGGTGCCCATCCCATCCATCGGTGGCTAATTAGCTGTGGCTGTTATTTCTTGATCTCCGCCGTGACGGCGTCGCCCATGGCCCGGCAACCCACCAGATTCGTCTCGCCCTTCTGGGCGATATCGGCCGTGCGCACACCCTTCGCAAGCACACGCTCCACGGCGGCTTCCACGGCGTCGGACTCGGCCTGGAGCCGGAAACTGTACTTCAGCATCATGCCGGCCGAGAGGATCATGGCCAGTGGGTTCGCAACGTCCTTGCCCGCAATGTCGGGAGCGGACCCGCCCGAGGGCTCGTACATCGAGACCTTCCCTCCGATCGAGGCCGAGGGCAGCATGCCCAGGGACCCCGTCAGCATGGAGGCCTCGTCGGAGAGGATATCCCCAAACATGTTGGTGGTCACCATCACGTCGAACTGCTTCGGGTTGCGGATCAACTGCATGGAACAGTTGTCCACGATCATGTGCTCAAAGGCCACGTCCGGGAACCCCTTCGCCACCTCGGTGGCCACGTCATGCCAAAGACGGGAGGATTCCAGCACGTTAAACTTGTCGACGCTGATGACCTTCTTCCTCCTTAGACGCGCCAGCTCGAAGGCCAGTTTCACGATGCGCTCGACCTCGGGGGTGCGGTAGATCTCGGTGTTGACCCCGTATCGATCCTTCCCCTCCCCGTGGATACCCCGGGGTTCCCCAAAATAGATGCCGGAAATGAGCTCGCGGACGATGAGCATGTCCACGCCCGCGATAACCTCCGGGCGGAGGGTGGAGGCGTCCTTCAAGGCATCATAGAGCTTCACGGGCCGCAGGTTAGCGTAGAGGTCCAATCCCTTGCGCAGGCCCAGGATGCCCGCCTCGGGACGTTTCTTGTTCTCGATCTTGTCCCACTTCGGCCCGCCCATCGGGGCCTTCAGGACGGCGTCCGCCTTGCGACAGGCCTCCAGGGTGGCCTCGGGCAGGGGTTCGCCCACGGCGTCGATGGCCGCGCCACCGGCCAGGTGTTCCGCAAACTCGAAGGAATGGCCGAAGACCTGTCCGATCCGGTTCAGGACCTTGATGGCCTCCGCGGAAACCTCGGGCCCGATCCCGTCGCCAGGCAACAGAACGATGTGGTATTTCACTTGGATAACCCCTCAATGAAACTTTTCACCGCAGAGACGCAGAGTCGCAGAGTTAGATTCGCCATTACAACGAACACCCCAAAATCAACGACTCCGAATTCCAGGAACCGTTCTCTGTGTCTCCGCGTCTCTGCGGTCCCCGTTTTCGTTCAGGTCAAATGCCCTTCGTATAGGAAGGCTGCTTCTTCTTGGAGTGCTTCATGAGCAACTTGTTGACGCCGTTCAGGTACGCCTTGGCGCTGGCCTCGATGATATCGGTGGAGACGCCGCGGCCGTGCACCTCGTCGCCGTTCAGAGCCAGCGTGACCATGACCTCGCCCTGGGCATCGCGGCCTTCCGTGAGGGCCTTCAGGGTGTAGTTCTCCAGTTTGCCCTTGAATCCCGTGGCCCGGTCGATGGCGTTGAACACCGCGTCCACCGGCCCGTCGCCGGTTGCGGCTTCCTGGATTTCGCGGCCCCCGATGCCGAGCTTCAGCGTCGCCGTGGGCAGGGTCGTGGAACCCGCGCTCGTGTGCAGGTAATTCAATGTGTACGCGTTCTCGGGAACGGAGACTTTCTCCTCGACCAGGGCCTCGATATCCTCGTCGAAGACCTCCTTCTTCTTGTCGGCCAAACCCTTGAACTCGTTGAACAGGCGTTCCTGGGCCAGTTTCGACAGCTTGTAGCCGAGATCCTCGATCCGCTTGGAGAAGGCATGGCGGCCCGAATGCTTGCCCAAGACCAGTTTGCTTTCGGGGATACCGATGGAGGAGGGCGTCATGATCTCGTAGGTCTGCTGGCACTTCAGGAGTCCATCCTGGTGGATGCCGCTTTCATGCGAGAAGGCGTTGCCTCCCACGATGGCCTTGTTGGGCTGGATGAGGAACCCCGTGATGGTCGAGACCATGCGGCTGGTCTTGTAGATCTGGCGCGTATCGATGCCGGTCCGGAAGGGGAACATGTCGGATCGCGTCTTGAGCGTCATGACGATTTCTTCCATACTGGCGTTCCCCGCCCTCTCCCCGATCCCGTTCACCGTGCACTCGACCTGCCGGGCGCCGTTCTGGATGGCGGCGATGGAATTGGCGGTGGCGAGACCCAAATCGTTGTGGCAATGCACCGCGATGACGGCCTTTTCCACGTTGGGCACCCGCTCCCTCAAGTTCCGGATGAGGCGGCCGAAAGAATCCGGGACGGCGTAACCGACCGTGTCGGGAATGTTGATGGTGCGGGCGCCATGACGGATGACCGCCTCCATCATGCGGCAAAGGTAATCCAGGTCGGACCGGGACGCGTCCATGGCGGAGAATTCGACGTCGTCGGAGTGCCGACGGGCGAGCTTCACGGCGTCGACGGCGGCCTGCAGGGCCTCCTCCCTCGTCATCCGGAACTGGTGCTTGAGATGGATGTCGGAGGACGAGATGAAGGTGTGGATGCGCGACCGGCGGGCGGGCCGAAGGGCCCGGGCGGCCGCCTCGATGTCCTTGCGGCGTGCGCGAGCCAATCCGGCGACGATGCCCTTCTTCAACGACCTCGCGATGCGCTGAACGGCCTCGAAATCCCCGGGCGAGGAGATGGGGAAGCCAGCTTCGATGATATCCACACCGAGCGTCTCGAGCTGGAGGGCCAGTTTCAGCTTTTCCTCCGTATTCATGCTCGCGCCGGGGCATTGTTCCCCATCCCTCAGGGTCGTATCGAAGATGAAGATCCGTTCCCGGTTGTCCTGTTTGCCGCTCGCCATGACCGCACCCACTTTCGCTGAAGCTCAAAATAGAAAATCTCAAGTCGAAGTTAGAAAATGTCTTCCGCCTGCATTTTCAACTTTCTATTTTCTAATTTCCATTTGCAGCTACCGGTTCGGTTGCCGGGCGAAGATACCCCGGACGCCCGAGTGCACCAATCCCAGCACCAGATACCCCAGAAGGAGCACGAAAACCGCGATCTCGGCCGCGTACACGATCCAGAACACGGCCATCACCACCCCCACCATGGTGATGGGACGGATGGTCTCCCGGTTCAGTTTCTTGAAGCTGGGATATTTCACGTTCGAGACCATCATCACGGCGATCAGCACCGTTAGCAATGGGACCAGCCAGAATTCGACCAGGTTGATGTTCTCCTCGTACCACCCCATCACCGTGTTCAAGGTGGGACCCTTCCCGTACCATCCCATCCACCGCGACAGGAGGACATAACTCACCAGCAATCCCGCCGCGGCCGGTGAAGGCAATCCCATGAAATGATCCTTCTCCTCGATCTCGGCCTGGACGTTGAACCGGGCCAACCGGATCGTGGCGCAGACCACGTAAAGGACGGCGATGGGCACGCCCCAGAACGTCAGGTATCTCAGGACCGAGAGATAGATGAGAACCGCCGGGGCCACGCCGAAACTCACCAGGTCCGCCATGCTGTCGAATTCGACCCCGAAGCGGCTGGTGGTTCCCGTCGCCCGGGCCAATCGCCCGTCCAGGAAATCGATGAAGATGCAGATCAGGATAAGCCGGGCCGGCCACACGAACGGCAGAATCTTCGACTCCACGGAGAGCTTCAGCGTCAGGGCGTCGGTGAAGGCGTAGGTGATGGCCAGGATGCCCAACACCATGTTGGCGGCCGTCACGGTATTGGGCAACAGGTAGATGGCCTTCCTTTCCTGGGAATGGCGAACCGGCCGTTCCGTTGAACGATGCGGCGTCATGGAATCTCTCCCAGAAGGGTCTCGCCCGCCCAAACGCGGTCCCCGGTCCGAATCGACGGACGGAACCCGGACGGAAGAAAGACGTCCACTCGCGAACCCAGGAGGATCCGTCCGAACCGCTGTCCCCGGAGAAGCGTCTGGCCCTCTTCCGCGTCGGTCACGACGCGACGGGCGAGGAGGCCCGCGATCTGCTTGAGGACCATCTTCCTCCTTTTCCCGCCCCTCAACTCGATCACCAGATGCGACTGCTCGTTGTCCAGGGAGGCCTTCTCGGCGAAAGCCGCCATGAACTTGCCCGGATGATAGGCCTTGCGCAGGACCTTCCCTTCCAGCGGCATGCGCTGGACATGGCAATCGAACACGTTCATGAAGATGGCGATGTGGAACGCCTTCCCCTTCAGGTAAAGGGGCTCCTGCGACTCGCCGCAGGCCACGACGACGCCGTCCGCCGGGCAAACCACCTCGCCGACCGCGAACGGACGGGCCGTCACCCGTTCGGGATCCCGGAAGAAGTTCACCAAAAGTACCGACAGGACCATGAGGACCCCGCCCGCGATCCACATCCCGACCCGATCCGACTTCAGGCCGTACGCGAGCAACCCCAGCGCGGCGACAGCCACGGGGATTATGAACTTGATCCCTTCAGGAACCAGCGGCAGCTTCATGAGACTTCGCTCCACACGGAATGGTGTCGGGCGCGGTGGCCCCTTCGGGTCCGCGCCATGCCGACTTTCCATTCAACCCGGCAGGCACGGCGCACCAACGTCATGGGTGCGCCCACCTCTCGCCTTGACGAACCATCCCCCAGATCAAGACTCAGGGATGATGGATCGTCACTTCTTAAGCCAGCTGTACATGCTCCGGACGTTCACCCCCACCTTCTCGATGAGGTGCTGGGCGTCATTGCGGAGCAGTGCATTGAACACCGGGCGATTGGCCTGGTTCTCGAGGATGAACTCCCGGGCGAAGAAACCGGACTGGATCTCTCCCAGGATACGCTGCATCTCCATCCGCGTCTCGTTCGTGATCACCCGGCGTCCGCGGGTGATGTCCCCGTATCGGGCCGTGGTGGAAATGGCGTCGCGCATCCCCGAGATGCCCCGCTCGACCATCAGGTCCACGATGAGCTTCACCTCGTGCAAGCACTCGAAATACGCGACCTCGGGCTGGTAACCCGCATTCACGAGGGTTTCGAAACCGGCTCGCACCAGTTCCGTGAGCCCGCCGCAAAGCACCACCTGTTCGCCGAAAAGGTCGGTTTCCGTCTCCTCCTTGAACGTGGTCTCGAGGATCCCGGCGCGGCCGGCGCCGATGCCTCGGGCGTAGGCGAGCGCGATCTTCAAGGCGTTCCCGGTGGCATCCTGGTGGATGGCCACGAGGGCGGGGACGCCCTTGCCTTCCAGGTATTGGCTCCGGACGGTGGCGCCAGGCCCCTTGGGGGCGATCATGAACACGTCCACATCGGCGGGCGGGACGATCTGGCCGAAATGGATGTTGAACCCGTGCGAGAAGAGCAGGGCCTTGCCCGCTTTCATCGAGGGGGCCACAGCTTCCCGGTACAGCTTGGCCTGCACATCGTCCTGGGTCAGGATCTGGATGACGTCCGCCTTCTCCGCGGCGCCCTTGGCATCAAAAACCTGGAAACCGTCGGCCTTGGCCCTCTCCGCCGCGGCCGGAGCGACCTCGCCGATGACGACGCTCAGTCCCGAATCCTTGAGGTTCAAGGCCTGATGGCGGCCCTGATTCCCGTAGCCGATGACGGCAATGGTCTTCCCCTTGAGAGCATTGAGATCGCAGTCCTTGTCGTAGTAGATCTTCGCCATGTCTTCTTCCTCCGTTGAATGATTAACCGGAAATTCTCTCAACCGCAGAGTTCGCGGAGAACGCAGAGTTCATTCTTGATCTTCATGCATTCCCGAAACCCTGCCGTCCCCTGCGCCCTCTGCGTTCCCTGCGGTTCGATCTTCCCGTACTACAGATTCGACAGGCCGGCTTTGCCGGCCTTCACCTTCACGTGCTTCGCTTCCTCCTCGTGCACCCGCTTGCCACGGAGGATGGCCACCTCGCCCGTCCGCACGAGCTCCAGGATGCCGTAACGGCGAAGGATCTCGGCCATGGCGTTGATCTTGGCCTCCTTGCCGGTAGCCTCAATGGTGAAACTCTTCTGGGCCACATCCACGATCTTGGCGTTGAAGCACTGCACGATCTCCATGACGTGGCTACGGGTCTTGTCGTCGATCCTCACCTTGATGAGCGCCAGGTCGCGCGCGATGAAATCCTCCTTGGTGAGGTCGATGACCCGCTCCACGTCGACCAGCTTGTTCAACTGCTTCTCCACCTGGTCGATGATGCGGTCATCCCCGCGCACCACGATGGTCATCCGGGAGAGCTTGGGATTCTCCGTCACACCCACGACGAGGCTGTCGATGTTGTAGCCGCGCGCCGAGAACAGGTTGGCCACCCTTGACAGAACGCCGGGGTTGTTTTGCACCAGGACCGAAATGGTGTGTCTCATGTCATGCCTCCCTGAACGGGTTTGAAAAAAATCACAGCCTCTTCTCCTGGGCGCGGGACAAGATCATGTCCTTGTTGGCCCCGCCCGCCGGGACCATGGGATACACATGCTCATCCGGATCGATGTGGATGTCGACGACGCAGGGACCCCTCGACCCAAGGGCCTGCCGAAGGGTTTTCTCCAACTCAGACGGGGTTATCGCCCGGTATCCCGGAATGCCGTAGGCGTCCGCCAGCTTCACGAAATCCGGCTGGACCGGTATCAGGGTGTTGGCATACCGCTTTTCGTAGAACAAATCCTGCCACTGCTTGACCATCCCCAGGGTCTGGTTATTGAGGATGATCGTCTTCACGGGCAGACGATGCTCGGCGACGGTCGCCAACTCCTGCTGGTTCATCTGGAAGCTCCCGTCCCCCGCAATGCAGATGACCTGCGCGTCGGGATGGGCGAATTGGACGCCGATTGCGGCTGGGAAGCCGTAGCCCATGGTGCCGGCCCCGCCGGAAGTGACCCAGCGCCGGGGCATGTCGAACTTGTAGAATTGGGCGGCCCACATCTGATGCTGTCCGACCTCGGTGGCGATGAAGGCCTTTCCCTTCGTCATTCGGTAGATCGTCTCGATGACGAATTGGGGCAGGATGGGCCCCTTCGGATCCTGGCGGTAGGCGAGGGGATGCTTCCGGTTCCATTCGTCAAGATCGGACCACCATTCGGTGTAGGCCTTCTTCGGGATACGTGCCGTGAGCTCCTTCAGCATCCGGGTCAGGTCGCCGAGCACGTGGACATCGACGCCCACGTTCTTGTTGATGGACGTAGGGTCCACGTCGAGATGAACCTTCCGGGCGCGGGGCGCGAACTCGTTGATCTTGCCCGTGACGCGGTCGTCGAAACGGGCCCCGATGGCCAGCAGGAGATCGCAGTTCGTCACGGCCATGTTGGCCCGGTAGCTGCCATGCATGCCCAGCATGTCGATGAACTGGCGATCATGGGCCGGGAAAGCGCCCAGTCCCATGAGGGTCAACGTCACGGGGATATTGGATTTGTGGACGAACTCCCTCAGGGCAACGGAGGCCCCGGCGTTGATGACTCCCCCCCCCGCGTAGATCAGTGGCCGTTTGGCGCCCCGGACGAGTTCTGCGATGCGATCGATGGGGGCCAGGTCATGCGGCGGCACGAACTTGGAGAGAGGGATCCCCGACTTCGCGGGAATCTGGACCTCGGCCGACGAAGCCGAGACGTCCTTGGGCAGGTCCACAAGGACCGGGCCCGGGCGACCCGTCCGTGCGATGAAAAAGGCGTCCTTGAGGACCCTCGGCAGTTCCTCGATGCTCTTCACTAGGAAATTGTGCTTGGTGCAGGAGCGTGTGATGCCGACGATGTCGGCTTCCTGGAACGCATCCGTCCCAATCATGTCGGTCCGGACCTGCCCGGTGATGAGGACCAGGGGAATGGAGTCGAGATTCGCGTCCGCCAGGCCCGTGACGGTGTTGGTGGCACCGGGTCCCGAAGTCACCACGACCACACCGGTCTTGCCCGAGGAACGGGCATACCCTTCCGCCATATGCATGGCGCCCTGCTCATGGCGCGTGTTGATGAGGCGGATCTTGTCGCGTTTCATGTAGAGGGCATCGAAAACCGGCAGGATGGCCCCACCTTGCAGACCGAACGCCAGATCCACGCCCTCATCCAGGAGAACGTCCACCAGCAGTTGCGCTCCGGTTCTCATTTTCGGGGTCGACATGACGGGCCTCGCCTTCCGCTCCTAAAAGAGCATGATTTTACAATAATCCCGGGATAATTGGACCGCTCTCTCCGGCCCAAAACGGCTTTACAAGGCAATATTTGAAGGGGTTTCTGCTTCGGAGGCGGGTCGGGAGGGGCTTAAAACAAAAAAACCGCGGCGACCCGCCTTTGGAAGCGGGCCCCGCGGCCTGTCGGCCGTCGTTAGGAGAGCACCGCCTCCGGACGCAGTACGAGTACGAGGACCAGCGGAAGAAGCGCGCTCGTAAAGTTCCCGGAGGACATTTCCCTCTCCTTGCGTTCAGGGGCGTTACGACCCCTGCCTGTGACGCGTGAATATACCGGGGTATCCCCCGCATGTCAAGCCCCCCTGCCTGGGCGAGAGTACAATGACAGCATGTCTTCCCCTCAGAAAAATGAAACCCCTGACGCCATCCGGCATTCCTGGATCCGCAATCTGTCCTGGGCGACATTCTTCCTTCTGATCTGGCAGATCCTCTTGGCCGCCCAGAACCCCGGCCTCATGACCGATGACAGCGGTGAGATCGTGACCGCCGCGGTCGGTTTGGGGATTTGCCACGCACCGGGTTATCCCCTGTACAGCCTGTTGGGGCGCCTTTTCTCCCTCGTGCCGGTCGGAACTCCCGCTTTCCGCCTCAACCTGATGGCCTCGCTTTTCACGCTGGGAGGGATCCTCTTCCTCCTGCTCGCCTGCCGTTCCCTGATGCGCCGATTCGGCCTCCTCATGGACGGCGGGCGAGCCGAACTCCTGTTGGCGTCCACCGCCCTCTCCTTGCTCTTCTGCCGATCCGTGTTCGCCCAGAGTTTGACCTCCAAGGGAGGTCTCTACACCCTGCTCCTCATGAACTTGGCCGTGATCATCAAAGTCCTTCTCTCCGATCTTTCCCGTTTCCATCCCGAGTGGATCCTATTCTTCTGGGCCGTTGGATTGGGTGCCCATGGGCAGACCCAGGTCCTCTGGATCGTCCTCATCCTCCTGGGACTTCGGCGAACCCACACGGAGTGGAGCTTCCGCCGGATAGCCGCTGCCTTTTCCTTCATCCTGATCGGCCTCTCCCCCCTGCTTTACCTCCCGCTCCGAGCTGGACTCTCTCCGGCCCTCAACCACCTGGATCCCCGAAGTTACGGCGCCTTCCTGGACCTCCTGCGGCGAGCGGACACGCCCGGCCACGATTTCATCCTCAAGGACCCGCTTGCCTTCGGACGGGTCGGCCTCAAGTACCTGGAGATCATGACCTGGCATTGGTGGCCGGGCTTCTTACTCCTGGCCGTCCTGGGTTTCGGGTTCCTTCTCCGTCGTCAGAGACCCCTGGCCAGTAACCTTCTGATCCAGTACGCCCTCCTGATCGGGATGATCGTCCTGGCCTCGTTCTTCAACGAACCCGTCTCGTTGTACCTTTTCGGGAACATCCTCGTATCGACCCAGGTGATCCCCGCCCTCGGAGGCGCGATCGGGTCGGCTTTCCTGCTCGATCGCCTGGGGCGGCGCCGGGGGATCGCGGCACTCCTGGCGACACTGATCGGGCTTGCCGCCTGGGGAGGGAACGTCTTCCGTCAGCAGGACAAGTCCCGGTACACGCTCTCGTCGGATTACGGATCGAACCTGATGCGGGAGACGCCGAGGGATGCCGTGCTCGCCGTCGATGACGACCTGTCCGTGCTTCCCTGCTTCTACCTGCATCACGTGATGGGGATGCGTCCGGATATCGTTCTGGTGCCCCTCTACGCTCTCCACGCCCCCTGGGGGATCCGGGAACTGGCCGAGCGATATCCGGACCGGAGGACGAAACCCGGCGATTGGTCCGATTTCACCTCCGCCGTCGCCTGCCTCGCGGACCCCGGGTGCTTCCGGAGCGGGGGGTTTATGACCACCTACAGCATCGACGTCCTGGAGCGCCGCGGCCTCGCCGATCTGGCCGAGCGCCTGACGCCGCGGGGTCTCTCCTACCGCCTGTCCCCACCCGGCCTCCGGGCTTCGGATGTCTCAGGGGAAGTCTGGACGGCCGCCCGCGGGCGTCGTCTGCGCCGCCTCCTCGAGACACCCGACCTGCAACCGACCGAATACACCGTGAAGGCCTACCTGCACGAATACGCCCGCCCTCATGCGGTGGCCGGGCTCCTTCTCCTCCGGGCGGGGGATCTGTCCCAGGCCTGGCGTCATTTCGAGGCGGCGCTCGCGATCGACCCTCGCGCCCGCGGCGTCCAGCGCGGCTTGGCGGCCCATTTCGCCACGGAGGGATACCTGGAGTTGGCGGCGCGTTTCGGCGCCCTCGCGGCTTCGGAAAACGCGGACCCGGAGGACCTACTTCTCTACGCGAACATCCTTCTTAAAAACGGGAAATGGACCGAAGCGGCCGAAACCTACGGAAAGGTTCTGCGTCGTTTCCCCGCATCGGAGGAAGCCACGGCTCGATTGGACATGGCGCTCTCCTTCCGATCGCAGGGCGCTCCGGAAGGTTGGGTGCGGACAAGGGGACGCGACGATTATCGGCGTTTGGCCCTCGAACTGGAACATGCGGGCATGAGCGCCCTTGCCGATGCTGCTCGGGCCGCCGGTGATTCCGACGCTCAGTGAACGGATGTTCCCCTCTTTCGGGGAACCTCGACTATCCCCACAGCGCCAGCGATAGCCAGATCGCCGCAGTCCCGAAGACCCACAAGCCCGCCACCCAGTTGGCCCAGAGAAGCATTCCCGTCGTTCCGAGTCCGGCTTGTCGACGGACACGGACCACCATCCGGAAGCATCCGTAGGCCATCGCAACTCCCGCCAGGATGTAGGGACTGTTCTCCCGGTCGAAGACCAGGGCTCGCATCATGAGCCCCGCGAAAACCGCGTAGAAGATCGCCCATCCCATGAACCAGTATTCGACGACCCTCAGGTTGTCGACCGGCACCTCAGCGACATCCACCCGATTCTCGACGGCATGAGCCAGGACCTCGAACAGGAGGATCAGGATCGCGAACAACAACGCGCCCGTCTGCAAAAGGGGAATCGCGCCCAAGGGATCTTGCCAATACCAGGCTAGGGAGACGTACTGATGAACGGGGTTCACCCACATCAGGAGAAACATAGCCGCCAGGATGTTCCGGATGCCCGAGATCGGCAGGAGAGGATCCCAGCGCTTCAGCCAGACACCCGCCAGGAAGAACGGAGCCACGCTGGCAGCGATGAAGATGGCAAACCAGGGACGCAAAACCGGATGCTCGCGGATGAGGTAATACAGCAGACTGCCCTTATCCACATCGATGGGCAGGGCGGAAGCCATGCAGAGGTAAAGCAACAGGGTCACGCCGATGAAGGACGTCGAATCCAACAGCATCATTCCCCTGGCCCAGATTCGCCGCATCAGATCTCCAGTCGTCTCAACCGTGCCTCCCCCCACCGGAGGGGAAAGACGGTCACCGCCGTGTAGAGGAGCACGAGAACGAAGAGGGGTATTGCCCACTCCCAAGGCCGGGTCACAAAGAATTCGCCCTGCGTCAGATAATACAGTCTCACGGGCGTCACTTCGATCAATAGTGTGAGTGCGATAAGCGCGACCGAGCTCATCATGTAAACATACCCGCCCAGGCTAGTGGAGATCTTAGGTGCATTGTCCACCGTGAAATAAGTGAAGATGCTTCCCAAGCCCACACCCAACGAGGTAAGACCCAGGGTGAGAAGGGCCATCGTGGAAAAGGCCAGGACGGCCATGAACCCGTCGATCTTCATGACCCAGACGGAAAGGGCTGTCACGGCCTCCGACAGGATCAGCAGGGGCACGAAGGCCATGGCGAACTTGCCCCACAGGAGATGCCTCAGGGAGATCGGCGCACTACGGATCAACCAGAAGGCCCGGCCCTCCAGGCTGATGGCCGGGAACACGTAACGCGTGGCCACGGCCGAGACGATGAATCCCGAAAAGCCGATGGAAAGAAAGAAGATCATGTTCCGGATATCGCGATAGGCGTTCAATGGGATCTTCCGATAGTTATACAGGTAGACCAGGATGAGCGACAGGAGAAGCAGGAGTTGGGCCCATTGGGTGGAATCCCGAAGGAAGACCTTGATGTCCTTCACGAGCATGGCCCTTGCCGGGGCGGGAAGAAGACCGCGACCGGTGCCCCAATCACCCCGGCCCGAACGCCGACCGGATGCGGCGGAAGCCGGGCTCTCCTGGCTCTCCTGGGCATGACACCAACCCTTGAAGAAGACGATTTGCCCCATCCAGGCGGTGAAGGCCATCAAGGGAAGCGCCAAGGAGGCCAGGGGCAAGAACCCTCCCGTGAACATCCGCAGATTCCCGTAGAGCGCCCCCAGGACCGCCTGACTGGCCCAGGCGCTCGGCAACCAGGGAGCCGCGGGCGCCCGCAGGTTGTTCAGGTATTCCACCCAATCCTTCATCTGGTCGGGGTCGCGCACGATGTCCTCCGGATTCGCCAACCGGACCACCACCAGTACGCCAACGAGCGCGAAGACCCCGACCAGGATGAAAAGGTCCCGCGTCCGACGCGCAGGAAAAGCGCGCATCAATAGGGCAGTCGCCAGGAAACCCAAAGCGGCCGGGATCGTCAGGAAGAGGGCGAGCACACCGAGAGCAACGGGATAAAAGATCCAATCCGCCTGCACGGTCCTGGCGTAAGCCGCGAAGATCGGGAGGAAGAGCAGAACCGGCATCCACGAGGAGTCGATGCCCGTCTCGATGAGCTTCAGGTTCACCAGGGTGCTTCGACGCAAAGGAAGACTGTTCAACAGCTTCAGGTCGTCTGAGAGGTAGGTGGTCGAGATAGTGGCCA
>CAZGWJ010000073.1:0-13291 GCA_964529445.1 uncultured bacterium
ATATTTCCAGTCTTCCCGCTATACGCGGACCGCGACCTTCGTCGTATTGCATTGACCGAGGGTTTCCTATCGATCCGGCCATGGAGGGTACGGACTGCTCCGGAACGGGACATGCGAGTAAGGGCTTGAAGCGCATCACGGGATTCGGGGTGGCAAGGAAGCCTTACTTTCGAAATGTCGGTTCATGCCGGATTAAGGATAAATACGGGCCATTTATTGCGCTCAAGCGTGGTAAATATCCGACAAATAATCTTTACAAGAACGTTCCATAAAACTATATTTTAAGGCCTGTTTTAAGGGTGGTTTCACGGTCAGAGCCTCCTGAAATGGACGTTCCAACTCGGCCACCATCCAAACGGTCGGTTGGTCGGATGGTGGGAGTAGCTCAATTGGTTAGAGCGCTTGGCTGTGGCCCAGGAGGCTGCGGGTTCAAGTCCCGTCTCTCACCCCATTTTTCAAAGGACCACCCGTTGTGAGGGGCGCCTGTAGCTCAGTTGGATAGAGCGGCAGATTCCGGATCTGTAGGTCGGAGGTTCGAGCCCTCCCAGGCGTACCATCGTGAACCGGATCGGGACCCGGTCCCTCCGGATGAAACTTGCCGGTCGCCATTCGACGTGGGTGATTAGCTCAGTTGGTAGAGCAGCTGACTCTTAATCAGCGGGTCGCAGGTTCGAGCCCTGCATCACCCACCAATTTCGGTCCTCGAAGGAGTCGCATCCCCATGGCGACCAAGTCCAGGATGCCCAAAAGACCCCTCGTCTCCATCATCATCCCCGTCCGAAACGCCGGGCGGACCATGGACGAAACCTTCGTCTATATCTTCGGCGGCACCTCGATGAACGGGAAGAAGATCCCGGGGATCAAGTATCCCAAGTACGAGGTTGTGGTGGCTGACGGCGACAGCACTGACAATACGGTGGCCATCATCAAGAAGTGGCAGAAGAAGCACCGGAACATCCGTTTCACGCAGGTCAAGCAGTGCAAGTCCCCCGGTCACGCCCGCAATGCCGCCCTCAAGATGGTCAAGGGCGAGTACATCCTTTTCACCGACGGCGATTGCGCCCCTAATCCCGATTGGATCGACAAGCTGCTGGAACCCTTCCGCAAGGATCCGGAGATCGGCATGGTGGGCGGTGAGGTCTACACCCTCCAGTTCGACCCCGCCAACAAGGTCGAACGCTATTGCGAGCAGGTCGGTTTCCTCTCCGTGGGCGATCGCATGGGCATGAAGAGCGGTGGTTATTACCCGCCCGTGAGGCACGATCTTCCCCGCGAAGTGAATGGCAGCCAGACCTGTCCGTTCTTCGCCACCGCCAACGTGGCCGTCAGCCGAAAGGCCGCCCTGGCCATCGGCAACAACTTCTGGGATGAGATCACCGCCGAGGATGTCGATTTCTCTCTGAGGATCGGGAAGGCGGGTTTCAAACTGTTCTTCCAGCCATCGGCCGTCGTCCTCCATATGCACCGCGCCAGCCTTCAGCAGTTCTGCCGCCAGGTGCATGGATACGGGTTCGGACATCCCCTGGCCATCAAGACGCACGCTAAACGCTACCTCGAGATCCGGATCCAATATTTCGGGGATTTCTCCGTGATCGTCCCGTTCCCCTGGCAGACCATGATCTACTGGGGCGACTTCCATTTCATGCACCTTTTCGGCATCTGGGCCCTCGTGAAAACCTTCGGGCTTTGCAAGGCGGCTTGCATGAGCCCGACCCTGCTTTGGGGTTTGTTCGCATTCTTCACGGTCAAGTATTTCCTGCCGACGCTCAAGATTACTCCGCGCGTGAACTTCCTCTACTGGTGTTGGGTGCGTTACCGCTCGAACCTTTGGATGATGCTCGGCGGGCTCAAGGGCACCCTGAAGTTCAAACGCTTCTACCTGGAACTCAGCTGGTGATGAAACGGCCGGAAAGCTCTGCCTTTTTTACGTGCTTTCATTTCAGACGTTTGTGTTCCCGCGTCCGCGGGAGGAAAACAATACCAGAGGTGAGCGAGGGAGCATGAGCTACGGTTACTTCGACGTCGAGAACAAGGAATACGTCATCACTCGTCCGGACACTCCGGTGCCCTGGATGAATTACCTCCACAACGACGAGTATTGCGCCCTCACTTCCAACAATGCGGGCGGCTACTCGTTCCATCTTTCCGCCCGTGACAAGCGCATCCTGCGTTACCGCCTGAACAACATCCCGGTTGACCGTCCGGGCCGGTACATCTATATCCGCGACGAGAAGACCAAGGACTACTGGTCGGCTACCTGGCAGCCGGTCCTGAAGAGCCTCTCCGAGTACAAGACCGAGACCCGCGTGGGCTTTGGATACAACCGCGTCCGTTCGCAGTACAAGGGCATTGAGAGCGAGACGCTCTACGTCGTACCCGTGGATGACAATATAGAGCTCTGGCACTTGACCCTGACCAACAAGACCAATCAGGCGAAGACCCTGACGTTGACCTCCTACGCCGAGTTCTGTCTTTTCACGGCCCTGAACGATATGTCGAATTTTCAATACACCTATAACATCGCCAAGGCCTATGAGAAGGACGGGGCCATCCACCATATGACGATGTGGGAGAACGCGAAGCATTACGTGTTCTTCACGACGAGCCGCAAGTTCTCCTCCTACGATTGCGATCGCGAGCGGTTCCTGGGACTCTACCATTCCGAGGCCAATCCGGTCGCTGTCGAGACGGGTCAATGCTCCGACTCGACCGCCGACGGGGGCAATCCCGTTGCCGCCACCTCCATGACGATCACCCTGAAACCGGGGCAGAGCCAGTCCGTCACCTATATGCTGGGAACAGCGAAGTCCCCGGCCGCCGGCAAGTCGATGGCCGCCAAGTACCGCAGACCGGGAGCCGTGACGAAGGTCATGGACGATCTGAAGAAGCGCTGGTCCGAGAAGATCGAGACGCTGCAGGTGAAGACCCCGGATCCGGACATCAACCTCTGCCTGAACCAGTGGAACGCCTACCAGGTCCACACGACCTTCAGCATGTCCCGCGGTCCCTCCATCTATGAAGGCGGCATTGGCCGCGGCATGGGCTTCCGCGATTCCAACCAGGACGTGCTGGGCGTCATGCACAGCATCCCGCAGAAGGTCAAGAAACTCATCGTGGACCTCGCGAACAACATGTTCCGGGACGGGACGGCCTACCACCAGTTTTTCCGTCTGACCGGCGAGGGTGACGGCAAGGGTTATTCGGACGACGCGCTTTGGATCATCCTTTCCACGACGGCGTACATCAAGGAGACCGGCGACTTCAAGTTCATGAACCAGAAGGTGAAGTGGGCCGACGGTGGTATGGGCACCATGTACGACCATATGAAGGCGGCCGTCCTCTACACCTTCAAGAACACCGGAACCAAGGGTATGCCCCAGATGGGCTTCGCCGATTGGAACGATACCGTTCACATCAATGGGCCCAAGCCCGGCGTGAGCGTCTGGGTCGCTCAGTTCCTCGTGAAGTGTGCGAAGGACTTGGCGGAGTTGGCCGATGTGGCGGGGAAGAAGACCGACGCGAAGATGTTCCGCAAGGTGGCTGACACCATGGCCGCCCGCGTGAATGCCAACTGCTGGGACGGCGAGTGGTATACCCGCGCCTACGACGGATGGGGTGGGGTCCTGGGCTCGAAGAAGTGCTCGGACGGCAAGATTTTTCTGAACACCCAGTCCTGGGCGGTCATCTCTGGCGTTGCCGACACGGAGAGGGCCCATAAGGCCATGGACGCGGTCAAGGAACACCTCGACAGCGAACATGGCATTGCCCTGTTGGCCCCGGGTTACAAGCATTTTGACCCGCGAAAGGGCGGCATCTCGACCTTCCCTCCGGGTCTCAAGGAGAATGGCGGCATCTTCTGCCACGCGAACACCTGGCCGGTCATCGCAGAAGCCATGCTAGGCCGAGCCGAGAACGCCATGAAGTATTACAAGCAGTTGACCCCCACCACCAAGGACCGGATTCAGGACATCCACAAGGCGGAACCCTACATCTACTCCCAGTCAATCGCTTCGAAGGAACACCGTGATTTCGGATTAGCCCGTAATTCGTGGCTTTCCGGGACGGCATCCTGGATGTATGTGTCGGCCACCCAGTACTTGTTGGGTATCCGCCCGACCTACAAGGGATTGATGGTGGATCCCTGCATACCCTCGGATTGGAAGGGTTTCGAGGTGACGCGCTGGTTCCGCGGCACGCCCTACCAGATCGTCGTGCGCAATCCGCGCCATGTTTCCAGGGGTGTTCGCGAGATCCGTGTGAACGGAAAACCGGTCGCTGGGAACGTGATCCCGCCCCAGAGGGGCCGGAACATCCAGCGGGTGGAAGTCACCCTCGGATAGACGGGACGACAAACAGGGCTCCGGGGCTTGTTCGTTGACAGCCCCGGGCGGCGGTGGTATAAAAAACTTCCCTTCAACGCATGAGGGCCAGTCGTAAGGAGCCACATCCCTTTGGACACCATCACCCTTAAAGTGGCCGCCGTCAGCAACCCCTCCACCGTGGCCGGTGCCATCGCGAACAACGTGCGAGATGGAAAGATCATCGAGATCGTGGCCATGGGTCCCCAGAGCGTCAACAATACGGTCAAGGCCATCGCCATCGCGCGTGGCTTCCTCAAGGGCGACCACCTCGACACCCATTGCAAGCCTGAGTTCATCCACCTGAAGATCGACGGGGAACAGAAGAGTGCCATCAAGTTCCTGCTGTTCGTAGAAAAGGCCCCGACCCCGTAGGTTTCGGCTCGGCGAGGCACACGACCCCGAGGGCCGAAAGGCCCCCGGGGTTTTTTATTTTACGGCAACGAAAACAAGGACCGCAGAGACACAGAGCCGCAGAGAAAAGCTTTGGATTTGGGGACGTTGCTTTCAACTCCTCATTTCTCATTCCAAATTCCTCATACCGCGGTTTTTGCGGATGGGCGGATAGCTCAGCTGGTCAGAGCACCTGCTTTACACGCAGGGGGTCGCAGGTTCGAACCCTGCTCCGCCCACCATTCCTCGTGCCTGAGATCGCCTGGGTGCACGGTAAAGCCTTGCCATCCCTGACGACAACCTGTGAGGACGCCCTTCGGGCCACGCATCGGATGTCAGGGACGAGGGGGCCCCACCATAGGAAAGAATGGTTCTCCCCCCTCGGATTCGAACCCTGCTCCGCCCACCATTCTTTTACGGGGAAATGGCCATGTTATCACCCAGGGTCGGCCTTGCAATTCCTGGTAAATCCGATAGAATCACCTCCCTTGCTGGTCCGTGAAGTGGGGGCGTAGCTCAGCTGGGAGAGCACTTCCATGGCATGGAAGGGGTCGTGGGTTCGATCCCCATCGCCTCCACCATTTCACGTTCCCCGGTATCGCATCCGGTGGCTGATATAGAATGAGGCCCGTTCCTTGGAACGGGCCTTTTTCATTTCGAGCGGGGGTGAGGGGTAGCGTGGAAGAATCGCAGACCCGTCACTTTCCGAGGTGCCGCCTTCCATATCTTCTTTTCGCGACCATCGTTCTCGTTTGGTATCTGGTCTGCGTCCCGATTCATCCCCTGAAGACGATCCAATATCTTTCGGCCGGGTTCTCGCAAAGCCGATGGGACCCGTCCCTTTTCCTCAATATTGCCTCCGGACATCTGAAGGCCGCCTTGATGGCTTGGGGGTGGGTGGCGGTCCTCCTGGCGACCGGCGCGAGGGTCCTTCGCCTCTTCCAGGGGGAAACCGGGGAAGAGGACCCGGGTGACTGGTCCTGGGCTTTGGGTCTGGGTCTCCTTATTTGGGGGATCTTCTCGACGGGGTTGGCGATGAACGGTCTTCTCTCCGAGACCCTTTCGGTGGCGTTGATGGCCGCCGTCCTTGCGGCTTTCCTTCTTTCGGAAGGCAAGGGATTCCTGGCGCGGCCCTTCCGGCCCCTGAAGATGGCGGGAGAATGGACGCTCGGTTGGCGACTCGGCGCCGGATCCTTCGCGTTCCTGGCGCTCGTCGGCTGGGCCTCCCCGGAGATGAGTTGGGATGCCATGACCTACCAGTTGAGCCTGCCGAAGTTCTACCTCATTGAGCATGGGTTCTACCCCGTCGAGCGGATCCCTCCGGCCCATGCCCCTTCCCTGGGACAGATGGTCCACGTCTGGGGGTTGGCTCTCGGGGACGACCGGGTGGCCAGGGCCGTCCATCTGGCCGCCTTTCTCGGGACGATGGTTGCTCTCTATTCGGCCGGGCGAGCCCTCTTCTCGCGACGCGCCGGCGGGTTAGCCGCTCTCCTCTACGGATGCACCCCCTTCCTCGTCACCCATGCCTATCGGGGTTACGTCGACCACTTCACCGCCCTGCTGGCGACCCTGGGCCTTTTGGGGCTGGTCCGACTCCAGACGGAGGAAACGACGGATGATTTCGGCGGCAGTACGCATTTTCTCTCCCTGATCGCACTCGGCGCGCTGGGTGCCTTCAAGTACACGGCCCCGATGTTCTGGGCAGCCGGTGTGATCTTGTTGTTAAGGGGATGGGTCATGCGCCGCTGGGGCGTGGGGAAGGTCATCGCGTTCCTGTCGATCTGCGCGTTGTTCAGCGTGCCCTGGCTCCTGAAGAATTTCCTCTACACGGGCGATCCCGTTTATCCCTATCTGTCCAACTGGTTCTCGACCCGCGATTGGACCCTTTTCGACGCGAGGGCCTCGTCGCTCAAATTTCCGGTCGAGGGATGGCGCGGTCTCCTGCGGCTGCCGGGGGTCTTGTACGGTGTCTTCTTCAGCAATTACGGCGGGGCGCGTTACGAGGATGTCGGTCCCGTCCTGGTGCTGTCGATCCCGTTCCTGTTCCTGCTGTCCCGGCCGGCTTGGCGCGTCCTCTCGATTGTTCTCCTTCCGGGCGCGGTCATTCTCGGTTCCTGGCTCGTGACCAGCCACCAACTGCGCCTGGTCATGCCTCTCTTGGGGATGGCGGCGCTGGCCGCAGGGGCGGCTTGGGACCGAGCGCTCACGGTTTGGGATCGGCCGAAACACGGCTTGGCAATGCTTCTCTCCCTTCTCGTTGGTTTGCAAGTCCTCTCGCTCCTCTGGGGCATGACACAGCAATCCAACCCCTTCCCGCATTTCGCGGGTATGGAATCGCGTGAAAGGTATCTGGATGCGGTCCTGCGTCCGGAGGGATATCTGAAACAGGTTCGGGTTCTCGGGGAGGCGCTCCCGCGCGATGCCCGTGTGCTTTCCATCGGACTCTCCAACCCTTACTACCTGGAACGGACCGGCCCGTACGATTTCGACCATGTCGAACCGGCGCTTGGGGTCTGGGCGCGTGGTGCGTCCGATGCGGATGAATTGTTCCGGCGCTTGCGGCGTAGGGGAATCACCCATATCGCCTACAACGCACCCGGCGCGATGGGCGCGGTCCTTCGGTCGCGGGAACTCGGCCTGGAAAGGTACGCTTATACGGAAAGGGAACTGGCAGTCGTGGAAGACTTTTTCCTGCGCTATATGAGGCGCCTGCCTTGGTCCATTTCCTCCGGATTCACCGTCTACAAGGTTGGGCCGAGGCCCGGCTATTGCCCAATGCCACCTTACCTGCCCGGTACCGAGGGGGCCTACTTGGAAGCCATGAGGGAATTGGCGGGCGTTTCCGCTCTCGCGGATCTATCCACACGAATCTGGACGAGGGAAGACGGGTCCCGAGTTTCCGCCGGCGTCACCGGCCGGTTGCCGCGATTGGGCCTCGCCTGGTTCCAAGCCGCGATCGCGAAAGCGGGGCAGTCCGGCATCGAAGCGTTCGCGATGGGAAGACGCGGACTGGCCGTCAACGGCGACGAGGCCTCCTGGGAATTCCTCCAGGGTCATCACCTGTTGAAAAGGGGGTTGAGCCGCCGCGCGATACCACATCTTGAGGCGGCGCTTCACCTGGGACCCGAGAGGGCCGACGCGGCTTCCAATCTTGCGGTCGCCTACTATAATGTGCGTCTCTTCGGCGAGGCGTTGGCAGCGATGGAGCACGCCGCGTCCCTGGAACCGTGGAATCCCGAGTATGCCGCCATCGTCCGTCAATGGCAGGCGGTTCGTTCCCGGAGCAAGTGAGGTTCCTTTGGTCACGCGCGAGCAATTGGAATCGATCGAGGCCGAGACGCTGGCGCCCTACGCCTTCCGTTCCAGCGCCTCGAAGGGGAGGGTCCACCGCGAGGAGGAGCATTCCTATCGCACGGCCTTCCAGCGCGACCGGGACCGCATCATCCATTCCTCGGCCTTTCGACGTCTCGAGTACAAGACCCAGGTCTTCATCAATTTCGAGGGCGATTACTACCGGACCCGACTGACCCACACCATGGAGGTGGCGCAGATCGCGCGTTCCGTCGCGAGGGCGTTGGGCCTCAACCAGGACCTGGTGGAAGCCATCGCCCTGGCCCACGACCTGGGCCATCCCCCCTTCGGGCACAGCGGCGAGCGGGTGCTGGACGAGTTGATGGGTCGGGACGGCGGTTTTGAGCACAATCACCAGAGCTACCGGGTCGTCACACTCTTGGAGGACAAGTATCCCCGCTTCCGCGGCCTGAACCTCACCCACGAGGTTCTCGAAGGGCTCGACAAGCACCATGCGAGGGACGGGAAGAAGGGCGCGAAGGCTCGCCGCCAGCACACGCTCGAGGCCCAGGTCGTGGACCTTTCCGACGAGATCGCCTATATCTCCCATGACATCGATGACGGCCTCACGGCGGGCTTGTTGAGCATGGACGGCCTCCTGACGGTGCCGCTCTTCCGGAACCTCTTTTCGAGGGCCCGCCAGAAGGGGCCCGACCTTTCGGGCGAGAAGATGAAATACCAGACGGTCCGGCTCGTGATCGATCACCTCGTGAGCGACCTGCTGGAAGAGACGGAGTCCCGCATCCGGAAGCGCAAGGTCCGGACGGTGGCGGACGTCCAGTCCTCGCCGGAGCCGTTGGCAGCGTTCAGTCCGGGCGTCATGCGGGAGAAACAGGTCTTGCGGGACCATCTGTTCAAGAACATGTACCGCCATTACCGCGTTCAACGGGTCGAGGCCAAGACGCGCATGGTGCTGACCACCCTCTTCAAACTCTACGGGGAGAACCCGCGGCTTTTCCCCTCGGGATCCGACCCCCGCCCGTCCGTCCGGGGGGAATCGCCCCGAAGGGCCATCGCCGACTACATCGCGGGCATGACCGACCGCTTCGCGATCGAGGAATACGAGAAGCTGACGGATCCTTCCGTCCGGGTTTGAACCCGCCTTCGGCGGAGATGGAAGATAGAAAGGTGAAGGTAGAAATGGACGGCGATTACCACAAGCAGTGCTGAGGATGGGCGGTTGAGTCTGTGCCATTCATCCGCCTACGGCGGGATCTCGTCACCAAAAGGACTTTGGTGACGGACACCATTCGCACAATTCGCCCGCCTTTTGCGAGGTCTCGCCATCGTGAGTCCTCGATGGCGGGCACTTTTCAAACCGAGGCCGTATCATCGCCTTTATTGACAGCTTTTCACGGCACGGATACAATCATAGAGGTCCCTGGCGGTCCCGCCGCCGGGGGCCTTTTTTATTTCCAGGCAACACGCGAGGAGCGAGTCATGGATACCTCGGAAATCATCCAAGCCGGCGACGATTACCTGATGGGGACCTATCGCCGGCATAAGATCGCCCTGATGCGCGGCGAGGGAGTCCGACTCTACGATTCCGAGCGCAGGGTGTACCTGGATTTCTTCTCGGGTATCGCGGTCAACGCCCTGGGACAGGCCCATCCGGACGTGGTGAACGCCCTGGTGGAGCAGTTCAAGAAACTGTCCCACGTATCCAACTACTACTACAACGAGCCCAATGTCCGCCTGGGCAAGCTGCTTTGCGACATCTCCTTCGCCCAGAAGGCCTTTTTCTGCAACTCGGGAGCCGAGGCCAACGAGGCGGCCATCAAGCTGGCCCGCAAGTACCACCGCCGCCGCAACGAGGATCGCTACGAGATCGTGTCGTTCTACCGTTCGTTCCACGGACGCACGCTGGGGGCCCTCTCGGCCACGGGCCAGATGAAGTTCCACGCGGGTTTCGAGCCCCTCCTCCCGGGTTTCCAGTTCGCCGACTTCAACAACATGGATTCCGTCCGGAAGCTCTGCGGCGAGAGGACGGCCGCCGTTTTGGTGGAATGCATCCAGGCGGAGGGCGGTGTATTCCCGGCCGACCCGTCCTTCATGCAGGAACTCCGCCGATTCACCCAGGAAAAGGGGATTCTCCTCATCCTGGACGAGGTCCAGACCGGCCTCGGCCGCACGGGAAAGATGTGGGCCTACCAGCATTACGGGATCGAGCCGGACATCCTGACCAGCGCCAAGGCGCTCGGGGCGGGGCTTCCCATGGGAGCGATGCTGGCCACGAACCAGGCGGCCACCGGTTTCGCCCCGGGTGACCATGCCTCCACGTTCGGGGGCAACCCGGTGATCTCGGCGGCGGCCGAGGCCGCCCTGAACGTCATCCTGCTCAAGGACCTGGTGAACCATGCCGCCCAGCAGGGCGACTATTTCCGCCAAGCCCTCCTTTCGCTCGCGAAGCAGCATTCCGATCTCATCGAGGACGTGAGGGGGATGGGCCTCATGCTGGGTGTGCAGTTCAAGCGTCCCGTGGAACCGTTCGTGATGGCCTGCGAGAGGAACGGCCTCCTGGCCGGCTCGGCCGGGGAGCATGTCCTGAGATTCCTGCCGCCCCTCCTCGTGACGGAAAAGGAGATCGAGCAGGCCGTCGATACGCTTGCGACCTCCATCGACGAAGTCCTGCGGAAGGGGTGACGCCATGCCAAGGAAACGTACCAAGCGCGACCTGTTGACCCTCCTTGAATACACGCCGGGCGAGGTTTCTCGTCTCCTGCGGTTGGCGGCCGCGGTCAAGCGATCCCCGAAGCGCTGGGCGAAGGCATTGGCGGGAAAAACCCTCGCCATGATCTTCGACAAGAGCTCGACGAGGACGCGTGTTTCTTTCGAGACCGGCATGGTGCAACTGGGGGGGCATCCCCTATACCTGAGCGGGCAGGATATGCAGCTGGGCCGCGGGGAGACGGTGGCCGACACGGCGCGGGTGCTTTCCCGGTACGTGGACGGGATCATGATTCGCACCTACGAACATGCGCGAGTCGAGGTGTTGGCCCACGAGGCCTCCATTCCGGTCATCAACGGCCTGACGGACACCCATCATCCCTGCCAGGCCCTGGCGGACCTTCTCACCCTTCAGGAGCGTTTCGGGACCCTGAAGGGCCGTCGCATGGTCTATGTGGGCGACGGGAACAACGTGGCCCACAGCCTGCTCATCGCATGCGCCCTCACGGGGGTGCATCTCAAGGTGGTCTGCCCGAAGGGCTACGAGCCCGACCGGGGCATCTTCCGAGCCGCCCTGGGCGAGACCCGCTCCACGGGAAGCCGCCTAGAGATCCTTCATGCCGCCAAGGGGTCCGTGAAGGGCGCCGACGCGGTCTATACCGATACGTGGACAAGCATGGGCCAGGAGGCCGAGCGCACGAAACGGCTCCAGGATTTCCGGGGTTTCCGCGTGACGGGCGATCTGATGGCGGAATCGCCCTATGCCGTTTTCATGCATTGTCTGCCGGCCCACCGGGGCGAGGAAGTCTCCTCCGAGGTCATCGACGGGGAGCGGTCGGTGGTGTGGGACCAGGCGGAGAACCGCCTGCACGCCCAGAAAGCCGTGCTGTTGACATTGATGAAGTAGCGAATGTTGTGTGCCGTGGAATGAGGTGTTTTGCCTTAACTCCTCACTCCTCACTACTAACTCCTAACTTCTGTTTCGTTGGGACAAGAGGTCAACCATGGGACAGGTCCGAAAAGTCGTTCTGGCGTACTCCGGGGGGTTGGACACCTCCATCATCATCGCCTGGTTGAAGGAGAACTACGGTTGCGAGGTGGTAGCGCTCATCGGTGACGTGGGTCAGGGGGATGCCGCGGCCGCGAAGAGGAAGGCCTTGAAAACCGGGGCCTGCAAGGCCGTGGTGGCCGATCTGCGCCGCGAGTTCCTCGAGGATTACTGCTTCAAGGCCCTGAGGGCCCAGGCCAAGTACGAGGGCTATTACCTGTTGGGCACCTCGTTGGCCCGACCGGCCATCGCCAAGGCGATGGTGGAGTGCGCCTTGAGGGAGAAGGCCGATGCCGTCGCGCACGGTGCCACCGGCAAGGGAAACGATCAGGTTCGCTTCGACCTCACCGTGATGGCGCTCGCGCCCCAGCTCCGCATCATCGCGCCCTGGCGCGAATGGGACATCCGTTCGCGGGAGGATGCCATGGAATACGCGGCCGCTCGCGGTATCCCGGTCCCGACGACGAGGAAAAGGCCCTATTCCATGGATGGGAATCTCTGGCACCTCTCCCACGAGGGCGGGGAGTTGGAGGACCCCTGGAACAAGCCGGATGAGCACGTCTTTCTCACCACGCGGGATCCCCGCAAGGCCCCGAAAAGGCCGCTAGATCTCATCGTGCATTTCGAGAAGGGCATTCCGAAGGGCTTGAACCACTGCAAACCCGGATCGGTCCGGATGGTGGAGTGCCTCAACAAGCTGGGGGGGGCCTACGGGATTGGACGCGTGGATATCGTGGAGAACCGTCTCGTGGGGATGAAGAGCCGCGGGGTGTATGAATCGCCTGCGGCCACGATCCTCTACGAGGCGCACCGCGCTCTGCAGGCCCTGACGGTGGAACGAGATACCCTGCACCTGGCCCAGACGCTTTCGCCCCGCTATGCGGAGCTGATCTATAATGGCCAATGGTTCTCGCCGGCTCGGGAGTCCGTCGAGGCGTTCTTCGCCGAGATGCAGAAGAACGTGACGGGTGACGTGCGCGTGACGCTAACGCCGGGCATCGTGACCGCCACGGGAGCCCGATCGCCCCATTCTCTCTACCAGGAGGACCTCGCCACCTTCGGTGTGGATGCGGTCTACGACCAGAAGGATGCGAAGGGTTTTATTACGCTGTTCGGACTGCCGATGAAAGTGGCTGGCGCCGTGAAAAGACGCGCGAAGCGCAGTTAGGAGTTAGAAGTTAGGAGTTGGAGTCGACTGCGCACTTCGAACTTCTCACTTCGAACTCCTCGAAAGAGGCCAACCATGGCGAAGACCTGGGGCGGACGATTCGACGAACCCACCGATGAGATCGTGGAACGATTTACCGAGTCGATCTCGTTCGACCGCAAGCTGGCGGCCGTCGACATCGAGGGCAGCATCGCCCATGTCGCGGCCCTGAAGGCCGCGAGGATCCTGACCTCCTCCGAGGCCGCGACGCTGAACCGGGGACTCGGGAAAGTCCTCGCCCTTGTCGAGAAGGGGCGCCTTCCCCTG
>CAZGWJ010000074.1:0-13287 GCA_964529445.1 uncultured bacterium
CGACCGGCCTCTTGTTCCTCCTCTTCGCCCTCTTCCACGCGACCTTGCCCGAGACCTACATGGATTCGCTCGTGTACCACCTGGGTTTCCTGACCCATTGGCTTTCCGCAGGCGGCTGGGCCGACATGCCCACGAACGGTTACAGCCACCTGCCCATGGCGGGCGAGATGCTCTTCCTCCCGGGCGTGCTTCTGGGTTCTTCGGAGGTGTCGAAGTTCGTCCACGTTGGCTTCCTCGCGCTCCTAGCGATTTTCCTTTCGGGATGGGCGGACGAAGCGGGCGGAAAGGGCGCGGGAGCTTGGGTTTTCGGATGGACCCTGACATTTCCCCTTCTTGGTCTGAACTCATGGACCACCCAGGTAGAAGGACTTCAATCGTTCTTTTTTGCCCTCTTCCTCTATACCCTTCAGCGTACCTTCCTCTTCCGGATCAACCCGGGGTGGGCCGTTGCCTGCGGATGGACTGGCGGAATGCTCTTCGCCGTCAAATACACCTCGGCAGTCGGTCTATTATCGGGAGTCCTGGCGATCAAACTGCTGCTTTGGTTCTCACGGGACCGGGCAGTTGGCATCTGGGTGCGGACATCCCTCATCGTTGTCACGACAGGCCTCCTTTCCTCAGCGGCATGGCTGCTGCGAAACATCTCCGAGACCGGAAATCCGTTCGATCCCTTCCTGAAGGGTCTCTTCGGGATCACGATCGAACCGTTCTATGAAAAGGCTCTTCGATCCGTCGTCAGTTTCTACCCAAATGCCGAACAGACTCCCTTATGGCTATGGCCTTGGAAGTGGACGATGGACGCGCCCTCCCTCTTCAACCTTCCGGGCGTCCTCTTCCTCTTGTTTCTACCCCTCATTCTGACCTTACGCTGGAGGGATCGTTTCACGCGTTTCATCGGAATTACGACAATGCTTTACTTCGTCTTCGGAACCCTTTTATCCCCCATCAGTCGCTACCTCATCCCGGCTTTCCCCCTCCTGTTCCTCTTGATCGCCGCAGGACACAAATACTGGCAACCAACCATCCATCCGCGATGGGTGCAGAGTCTTTCCGTGACAGGTGCGCTCTTCGGTTTCGCCTACCTGGGAGGAATAAGCGGGGTCTATTTCAGCGGCGGGGCATCCTGGAGAGGAGCGGAAACGCGCGAGGCCTACCTGGAGAGGGCCTGCGTCAACGGTCATTACCGCGTGGCTCGCTGGGCGGACCGCAACCTCCCCCCGGACGCGAAATTACTCCTGCTGGGGGAAGCCCGGGGCTACTACTTCCGGAGACGATACCTGGCCCGAATGAGCACGGACCCCCCCTTCTTCTTCCGAGCCTTCCGCGAGACGGGAGGCGGGGAAGCCTTTGCGCGAAGCCTGAAACGCTGGGGTATCGATTTCGTGGTGGTGGATGGCCGTCACGGGAGGGGTTCGGAACGGGAATTCTCGCCCCAGGACCGCCTCACCCCAGGGGAATGGGAACGACTCGCACTCACGATCCGGGAACAATGGGAGCCGGTCTACCTGGACGATGTCCAGGCGGTCTATCGGATCCGCACCACCCCCGGGCCGATGGCCCCTCCCGAAACCGCGGCGCCCCTGCTCGCGCTGGCGGTCTCCAACCCTTAGTAGGGGATTCGGTCGGTCTTGCGGATCCATATTGCGAAGGGCACCCGGCACGCCTTTCGGTCCAGGGAACGCGCCCGGACCTGCTTCCGCTTCGCAGTCCCCCGGATGGCCTCATAGATGAAATGATCGTCGAACCCGATCCGTTCCGCGTCCCGACGGGTACAGCCCTGAAACAGCGTCCGAATCTTGGCCCAATGCAAGGCCGCGAAGCACATCGGACAGGGCTCACAGGTCGAATACACGGTGCAATCCGAAAGGTCGAAACGACCCAGCTTTCTCGCAGCAATCCTCAAGGCATTCATCTCGGCGTGGCAGGTCGGATCGTGCATCCGCAGGACCGTGTTGTGAGCCGCGGCGATCACGCGGCCTCTCCGGACAACGACCGCCCCGAAAGGCCCCCCGTCCCCCTCCCTCACCCCCCGGACCGCCTCACGGATCGCCCTTCTCATGTAGCGATTCATCGAGCACCGCCTTGGATCATCAGAGGATCAGCATCGCATCGCCGTAAGAGAAGAAGCGATAGCGTTGCCGGACCGCCTCGCGATACGCCGAAAGCACCCGCTCCCGGCCCGCGAAAGCGCTCACCAGCATCAACAGCGTGGACCCGGGCTGGTGGAAATTGGTGAAAAGGGCGTCCACGACGCGGAACCGGTACCCGGGGCGTATGAAGAGGTCCGTGGTCCCGCTCTTGGACGAGAGTTCGCCTTCAGCCGCCGCCGACTCCAAGGCCCGAAGGGAGGTCGTCCCCACCGCCACCACGCGCCGCCCCGCCTCCTTCGCGCGGCGGACGGCGGTGACGGCCGCTCGGGACACTTCGTAGGCCTCCGAGTGCATCCGATGCCCCTCGATCTCCTCCGACGTCACGGGAAGGAAGGTCCCCAATCCCACGTGAAGCGTGACGGACACCCTTCGAACGCCCGCCTCGCCAATGTCCGCCAGCAGGGACTTCGTGAAATGAAGACCTGCGGTCGGCGCCGCCACCGAACCCTTTTCCATCGCGAAAACCGTCTGGTAGCGTTCCCGATCCGCCCTTTCGTCGGGTCGCCGGATATAAGGCGGCAGGGGCACATGGCCTGCCCTTTCGAGAAAACGGTCGAAACCCCGGATCCGGGAGAAGTTCACCAGGTAATGCCCATCCCCCAGATTCGATACGACATCCGCCTGACCGGCCGGCCTGAAATGAAGCCGAACCTCCCCCTTGACGCGTTTGCCGGGACAGATCAGAGCCTCCCAGACGGGACCCTTCCGGGAAGTCTCCCTCAGGAGGAAAACCTCCAGACGCGCACCCGCAGGCCCCTTGGTCGCGAGAAGACGCGCGCGGATGACCTTCGACCGGTTGACCGCCAGGACATCGCCCGGTAAAAGGTAGCGGGGCAATTCGCGGACCCGGGAATGCTCGACGCGTCCGGTCGAGCGGTCGAGAACGAGCATGCGGGAGGCATCCCGTTCGGGTAAGGGCCGCTGGGCCACGAGTTCGTCAGGCAGGTCGTAATGGAACAGGGATGTTTTCACGAAGCCTTACCGCGGAGTCGCGAAGACCAGGGAATATTCGCCATGCGATGCCAAGTCAAAAGGAGGCTTTCTTCGTGTCTTCGCGCCTTCGCGGTGGATCATTTGAGTCGTTCCTTGATGACACCGGGATAATACTTCCGGAGGATCTCGAAGGCGTTGAACCCCGCCCGGGCCATGCCTTCGGCTCCCTCCTGGCAGAGACCGACCCCATGGCCCCAACCCCGGCCCCGGAAAACCACCCGGTCCGAGAGGATCTCCGCCTCGAAGCGGGCGCTTTTCACGAGATCGGGGCCCACAGCCATGCGGAATTGGCTGCCCCGCACGGCGATCCGCTTCCCGTCGGCGTCGAGAATGACAAGACGCCGGACGCGTCCCGATGCGTCCCATTCCTCCACCTTTAAACCGGCCACGTCGGAGAGGTCCATACCCGAGGTCCGGAGTTTCCTGACGAGGTCGGGGATCAGCAACTCGGCCCTCCAATGATAATGAGCCCCCTTCGCGCAATATCCGCAAGCGACGCTCCGAAGGTAGGGCTGGTCCGAGGACCAGACGTCCGATGCGCGCGAGGTACGACCCCCGCAGTTCGAATGGAACATCGCCTGGATGGGCCTCGACCCGTGGGTCAGGATGATACCGTTCGTCTCTTTCACGGCCCTTTGAATGCCGCCCCCGATCTTCCCGGAACCCTCGTAGACCTGGTACAGGTTCGTGTTCTCCAGGTCCCAGGCGAGACCGGCGGCCCTCGCCTCGTCGCGTTTTCTCACGGCGAAGGTCCTGGCGGCGACGGCCTGGGCCTTCAGGGCCTCCAGGGGCCAATCCTTGGGAACCTCGCCCGATAGGACGCCCAACAGGTATTCCTCGAGGGGAACCTCGTTCACCACCGTGATCGTGGACTGCCGGTCCACGCGAACCTCGAGTGCCCCGTGGTATGGTTTCCCGTCCACCCAGACCTCATCGTGACTCTTCAGGGGCGTCAATCGCGCCGAATCCCCGCGGATCCGGTCGGCCGTCACGCGGACCTCGCGCACACCATCGCTTGCATCGGGCGTTCCGTTTTCCACGGGAAGTCCGGTCACGGTGTATTCCCGGGGAAACCGGATCTTCACGTCCGAGCGCCGAAGGGCGATGGCCACCCGCATGATGGGTGAGCGGGCCTCCAACTTCACCGGGGCCTGGTCGGGAGGACGTTTCAGGGGCGGGATGGATTGCCGTTGGGGTGCGGCGCACCCCGCGAGTACGAACATAAGAAGGACGCCGCAGAGGGTCTTCCACTGTGCCGCGCCGTTCCTTCGTCGTGCGATCGGGGTCTTGATACCCCTGGAAGGATAGGTCATCGTCGACCGACCCACCACAGGACGGCGGAGATCAACAGGGAGAGAAGGATGCAGGTCATCAGCGGGAAGTGGAGGGAGAAACCCTCCCGTTCGACATGGATATCCCCGGGTAGGCGCCCCAGCCAGGGGATCCGCGAGCCGAACGCGAGGAAGACACCCAAAAGAAGGGTGAACACGCCGACGAGAATGAGGGCTTTGCCGATGATGCTGGAATCCATGGCCACGCATTATCCGGGATGACGGCCCCGCCGTCAAAACCCCAATGATGTTGCGCCCGCAACCAGCCGGCGCGCGCCCCGGAATTCTCAGGGCCGGGGCGTCCCGGAAGCCGTGATACCCGTGAGAACATTCTCGATCTGGTTGGCCGCGTTCGGGAAGACGAGGAAGTGGCCCCTGCCCGCGGGGGTGGCCACGAGGATCTTGTCGTCGCGTCTTCTCCCGAAACGGAATTCACGGATCTTCCCGTCCTTCAGGTTGACCACCGCGGCCTGGGGTGGATGGACCGTTCCGGCGTCGCCCGCCGAGATCCCCTCGACGAAAGCCTGGACACGGGTCGAAGCGAGGGCATCCACGATACGGGCGGCTTCGTCGTTGGCCTGGGAACGGCCGGGACACAGCCAGACACCGTCCGGATTTTTCTCGTAAACGAGCGATGCCCCGGGCTTCGAAACCTTCAAGCGGACCGCCTCGGGGGCATCGAAGCGCATGAGGTTTCGATCGCGGAAATCCGCCCATTTCTTGTCGGTGTCCTTGTCGAAATGGTCCACCACGCTCACGGCGAAGGGCTGGTCCTTGCGCCGCAGGTAGATCTGCCCCTTGTCCTTGATCTTCTCCCCCAGGACCAGTGTGACCGAAGGCCGTTTCTCGGATGGCCAGATCTCGATCATTCCCCGGTTCCGTTCCCCCAGTCCCAGCCGGGACAGGTCGGGGCGGTCCAGGAACTCCTGGACTCGAATGCCGTTCACGATGTTGAGGAGCTGTCTCGTCTCGTCCTCGTCGGCCGTTTCCCACGTACCCGCGGGCGTCCTTACGTGCCAGACCTCGTCCTTCTTCTCGAGTTCCACCCGTTCGCGGCCCGGCCGGGACAGGACGACGCGTCTCGCCTCCGCATAACCCGTGGCGTAGACCACCCTGTTGCGGAGTTCGTTGACCTTCTTCAGGAGGGCCATGTGGGTCGCGACACCGATCATGTAGACCGTGGTCCGGTTGTGCGGCTTGACGTAGACGGATTGCCCGTTGATGGTCTTGGCGCCGATCAAAAGGGTGATGGACTTGCCGTCGGCCATCAGGCAGGCCACCGAGGCCGAGGGTTCGGAAAGGCCGAATTCCGCTAGGTCCCGCGGGGATTCGATCTCCTCCTCCACGCCCGGATCGGCCAGGCTGGTGAGGATGTTGCGGACCGTGTTGTTGTCGGCTTCGTAGGGACCCGGCTCACGGATCTCCCAATCGCCCTTCGCGTTCTTTCCGAGGGTGACGGGAACCCGGTCGGCCTTTTTCTCGGCGCCGGGATGGCTGAGGACGATGGTGCGGACATCGTCGGCCACGAGGTCGTAGATGCGCGTCTTCTTCTGGGCGGGATCCTCGATCGGCTTTCGTTCGAAGAACCAGATATAGGCCCCCAGCGCGACGGCCACCAGGAGGTAAAGGATGGCACTACGGAAGGGTTTCATGAGGCTCTCCCTGGATCGATCGGCGACCTGGATTCCAGGTCATTCCTGCAGTCTCCGCGGCATCCCGCCGCGCCGGCCCACCCGTCAAAGGTTGCGGCGCCTGAAATAGACGAACGTGCCGGCTGCGAGGATGCCGAAGGGCAGGAGGATGAGCGCAAGGACCTTCACGACGTTGATGCCCACGTTGGAGAGGCTCATCATGCGCTGCTCCTCCTCCTTGGGGCGGATGGAGATCTTGTTCTCCTGCATGGCCAGCCAGTTGACGGCGTTCACGGCCAGGTCGAAGTTGCCGGGCGCCTGGGCCATGGCGTTGGTCAACCAGGAGGAACCCCCGACGACCACCAGGCGGCTTACGGTCTCCGGCGACTCCACGGGACTCCATTCGCTGGCGGCGGCCATGGGGACGGGCCCCTTGAGATCGCCCCCGGGGTTGTAGACCGGTTTCTTATCGGTGAAATTGGTCTCCCCCCAACCTTCGGCGGTCGTCTCAAGGAGGATCACCGTCTGGGCCTTGTCCAGGGCCGGGGACAGGGTCGTGACGCTCCGGGTATAAGGCATGACGCTGAACACCTTGGATTCCGAAAGCTTCTCGACGATGGGATGGAAACGGTACTGCGGTATGACCGCCAGGAGGTCGGGAAAGGCGAAGCTGGTCTTGTCGATGACCACGTTGTCACCCAGGCGGATGCCGTAGTCCTGGAGGAGCGGCTGGAAGGCGTCGGCGGGGACGCGGGGATCGATGGCGAGAAGGAACTTCCCGCCCTTCTTCATCCATTCCCGGATGACCTCACCCTCCTTCGGGGAGAATCCGCGCTGAGGACCGAGGGATGCCAACACCGCACAATCGGCCGGGATCTTCGCATCCTTTAGGAGGTTGACGCTTTTGATGGCATAATTGGACTTCTCCAGCATGTCCTTCACGCTGTTCAACCCCTCGGGCTGGGGACTCTGGATCTCCTTCTCACCATGACCCTCGGTGAGATAGAGCACCTTCTGGGTCTCATCCATCATGGTCATCAGGGCCGAGGTGAAGGCCGCCTCACCCTGGAACTTGGGAACGGGCCGACGTCCCTCGAACGCATAGGTGACGTAATCGCGCTGAAGGACATCCTTGCGGTTCTTGTCGCTCTCGAAGACCACCACATTCAGTTCCCGGATGTTGAAGCGCCGTGCCTCCGACGGGCTCTTGTCCACGTTCACCGTGCGGAACTTGATCTTCCGGCATTCCTTGGCGTACTCCTCCAGCAGGGCCTGTGCCCGCGCCACCTCCGGCAGGGTGCCCTTCCTTTGCGTCAGGAAGAGGGTCACGTGGACGTCGTTCTTGAGGCGTTTCATGACGTCCCGGGTCTGCTCCGAGAGACTGTAGACCTTGTTGGAGGTCAGGTCCCAACGCAGGGGATGCCGCTGGACGATGTAGTTGACGGCACCCAGGATGCAAAGCATGGAAAGGCCCACCGTGACGAGGCCGGCCCGGACCCGGGTCGAGCGCCGGCGCCCCGTCTCGCGCACCTCCCCCAGGTTAGCGGCCAAGAACAGCAGGAGGAGGACCGTTCCCAGCACGAGCAGGAGGAGACTCCACCACCGGGTGTCGTTGTAGATGGAGATCGAAAGGATGCCGGCGATCGTCAGGCCGGCCCCGCCATAGGATAGCCACGCATTGCGTTCGCGAAGGGCCAGGAGGGTCTTCATGTCAGGTCCTCTTCCCTTCCAGCAGTTTCACCGAAAGGAAAAGCCCGATGAAGATGAGACTGCCGAAGTAGACGAGATGGCTGACGTCGATGACGCCTCGCATGAAGTCCTCGATGTGGTCGAAGAGGGAGAGGTACTGGAAGATCGCCCCGATGGGGCCCTGGACGCTCTGGGACGCCGCACCGATGATCCAAAGCATCAGGAGGATCCCGTAGGCCGACACGGCCGCCACGATCTGGTTCTCGCTGAAGGTCGATGCCAGAAGACCCAGCGAGAAGAAAGCCATTCCGACCAGGGCGAACCCCAGGTAATTCGCGAAGAGGACGCCCGGATCGGGATTCCCCGCGTACAGGATGACGAGAAGGTAGAGGAAGGTCGAGGAGATCATGGCCACCGCGAAGGAACAGACAGCCAGGTACTTGCCCAGCACCACCTCCCAGAGGGTGACCGGGGAGGTCCGGAGAAGCTCGACCGTCTGGGACTTCTCCTCCTCGGACCACAGCTTCATGGTGATCATGGGCGTCAGGAAAAGAAGGAGGATGACCGCATTCTGGAAGATGGGGGTCATGCTGGCCACGGGGTAGGGCGAGACCGCGATGAGGTAGAAGAAATAGCCCACCACGAAGAAGAACACGGACAGCACCACGTAGCCGATGGGCGAAACGAAATAATGCCCGAAATCCTTGCGGGCGATGGCGAGGACTTTCCGGAGGTCAAGACTCATTCGGCCGCCTCCTGGGTAGTGAGTTTCAGGAAGACCTCTTCCAGGCTCAAGCCCACAGGCGTCATCTGGTGGAGGGTCCACTTGTTCTTCGCTACGCAAAGAAAGATCGCATCCTTGACGTCCGACGACCCGTCGGTCGCCACTTCGAAGCGGACCGTCGAACGGTTCTCCCGCCCCAGGAGCCTCACGCCGGAAACGCCCTCCAATTTCGCAAGGGCGCTCTCGACCTCCCGGGACGGCCCCTTGACCTCCAGCTCGAGGTTCTTGCCACCTGCCAGCCGTTGGGAGAGGTTGTCCACGCTGTCGGCGGCCACGACCTTGCCCTGGTCGATGATAACCACCTGATCGCAGGTCTCGGAAACCTCCGGAAGGATGTGCGTCGAGAGGATGATGGTCTTCTGACCCGAGAGGGACTTGATGAGTTTGCGGATCTCGAGGATCTGCTTGGGATCCAAACCCCTCGTAGGCTCGTCCAGGATCAGCACTTCCGGGTCGTTCAGAAGGGCCTGCGCCAGACCCACGCGCTGACGGTACCCCAGCGAGAGGTGCCCGATCAGGCGCTTGGACATGGGGGCCAAGCCCGTCATCTCGAGGACTTCCCCGATGCGGTCGGCCTTGCCGCTCACAGGGACTTCCTTGATGTCGGCCACGAACCTCAGGTACGACATCACGGTCATGTCGAAATACAGGGGAGGCGTCTCGGGAAGATAGCCGATGCGCCGCCGGACCTCCTGGGGGGAATCCAGGACGTCGAAACCGGCCACCTTCGCGGTCCCTGAATTGGGCGGAAGGGACGTGGTCAGGATGCGCATGGTCGTGGTCTTGCCGGCGCCGTTGGGCCCCAGCAGGCCGAGGATGGCGCCCTTCGGCACGGTGAAGGACACGTGATCAACCGCCTGGATGGAACCGTATGTTTTGACGAGGTCGTTTACTTCGATCATCCGGTCAATAAACCCCCAAGTCCCCAAGACCCCAAGAGGGGCGGGAACAGCGAAAAATCCCCCTGAACGTCGCGCCATCAACCGACATGACATTTGGACGGAACAAATATAGGGAGGTTCCAATAATTTTCAAGGATTATGGGTTCCGCTCGATCAACTGTTATGCAGCAGTTCCCTTGGGGACTTGGGGGTCAACAACTCAATAACCTAGTCGGCAAAGGTGGAGGATGCCTCCCGCAAGCGCTGGGCTACTCCTTCCAGTTGATGTGCCGCCGCCACCATGGACTCCATGGATGCCGTCAGTTCCTCGGTCGAAGCCGAGATCTCCTCGGTGGCCGAAGCATTCTCCTCGGAAACAGCCACGATGTTCGTGATGGCCTCGACCACCTTGCCGGCCTCGTCGGCCTGGCTCTCGAAGGCCTTAGAGATCTCCTGAACCTGGGCGGCAACCTCCTCGGAAGCCGAACGGATGTCCTTGAGAGCGGCTCCCGCCGTGGCCACCACCGTTCTCCCCTCGACCGCCTTCTCGGCGCCCGTACTCATGCTGCCGACGACGCCGAGGATCTCCTTCTGGATCTCCCGGATCATGCCGCCGATCTTACCGGCGGCTTCGGCGGACCCGTCCGCCAGCTTCTTGACCTCCTCGGCCACCACGGCGAATCCCCGTCCGTACTCCCCCGCGCGGGCCGCCTCGATGGCCGCATTCAAGGCCAGGAGGTTGGTCTGGTCGGCGATGTGCGTGATGACGTCCACGACCTGACCGATGGCCTTCGAACGGGCGCCCAGCTCATTGACCTCCGATGCGGACCGTTGGACCTCCTCGCTGATGGTATTCATGTGATCCACGGTGCGTTGGACGGCCTGGGCCCCCGCGTCGGAGGCGTTCTTCGAGCGGGCAACGGCTTTCTCGGCCGCGTTCAACTGCTCGGCGGACGTCTGGATGGACCCTGCCATGCGGTCGATGATATTGAAGGCCTCCTGGACCTTCGAGGCCTGCTCCTCGGCCCCGCGGGAGATGTTCTGGATGGTGGTCGAGACTTCCTCGGTGGCCCCGTGCATCTGCTGGATGGTCTGCGTCAACTGCTGAGCCAAGGAGAGGGTCTCCTGGGAGCTCTTCTTGAGGTGGGCCACCGAGGAGCGCACGGAGCGGATCATCTGGTTGAAATTGCGCGCGAAAACGCCGAAATCCCCGGGGTAGTTCTCGGACACCTGGATCTTCAGGTCCCCCCGGGAAAGGACCTCCATGGCTTTGGTGAAGTCGTTGAGGGGTTTCAGGATGACCTTCCTCACCACGAAGAGGATCGCGCCGGACAACAGGACACCCATCAGGATGGAAATCGCCGAGAGGGAAATTCCCGACGGTTCCGAGAGTTTCAGGACATAGGGGAAGGCGAGACCGCACACCACGCCGATGAGCGTGATGAGGGTATAGAGGACCACCATGGAAGTCCGGTTCTTCAATTCCCGCTCCTGAATTCAGCCGTTTTGTTCAGCTTTTCGTCGTATCGGTCATCCCGCCGAAGGTCCCCTGAACGGGGGAAGGCACCGAGGGATCTCAGGTTTTGCCGTCGTCGCTTCCCTTCCTAAACTCCTCATTTCCCATTCCTAATTCATCATTGCCGTTCAAAGCAGTGTTCCCTGCGCGCCCGCGGGGGGCGTCAAACCCATATGCCGATAGGCACTCGGTGTGGCCTTGCGCCCCGAAGGGGTCCTCTGCAGGAACCCGGCCTGCACCAAGAAGGGTTCATAGACATCCTCGACGGTGTCGGGTTCCTCTCCCACCGACATGGCCACGGTTTCGAGACCCACGGGACCTCCGCCGAACTTGCGAAGAACCGAGTCCAGGATCTGTCGATCCATGCGATCCAGGCCCAATGCGTCCACCTCGAGCATCGTCAGGGCCTGGTCGGCCACATCGCGGTCGATGAGACCCCTTCCCTTCACCTGGGCGTAATCCCGCACGCGCCGCAGGAGACGGTTGGCGATACGCGGCGTTCCCCGCGAGCGGCGGGCGATCTCGAGGGCACCCTCCTTCGCGGTCTCCACTTTCAAGACCCGGGCCGACCGCTCGACAATGAGGGCCAATTCCGGAGGCGAGTAGAATTCCAGCCGGTGCGCGACCCCGAAGCGGTCGCGCAGGGGAGCACTCACACGGCCGGCTCGCGTCGTGGCCCCGATCAGGGTGAAAGGCGGCAGTTCCAGCCGGATCGAGCGGGCCGTCGGCCCCTTCCCGATCAAGATGTCGAGCTGGAAATCCTCCATGGCCGGGTAGAGAACCTCTTCGACGACCCTGGGGAGGCGATGCACTTCATCGATGAACAAAACGTCGAACGGTTGGAGATTCGTAAGAAGCGCTGCCAGGTCCCCCGCCCGCTCGATGATGGGACCCGAGGTGATCCTCAATTGGGCTCCCATCTCCCGGGCCACGATGCAAGCCAGGGTGGTCTTGCCCAACCCCGGAGGACCCGAAAGCAGCAGGTGCTCCAGAGGTTCCCTGCGTTTCTTGGCCGCCTGAAGGGTGATCCCCAGCGACTCCCGAAGGGCGGATTGACCCACGTATTCGGATAGGGTCTGGGGGCGAAGGGAAGTCTCCTCCTCATCGAGGACCTTCTCGCGGCTCACAAGCCTCAGGTCCCCGGCATCGTCCCCCTTCGGGGCCGCGGTTCGCTTCTGCATGGCCGGTATTCTACCTTCCATCCCATGACGCGACAACGGCAATGAACCGCCGATGAACGCCGATTTACGCGGATATGGATGGCAAACGACAAGACGATTCAGCCACCGATGGAGGGGATGGAAACCGATAGGGCATAGACTCCAGATGGCCGTCGCCGTCTCTGTTTGCCCCATCCGTCATGGTGAGGAAGCCCGCCGACCCGCCCTGAGCGAGGCCGAAGGGTAGGCGGATCCTGCGACCAAAACCATCTCACTCCGCAGCTATGTCCGTTGCCGTTACCTTCACCTTTCCACACTTTTCAAACGCTTTTGACTCGGGCCGTTCCCTTCTTCATCTTCTTGGATGACCCGCCACCCTGTTTTCCGTAACCCGCGGGGCCGTCGATAATTCTCATATCACATTCCGGCAACGCCTTCAGGAACACCCTTCCCCACCTCTCGGTCGTGACCCGGGGATCGAGGATGGTCACCATCCCATGATCTTTCGACGTGCGGATGAGGCGCCCGAAACCTTGTTTGAGTCGCAGGACCGCCTCGGGAAGACTCTCGACCGAGAAGGGTTCCTGTCCCATCTCCTTGAGGCGCTTGTGACGCGCCTCGACCACCGGCCCTTCCGGCACGGTGAAGGGGAGTTTGGTCAGGATGAGGTTCGAGAGGGACTCCCCCGGCACGTCCACACCCTCCCAGAAGCTGTTCACCCCGAACAGGACGGAATCCACGTCCATGCGAAAGGTATTGAGAAGGCGGGTGCGGTCCCATCCCTCCTCGCCCTGCATGAGGAAGGTGATCTTCATCTCCTCGAGTAGCGGCCTCACCACGGCCGCCACCTCCCGCATCATGCGGAAGGAGGTGAAAAGCACGAAAGCCTTTCCGTGGGAGGCCTTGACCGAGGCCTTCACGTGTTCGATGACCGCGCGGGTGTAGTCCGCCTCCTCCCTGCGGGGATGGGGCATCTTCCCGGGCAGATACAGGATGACCTGTTTCTTGAAGTCGAAGGGCGAACCGAGTTGCAAGGTGCGAACCTTCAGGGGATTCTCGCCGTCCGCTTCGAGACCCAGGGCATGCCGGAAATAGGTGAAGTCGGAGGCCACCGAGAGGGTGGCGCTGGTGAATACGATGGATCGAAGGGAG
>CAZGWJ010000075.1:0-13151 GCA_964529445.1 uncultured bacterium
GGGATGAGGTGGTCATCACTGAGAATCCCGCGACCCCTACCCCGACGCCCCTGTGCACCTATACGGTCATGAACGGGTGCGAGACCATCGACGAGAACGGCGTCTGGAGTGGGACGGAAGCCACTCGGGCCATCGTCACTTCACCGCCTGCGGCCATCGCACAAGGCACGAGTGCCCTGGCGGTCACCCTGGTCACGATCGGTACCGGTTGGATGCAGGATGCCGCGGTCCTCACGGGCTTCGATACCGGAATTAGCAACGGCGTCACCACCAACACCTGGGTGGGTGTCGACCGCCTCCGGATGAACGTTTACGTCCCCGCCGGAACCTTCACGGGGTGGGCCCAGATTTCCTTTGTGGCGGTCTCCAACACCGACAACGGCAACACCAACGGAGCCGGAGCGGATTGGGATGCTTTACTGGATGGGACGGCCGAGAAGGTCCTGACGCTGGGTGCCATGAACACGATCACGTGGGACCTGGATTGGGCGGCCTCACCCATCGATCCCACGAACACCATCAACCGCCTGGTTTTCATCATCAATGGCGACGGAATCAGCGGACAGCCCATCTACATCGACAACATCCAGCTGGTTGATTGTCCCTGAGGAATCCTTAAACCGTTTTTTCGCCCCGGCAGGTCGTCCTGCCGGGGCTTTTTTATGGTTTTCCGCCTGGCCGCGGAACGGCGCCTTTCCTTGACAGGTACCGGCCAGGTTGATACTTTAAAACGCCTTAAACGTTTTAATGAATCCGTCCCGAGGTCCCGCATGAGACGAACCTGTCTGTTCTCTGTCCTGTTCCTGATCCTCCTGGTAACGGCCCCCCTCGGTTGCGGCAAGAAACCGGGACTCACCCCCCCCGACTTCTCCATTAAACCCACTTCCACCCCCACGCCCGGCGGGCCCTGTGGATACCTGCAGGGCTGGTTCTTCGACTCCGGCGTGGAAGGGTGGGCCGTTGCCTGGACCGAGGACAAGACGGTGCCGGCTCCCACTCCGACCTGCGGGGTTTCCTATCCCGGCGTGTGTTTCCCGGTGACCGTGACCTTCGATTCGGCGGAGGGCTCCCCGAATCCCGGTTGCCTGCAGGTCTCCATGGGTTTCACCCGCGCAGGTCAGCAGGCGCATTTCAGCCGGGCGCTTTCAACCCCCCTCAACTTGAGCGCATCGGACATCTGTGTCCACCTCCGGCTGGATTCGGGCGGACCCGTGACCGCCAAGGTCTTCGTGAAGACCGGCTCCGTCTACTACTGGGCCAACGGGAACGACACCATTCTTGTCGCCGGTGAATGGTCCCAGGCCACGATGAGCGCGGCCAACCCTTCCTGGAGTGCGGCCGGATATTCCGCTGCGGACGTTCGGGAGGTCGGCGTGGCGCTCACCTCGGGCGCGGCCGGACCGGTTAGCGCCCGAATCGACAGTTGGAGCTATTCGGTGCCCCCCACGGCGACACCTACCTTCACCCGGACCCCGACCTCTACGAACACCCCGGATCCCTTCGCCACCCCAACTTTCACTCCGACCGTGACGAGTACGCCCACGACCAATCCCAACGGGAGCTACTTCGTCTCGTCCCTGGAGGGCTGGACCGTGGACTGGACCGAGGCCAAGCCCCCCGCGGCCGCCTGCGCCCTGGGGTCCTCCCCCTATTGCTTCCCGGTGACCCTCTCCTTCGACGGCACGTCGGGTGATCCTGCGCCGGGATCGGCCTCCGTCACGCTCGTCTACAACGCCGTCGTCCAGGAGGCGCATCTCCAGAAGACCGTCTCGGACCTGAACCTCTCCGGGCGGACGCTCCAGTTGCGGGTACGGCTTGATTCGGGCGACGCACGTGCCAAGCTCTTTCTGAAGACCGGCGTCTCATGGGCCTGGGGTGCCGGGGCGGAAGTCGCCCTGACCGCGGGCTCGTGGACGATCGTCACGATGAACACCAGTGCCCCCGACAACACCGCGGTCGGATACGACCCGACGTTGGTGAAAGCCGTCGGTATCGTTTTCGCGACCGGTGCCACCGCTGTTCCCTCGAACGTGCATTTCGATACATGGACCTATTAATCCGAACCCAAAGGAAGGGAAACCCGCGATGACCCGACGCATTCTCCTGCCCCTGATCCTCCTGACGGTCGTCACCACGGCTCAGACGGCTTCGGCGTCAGTCGTCTCCTGGGCCGACTTCGAACTGGGCGTCTCGTATTGGGCCGCCTCCGGGATGGGCAGTCTCGCCGTCTCCGATTCCGGCATTTCTCCCGATTTTCCCTCGGAAGGGAAGCGGGGTTACCGGGCCCGCTTCGAGTGCGCGGGCAAGGGGGGTCGACTGATCTTCGTGACTCGCCAAGCCGGCGACCTCACCGGCGCCACGGCTTTCCAGGCGGACGTCTACAACTCGTCCCGGACTCCATTCCAGATGTTCTTCATCGTGAAGCAGGGGGATCGATGGACCTGGTACGAGTCCTCGAGGATCGAGGTGAAACCGGGTTGGAACCGTGACCTGACCATTCGCCTCCAGGTGACCTCGACCCCTTCCGCAGTCCCGTCCTCCGCCGTCACTGCGGGGGCGGCCCTCCTGCAGGCGCCGACCCTTTCGGACATCCGGGAAGCGGGGGTTTATTTCGAGGCCCAGGACGCGGGATCGGGGTTCGTCTACATCGACCACCTGCGCCTGGCCGGTGCCGACCCTTCCAGGGTCGTCCGCGTGAAACCCTCGGATGTGGTGTCAGGCACGGACGTCCTTTTGGCCGGTTTCGAGGGTTCTTCCCCCTTCGCCCCTGATACGGCCTATTCGAACGCCACCGGCGCCGAGTCGGTGGAAGTGGCGGACACGACGCAGGGTCGGCGGGCGGGGAAGTTCTCGTATCGCCTCAGGAATCCCGACGACAAGGGCGCCTTCCAGTTCGAGTCGAACCTCGACCTCTCGAAGGTTAGCGGGGTTCGCTTCGACGTGTTCGTGCCCGGCACGGACGACATGGACACGTGTTTCGCCGTCAATACCGGAGCGCAATGGGAATACTTCGAATCCATGTTGAAACCCCTGAAACCGGGGTGGAACCGGGATGTGACCTTTCCGATCCAGTCCAGCGCCTACAAGAGCCAGGCCTCCGGGTGGCGCAACGACACCTCCATCAAAAACCTTTCCCAGACCCGGAAGATCATGATCTACATCCTTCCGCATTCGGTCGGGGAGGGGCACATCCTCGTGGACAACGTGCGCCTCGTCGCTTCCGATCCCAAAGCCCTGAAAAAGCAGCTGGACCGGGTCCTGCCTCCGGACGTGCCCTTGACGGGCACCGATACTCTTTTGGACGGGTTCGAGAAGGATCCGGTCCGGTTCTCGGCCGACTCGGGTTGGTCCGGCGCCACGGGCGCAGCGCCCTCGACCGTGACCGCGTCGGAGGGGAGCCGCTCCCTGAAATGCGATTTCGACATCCCCGCCGACAAGAACGCCTCCTTCGGCGTGGAGATGGCGCTGGACCTCTCCCGAGCCCAGGCCGTCAAGGTCGACGTGTACCTGCCGGAGGACGCCCCCCTCCAGTGCTACCTGGCCCTCAATACGGGGTCGAGCTACGAGTGGTGGGAATCCAAGACAATGCCCTTGAAGAAAGGATGGAACCGGGACCTCACGTTCCGCCTGGATTCCCCCACCTTCAAGGCCCAGTCCACGGGCTGGCAGAACAACGCCCGGCCGAAGAATCTCAAGGACACCAAGAAGCTCTTCATCGGCGTCTTCACGAACAAGGCGCAGAAGGGATCGGTTTACCTCGACAACGTGCGGGTGACGGGGCTCTCGCCCCTGGCCTTGACCGGACCCCGGGTCCGGTCCTTGAAGGGGCGTTCAGTGATTTGGGATCCTTTGCAGTCGGCCGCCAAGGGGTGGATCCCCTCCACGTCGGCCACCGATAACTCGTTCGCCACGGTCGTCTATTACGAGAGGATGGACGGGATCCGGACGGTCAAACTCAAGTATCGGACCCAGTCCGACAGCCAGAAGGCCCGCTACTACAAGGATGAGAACCTCGATTGGACGAGCGTCCTGGGGGTGCAGGTGGACGTGTACAACCCCCAGGATCATCCCGTGAACCTGGGTTTCGCCGTGCAGACGGGCCCGAACTTCCTGTGGCACGAGGCCCGCGAGGTGATGGTGGCGCCGGGGTGGAACCGGAACCTCACGATCGACCTGTCCTCGCCCCAACTCAAGACCCAGAGGAGCAATTGGAGCAACAGCGACTATCTCGACATGAAGGACGACATCCGTTCCATCTCCTTCATTGTTTATCCCAACCGCGCGGAGGAGGGCTCCCTCGTGTTGTCCAACCTGCGCACGCTCGAGCGGGACCCGCTCGGGGCCCTGGGGATGCCGGAGGCCGGGAAGGTCGTGGGAGGATCCTCGAAGACCCTTCTGACCGGTCGTTTCATTCGCTACGACCTTGTCGAGAGCTTTGAAAAAGGGATCTCCGCCTGGCAGGCCAGCGCGAAGACGCGGCTTTCCTCCTCTTCCCTCTACGCGACGGAAGCGGATCGTACCCTGAAGGTGGAATACGACCAGACGGGCGGGGACCCTCCCGAATTCATGTGGAAGGTCCCGGCGGGTTTCCGCGACCTGAGGGGTTATGACCTCCTCATGGTCGACGTCTACAACGCCGGCCCCCCCATCCAGGCCTCGGTGGCTTTCAAGTCCCTCTCGGACGATCTCTGGATCGAGAGCCCCTCCCTCACCCTCGCCCCCGGGTGGAACCGAAACCTGGCGGTCCAACTCTACGGGACCTCCTTCAAGTCGGCCCGGACGGCCTGGGCGGTCGGCGAGACCTTCCGGAACAAGGCCGGTGTGGACGAGGTGCACGTCAAGCTTTCCGCCCCGACGGGCCGGGGCACCCTCTACTTCGACCGGGTGCAGTTGGGAGGATCCTCGAAGACGACCGCTTTCGGGGAGCTTCCGGCCTCCCAGACCGATTACGCCGTCCAGCAGACCCTCCAGCTGAAGGTCAACCCGGCCGACTCGGCCCAGTTGAAGGTGGAAGGCGATGTCTACAAGACGGACTCCGGTCCGGCGATCGGCAGTCTCACCAAGGTCCGACTGGACCTCCGGGGTTATGGCAACGAGGCGGCGCTTTCCACCGGCGAGGCCTTGCCCGGCACCGACGATCCGTTGGCCCTCCTCGACGGAGGGGTATTGGGCGGGAACCTTCTCGGGGCTTCGGAACGTTTCTATGCATTCGATACATCCCTGCAGGCCGTTGGATTCGCCCGTTACGGGGACAAACCGCACACCCTGGGCAACTCCTCGGGCTACGCCGTGAGGGTCAATCGAACATTCCTCGAGGATTACAATCTGGGTGGTGGAGTCATCGGGCACCGCTTCGGTTCGAAACAGGGCGCCAACCCCCTGAATGCCGAGGTCGAGTCCGATGTCAAGACCGCCGAGGTGGATTTCCGGGGTTACCTGAGGGACCTGAACCTTTCGCTGGAGGGCGAGGTGGCCCGCAGTTTCTACAAGACCTGGGACGGGAGTCCCTACGGGGCATCCTCGCCCGAGGCCGACGCCTACCGCGTGGGCGGCCGGTTCTATGTCGAATCGCTGGATTTCATCGGACCCCTGAAATTCTCCGCTTCCCGCACCGAGATGCAGGAGGCGTTCTTCGCACCCTATGCGAAGACCAGCGTTCCCGGCGCGTACCAGCATGCCTTCGAGGCGTCCTGGCAGGCCGACCAGTTCCCGGCCATCGCGAAGTTGCGCAAGAAGGGCCGCTTCCTCGACGAGTTGTTCAACGGCTTCTACGTGTACGGCCAGATGTACACCTATGCCCAGCGCACCAGTACCTACGCCAACCGCGACCTGCGGCTCGTGGCCCAGAACTACGAATCGAACCGCCTGTACTATTTCATGTGGTGGCACTGGTACAACGAGGGCAAGGATGCGGGTGACACCTCGCTGGTGAATCCGCTCCTGTCCACGAAACTCACCACCGTCACGGTGAACCCGGAACTGCGCTACCGGCTCATGGACGGGCTGTTCGCCAACTACCTGTTCCGCTTCTCCTACACCGACTACTGGGAGGAGGTCTCCAACGCGGGGGGCCTTTCCTACCGCTTCTGGAACGGGACCTGGCTCACGGGCGAGGGCAAGCATACTCGGAAGTGCGGGTCGCGGTCGGGCGAGTTCGTGAACTGGAACGCCGGATTGTCCAAGCGGATCTTCGAGAATTCCGTGGAGTTCGCGGTCGCCTACGGGGTTCCTTCTTTTGTCAACTACTGGAAGGACGAGTACGGCCTGAAGACCGTGAACGCCTGGGCGTTCGCCCTGTCGGCGAAGTTCTGAAGGCCAGACGGTCACCACGAAGGCGCGAAGGGCGGCTCATCGGCCGCTAAACCGAACGAGAAGGCGGGACTTCCATGAAGGCAACCATGTCCATCATCCTCGGCGGCATCCTCCTGGCGGCAGGTGGCGCTTGGGCCGCCGGGGTCGCCGCAACGACCCGGGTGGAGGTGAAGGGGCTTTCTCTTCGGGATAATGGCAAGGTTGTTGTTCTCCGCGGGTTGGATACCGGGGACGTTTGGGGCGCGTCTTCCTCCGAACTGGCCCGGTCGTTTTCCGAAGCGGTCCGTTCGGGTGCCAACGTCGTCAAGATGGACGCATTCCGGGTGGCGGGGAACGGCGCGACGTCCTTCCCGACCGAAGGCGGTCGTCTCGACGAGGCGGCCCTGAAGGGCCTGGACGCGGTCGTGGCCGAGGCCGGGAAGGCCGGGATCCGGGTTCTTTTGACCCTGTCCGACGATACCCTGGCGGCCCGCTATGCCGGGTGGGCCGGAAGCCCCAATCCGGGCGTCTTCTATACGGACTTCCGTTGTCGCGAATGGTTCGAGGCCTCCCTGAAGACGCTCGCCTCCCGCGTGAACACCTTGACGAAGGTCACCTACTCCGAGGATCCCATTATCCTGGCCTGGGTGCTCGCCGACGATCCCTCGAATCCCGGGGGCGCACCGAAGGACGTGGAACGATGGGTGGCCGAGACCTCCTCTTTCCTGCGGAAACACAGTCCGAGGAAGCCGGTGGTCCTTTCGCTCGATCCGAAATCGTCCGGCGTGGAAGCGGAAAAGGCCGCGGCCCAGCCCGGAGTGGATTTCATCCTTCTCAAGGGAACCGTCCAGGAGGCCGAATCCTTCTCGCGCGTCAGCGGGCGCCCCGTGATTGCCCGCGTGTCCTCGGATGTTGCCGTCGCATCCTCGGCCGGCGCGGTACTGGTCGCCTGGGCCGACATCACGAAACCGATCCCCGCCAACCTGAAGACGGTCCCGGGAACCACCGCGGGTTCCGGTGACGGCGATCTTCCCGTCGGCGTGCAGGTCACTTCCGGAGCCGCGCCCAGCCGCGTGAACGAGGGGAAGGCCACGGTCAAGGTCCAGCTTTCCTCTCCAGCCAAGGTGTCGGTGCGCTACGGGTTGAAGGGGCTTCTCGACCGGGAAACCAAGCCTTCGGCGGATCCGGTCGTGGTCCTCGCGGGGTTGCGGGCCGGCGAGGAGTACACCCTTCAGGTGAAAGCTGAAAGGCCCGGGGGCAAGGCGATTTTCTCGGATCGCATGACCTTGAAGGTCCCCTCTGTGGTACGAGTCCAGCCGAAATCCCCGCCCTCCTTCACGGGTCAATTTATCAAGGTCCGTGACGGTCGGTTCTGGGACGGCGAGAGGCCCTATCGCTGGGTGGGCACCAACAACTATTACCTGCATCTCTCCGACGACAAGCTCATCGATTCGGTGTTCGCGGACTGCAACCGCATCGGGTTCACGGTGATGCGCACATGGGCCTTCGGTTGTACCGACAAGACCGAGGAGTCCTGGCCCGGCGAGATGGACCGCTATTTCGTGCTCGGGCCGGGCAAGTGGCGCGAGAAGTCCTTCCGGGACCTGGACCGCGTGGTGGCCTCCGCGCGCAAGCACAAGGTGCGGCTCATCCTGGCCCTCTCCAACAACTGGACCGATTACGGCGGTGCCGAGGTCTGGGCCAAGTATTTCGGGTACAAGGACAAGAACGACTTCTTCGACAAACCCGAGGTCAAGAAGGCCTACCAGGACTACATGAAGTACCTGGTGAACCGGAAGAACACGATCACCGGGGTCGCCTACAAGGACGATCCCGTCATCCTGGCCTGGGACCTGATGAACGAGCCGCGCTACGAGAGGGACGAGACGGGCAAGACCCTCGCGGCCTGGTGCGACGAAATGGCCCGGTTCCTCAAGTCCTGTGGCGTGAAACAACTGGTCACGACGGGAGGGGAGGGACCCCTGGCGGATGGGAAGCATTACTCCGGCGCCGATTTCATCACGATCCACCAGCCGTCTTCGATCGACTTCGCGACCTATCACATCTACCCGGCCAGCGAGTATGCCCGCTGGAGCCAGGAGGCCACGAAGTTCGTCATCACGGAACACGTGCGTCTCGCGCGGGAAGTCCTCAAAAAACCCGTGGTCATGGAGGAGTACGGCATCCTCCGAAGGGATCCCAAGTACGACCAGCCGGTGTTTGTGGACGCCATGACCCGGGACTTCCTGGAGGCGGGCGGGGACGGGCTCAACTACTGGATGCTCATCGATCCGGCCTACCAGTGGGGTGACGGCAACGAACTCTCCATCAAGGACGTCGGCATGTGCAACATCTTCACGCTGGCCGGCAATTCACTTTGGACGGGAAAATGAGATGGATTCACCACGAAGGCACGAGGGCACGAAGAAAGGCAAGGATATGAAAAGCGGACCGACGAGATTACGGACCGGATCCCGGATCGTCCTAGCGGCGGCTTTAAGCGTGGGGATGGCGGCGTGCGGCAAGGTTTCCCAGGGGCCCATCGATCCGCTCCTGAACCCGCCGGTGGCCTATTCCTTCGACCAGGGTTTAGAGGGTTGGGCTATTCTTTCCGGATCCGTACCAGCGACGGGGCATGAATATTCCCACACGATTGGGCGGGCTTTGGGTGCGGGCGGGTCCCTGCGGATCGATGCCGCCTTCACGGCCGTGGGGGACAAGGTCCTGGTGGGGGTCAATGCACCGGTCACGCTCGACCTGACGGGCAAGACGATCTCGCTTTGGGTTTACTGGGAATCGGGACTGGCCTCCGCGGGGGGCAAGTTGGGCGCTCAGGCCTATGTGATGGATTCCGACAGCGTCTGGGCCAACGGCGGCTTCGCAACCCTGACGAAGGGACGATGGACCCAGGTGACGTTCAACACCGACGCGCCCGGCTACTCCGACGGGACGAAGATGGACGCCATCGTGCAGTTGGGGGTCCAACTCGTCGCGGACTCCGGCACCTTCACCCCCGGCGTGCTGTACATCGACCAATACGCTTATTGATCATTTTCGGCGGCGCGGTCAACCGTTCCGGTATTTACCAGCTTCTTTTCATCCGGTAAACCCTTGAGCGGGCGGGGGCGGGCCGCTATCCTATGGGCTCATTTGGGCCCCCCGTTCCGAGCCACGCACACCCGGCCCTCATCCCGAAAGGATCATCCGCAATGGTCAACTACAAGGATCTCGGTCTCGTCAACACGAAGGAGATGTTCAAGAAGGCCATGGCCGGCAAGTACGCCGTGCCCGCCTACAACTTCAACAACATGGAGCAGTTGCAGGCCATCATCGAAGGCTGCGGCAAATCCAACTCTCCCGTGATCCTGCAGGTCTCCTCGGGCGCCCGCAAGTACGCCGACCAGACCCTCCTGCGCTACATGGCCGAGGGCGCAGTCCAGATGGCGCGCGGCAAGGGCTACAACAACCCCATCACCCTGCATCTCGACCACGGAGACACTTTCGAGCTGTGCAAGTCCTGTATCGAGAGCGGTTTCTCGTCGGTCATGATCGACGGTTCGCACCACCCCTACGACAAGAACGTGGAGCTCACGAAGCAGGTGGTCGAGTTCGCCCACAAGCACGACGTCACGGTCGAGGGCGAATTGGGCGTCCTGGCTGGCATCGAGGACGATGTGAAGGCCGCCGAGCACATCTACACCCAGCCCGACCAGGTCGAGGACTTCGTGAAGAAGACCGGCGTGGATTCGCTGGCCATCTCGATCGGGACCTCGCACGGAGCCTTCAAATTCAAGCCCGAACAGTGCACGAAGAACGCCCAGGGCGTACTGGTGCCGCCGCCCCTGCGATTCGACATCCTCGAGGAGATCGAGAAGCGCATCCCTGGATTCGCCATCGTCCTGCACGGGGCCTCGTCGGTCCTGCCGGAATACGTCGAGATCATCAACAAGAACGGCGGAAAATTGAAGGCCGCCGTCGGCATTCCCTCCGAGCAGTTGCGCAAGGCCGCCGCGTCGGCCGTGTGCAAGATCAACATCGACTCGGACGGTCGCCTGGTGCTCACGGCCATCATTCGCAAGGTGTTCGCGGAGAAACCGGAGGAGTTCGACCCGCGCAAGTATCTGGGTCCGGCCCGCGATGAGCTGGTGAAGATGATCATCGACAAGAACCAGAACGTGCTGGGCTCCGCCGGCAAGGGCTGAAACGCCGCTTCCGGTCCTTTCAACCCCCCTCCCGGCGCGTGCCAGGAGGGGGTTTTTCTTTGGGGAACCCCCTGTTAGACTGTTCGCGTCCCAAACGCCGTCATAGGGAGCGCCCCCGTGAGAAGAGCCCTTCCATTCCTGCTGTTCCTCCTGCCCTTCGCTTTTCCGGGCGCAAGCGCCTGGTGCGCCGACAAGACACCCACTCCCGAGGCGAAACCGACGCTCCCGCCCTTCTATCTCGCCGAGGTCAAGGGCAAAGTCCACCTGGTCACCTGGGACGCGGAGAAGAAGCAGGCCGTCAGGAAGAAGGCCAAGGCGCCCTGCGCCGTGCGCGCCAACGACCGTATCGTCACGGACAAGAAGTCGAGGGCCTATTTCCAGTTCAAGGACGGGGGCACCGTGGAGGTGGGACCCGAGAGCGACCTGTTCGTCCGGGAGATCGACGTGACGCCGAAGACGATGCGCGCCCGGTTCCTCCTCGAAGTCGGCCGTATGAAGGCCACCGTGAAGAAGTTGACCGGCGCCCGTTCGGCCTTTGAGGTGGAGGCGGGAGGTGTGGTGGCGGGAGTGCGCGGTACCACCTTCGGGGTCGAGTACGATCCCGAGGAGAAGAAGACCGTCACGAAGACCTACGAGGGCATGATTTACGCCTTGTCCGGCGGGAAGGAAAACCTCGTGAAGGAGGGCTTCTCGCTGGCCCTCTCTGGCAATACGTCCCTGGCCGGCAAACTCGGGAGCGAGGAGTTGGGGGATTTCGCGGAATTCCTGACCGCCGCGGGAGGGCTTGAGAAGAAGAAGGAACTCCTCCTGAAGCAATTGGAGAAGCAGCTTCTCAAGAAGGTGACCGGAGGTCTTGTCGGGAAGGGCGCGGAAGAGGGCAAGAAGGCCCTTCGCTTCGGGTTCTGATCCGTTCCCGGGTCCCTCGGTGCCCGATCCGTCGGCGGGGCGGGTCATTCCAGGAGTCGATAAACATGACGGACAGCCGATATTCCATCCTCTGCCTCGGGAACGTCCTGGCGGACGTCCTCGTGAGGCCGGTGGACCGTCTCCCGCCCCGCGGCGGGTTGATGCGGGTCAGGGATATCCGGGTGGCGTTGGGCGGATGCGCGTCGAACACGGCCGCGGCCCTGGCGAAGATGGGAGCCCGTGTGTCCATCCTCGGCAAGGTGGGGAAGGACTCCTACGGTCGATTCGTGACGAGTGAACTCCGCAAGGCGCGGGTCAACACGCGTCTTGTCCTGGAGGATCCGGAAGTTCCCACCTCGGCCACCCTGGTTCTCATCGACCGCCGGGGGCAACGGTCCTTCCTGCACAGCATGGCCGCCAACGCGGAATTGAGGCGCCGGGACATCCGACCCTCCCACTTCGGGCGGTTCCGACATCTCCATGTGGGCGGTTATTTCCTCTTTCCGGGATTGGATGGCGCTCCCATGGCGGCGCTCCTTCGTCGCGCGAAATCGATGGGCCTCGTGACCTCTCTGGATACGGCTTGGGATATCGAGGGGCGCTGGATGAAGGCGCTCAAACCCTGTCTTCCGTATCTGGATTATTTTCTGCCGAGTGAAATCGAGGTTCGGAAACTCCTGGGGCACGGAAACCTGGATCGGGCTGCCCGAACCTTCCTCTCGCTCGGTACGACTTGCGTCGTCTTCAAACGGGGGGAAAAAGGCGCGCTGCTGTTGCACAGGGACGGGACTCGGATCCCGGTTCCGGCGTTCCGCGTGAAGGCCGTGGACAGTACGGGAGCGGGTGATTGTTTCTGCGCCGGTTTCATCCGGGGATTGTCCTTGAGCTGGGATCCGGGGAGAACCCTCCGGTTCGCCTGTGCAGCGGGAGCCTGTGCCGTGAGGGCGGTCGGCGCCACTTCCGGGATCCGCTCCTTCGGGCAGGTAAGGGAATTCCTGGGTCGGTTCTGACCGTCGGACCTTGTCCGGGGAGCTAAACCCGGGAAAATGGCCCTGTCTTCAGGTTGGAAACAGCCTTTTTTGGGGTTGCGGGTTCGATGGACCCGTCCTATACTCCTGCCCCTGTCTCCGGGAAATGTCCGGAGATCCGCGAGTTCCCTCATCTCACCATGAAGGAACCCTGTCCCCCCCGAGGGGACTTTTCCCCGGAAGTTGCGGGGATCATCCACAGGAGGTTCCATGTCACAGTCCAAATACGATCTCATTTACATCCTGGATCCCAATACCACGTCCGAGGAGAGCGCCTCTGTCGCGGCCAAGGTCGAGCAGATCACGGCCGCCGCGTCCGGAAGCGTCCTCAAGAAGGATGAATGGGGTCGCCGACGCCTTGCGTATCGCATCGGGCGCCATCGCGAAGGCATCTACATCTTTCTGCAGATCGCGGTCGACACGAAGACCATCGAGGAGATCGCCCGCAACCTGCGCCTCATCGAGAAGGTCATCAAGTTCCAAGTGGTGAAGGAGGAGGTTTCCCACCGCAAGGTGAAGCCTCCCCGTAAGAAGACCTCCCGTCCAGCTTCCGAGGGATCCGGCCGTCCGGGATACCGTCCTTCCAGCCGTCCGATGCCTCCTCCGGCGACTCCCGTCGCTCCGGCTGTTCCGCCCGGGCCGGCTCCTGAGAGTACACCGCCCGCCGACGCGCCCTCGATTTGATGAGAACCCCGACCGAAAGAGAGGGATGACATGCCGAATT
>CAZGWJ010000076.1:0-13141 GCA_964529445.1 uncultured bacterium
GGACGGACAGCAACTTGGTCCCGTCAAGCCCTGCCATCTGGTAGGCGAGCCCCACCACGGTCAGGACCCACTGGGCCAGGACCAGAAGAAGGGCCGCCGTCAGGAAATGGGGCGGAAGCGCCCCCCCGAGCAGGAGGACCGTCCCGGCGATCGCGGCCGCCATGCCGGAGAGCACCAGGGCGTTGACGGCGAAGAACCCGAGGCAGCGCCCCAGGAGGTATTCGCCCCGCGTCAGCGGCTTGGTCAATTGGAGGAAGACGGCTTTCTGTTCCATCTCCGTGTTGTAGGTGACCGCCAGGGCCAGGAGGAGCACCATGAGTCCCGCACCCTCCATGCCCGCCAGCCCCAGGTCGGTGAAGATGCGCAGGATGTCACCGTAGCTCAGGAAGGAGAGAAGGAAGGAAAGCGTGCAGATGCCCACCACGCCCAGGAGCCAGACGATGAGGAGCCGGCTCCGTACCAGTTCGCGGAAGGTGAACGAAGCGACGGCGATGGCGTTCCTCATGGGGTCCCCCCTCCGGTGGAGGATGCCCCCCCGATGACGCCGAGGAACCAGGATTCCACGGCCGAGGACAGGGGACGGACGGAGGAGGGTTTCACGCCGATCCGCGAAAGGGCCGCCAGGGCCTCCGGGAGTTCCGCTCCGGTCGTCACGAGGTCGCGTCCCTCCCGGCGGAAGCCCGGCCCATCGGCTTCCTTCCCCGCAGGAAGGGCGCCCTCCGGGACCTCCAGCACGTAGGGCACGCGGTCGCGGGCGGCCAGGACCTCCGCGACGGGTACATGGGCGACCAGCCTTCCCTCGTGCAGGACGGCCACGCGATCACAGATGCGCTCCACCTCGTCGAGGATATGGGTGTTCATGAGGACGGTGGTGCCTGTCCTCTTGAGGTCCAGGAAGATGTCCCGCATCTCCTTGATGCCGACCGGGTCCAGGCCGCTCATGGGCTCGTCGCACAGGAAAAGGGACGGCGAACCGATCAGGGCCTGTCCGATGCCGAGGCGCTGCTGCATCCCCTTGGAATACTCGGCCACCCTCCGGCGCGAGGCGCTCCCCAGGCGGACCAGCTCGAGCACCTCGTCCACCCGGCGGTCGAGGGCGACACCTGAAAGGCCGTAGAGACTCCCGAAATAGCGGAGGGTCTCCCAGGCCGTGAGTTGACGGGAGAAATAGGGGAGTTCGGGAAGGTAACCGATCCGGCGGCGCACGTTGCGATCGCCCACGCTCCCGCCCAGGACGCAGGCGCTCCCGGTCGTGGGCTTGAGAAGCCCCAGGACCAGCTTGACGGTCGTGGTCTTCCCGGCCCCGTTGAGGCCCAGCAGGCCGAACACGCCGCCCTCGGGAACCTCCAGGTCGACGGGCTTCAGGGCGGCGACGCGCTTCCTCTTCCAGGGGGGACCGGAGACATAGGTCTTCGAAAGCCCTTCGAGAAGGACCGCCGCCGCCATCAGTTCCCCACTTCCACCGGGACGATCCGGCGTTCGAAGAAAGCGAGGGCGGACTGGACCGCCAGGGCGCTGGTCTTCGGGTTGAGAAGGGACGGCAGGTTCCGGGTCACGCAGGACAGTTCGCCGAAGGAACCCTTCGCGCGGATCTCGTGCTGGTTCACGTGAATATCCGGATCCGCCACGATCCGAACGCGGACCCCCTTCAGGGCGTCGGCGGCGAGGGCCAGCGTCACCGCCACGTTGATGTTGGCCGGGAACCGGTCGATGGCGCCCGCCACGTCGCCGCGATAGACCGTGAACGGCGCCTTGCAGGATTTCAACCGCCGGGTCTGCGCGGGGGTCAAACCCGGAGCCCCGAGGAGCCCCTTGGGGTTCTTCGTGGTCGTGAGGGTCACTTCCGAGAGGGGATCGATCTGCCGGGCGGCCCGGATGCCGTCCAACCCGGCCAGGGCGCCGGAGGGAAGGTACAACTTGGCAGCAGGCGCCGCCCGACGCGCCAGGAGGTCCAGTTCCGCCTTCGCGGCCAGGTAACCGCCGGTCGACATGAGAAGAACGGGCTTGCGCGCCTTCAGGGCCGCGCGGGCCACTTCCGTCGCGGCCTTCCGGGAGGCCGCTTCCATGACGAAATCGCAACGGGTCACGAGTTCCGGGAGGTCCCGGCAGATCCGGGGACGGGGTTTCAGACGGGAAGCCAGTCCCGCTGCGGACTCCGGGCGGGGGTCGAAGAGGGCGGCGACACGGTAGGGCGAACGGCGCCGCTCGAGTTCCAGGGCCACGACGCGGCCGATGGCGCCGCAACCCGCCAGGCCCACGCGGACGGTCCTCATCGGGCGGGCACCGCCGCCATCATGGCGTCCAGGGCTTTCCTCGCCCCGACGATGACGTCCTCCGGCAGGAGGATCTCGTGCTTCATGCCTTCCAGCGAGGCCACCACGTCCTCCAGGAAGGTCTTCTTCATGTTGGGGCAAAGGGGGCCCTTCCCGGGGAAGAGGAAGGTCTTCCCGGGATGCCGCTTCCTCAGCGGGTGCCCGACCCCGATCTCAGTGCCCAGGATGAAGGTGTCCGAGGCGGAAGCCGCGCAATGGCGGAGCATCTGGGCGGTCGAGAGGCAGGCATCCGCCAGGGCACGGACCTCGTCGCAGCATTCCGGATGCACGAGGACCTCCGCTTCGGGATGGGCCTTCTTGAGTTCCAGGATGTCGCTGGCCCGGATGCGCTGGTGGGTCGGGCAATGACCCTCCCACAGGCGGACGACCTTCCCCGTCTGTTCGGCGCTCCACTTCCCGAGATGGCGGTCCGGCACGAAGAGGATCTCGTCGTTGGGAATGGCCTTCACGACCTGGGGGGCGTTGGCGGAAGTGCAGCAATAATCGGAGAGGGCCTTCACGGCGGCCGAGGTGTTCACGTAGGCCACCACGGCGGCCTTCGGGTGGCGCGCTCGGGCCTCGCGCAGTTTCCCGACGTCCGCGAAATCGGCCAGGGGACACCCGGCATCCTTCACGGGCAGGAGGACCGTCTTCTGCGGCGAGAGGATCTTGGCGGTCTCGGCCATGAAACGCACGCTGCAGAACACGATAACGGAAGCGTCGGTCTTGGCCGCGATGCGGGAAAGTTCCAGGGAATCACCGACATGGTCGGCCACGTCCTGGACCTCGGGGCGCTCGTAGGTGTGCGCCAGGATGACGGCGTTCCTCTCGCGCTTCAGTTCCCCGATCCGCCGGACCAGGTCCTCCGGTTTCTTGAACAGGTTCCACGCCATCTCAGCGACCGCCTTTCCGGGTCCGGACAATCCGGTTCCGGGCATCCACCCGGACGACCGTGGGTTTCCACGACCTGGGGGGCGGCGAGGAACGCTGCTCGTAGGTCATGATGATGACGATGTCGCCCTTCTCGGCCAGGCGGGCCGCGGCGCCGTTGATGCAGACCTGGCCGGTACCGGCCCGGCCCACGATGGCGTAGGTCTCGAAACGGGCGCCCGTGGTCACGTTCAGGACATGAACCTGCTCGTAGGGAAGGATGCCCGACGCCTCCAGGAGAAGCGAGTCGAGCGTGATACTGCCCTCGTAGTCGAGGCTCTTGTCGGTTACGGTGGCCCGATGGATCTTGGAACGGAGGAAGGTTCGGCTCATGGAGGTTCCTGTTGCGCCGCTTGTCGAGGCGTTTATAAGGTCGGTAGTTTATCAGAGAGGGGCAGGTTGTCAATCAGGCGCACCCCGTCGACATGCGCCGCGAGGACCAGCATTCCATCCGGTCGAGCGCGTTTCTGGGGTTCCATCGTGTCCGAGTGGACGAGTTCGAGGTACTGCAAACGGACCCGCGGCTCCGAACTCATCACACGTCGAACGGCGGCCTTCAGGCGCCGGGCGTCCCGTTCTCCCCGGGAAAAGCGGGAGCGACCCTCTTCCAAGGCACGGAAGAGGACGGAGGAGGCGTGCCTTCCATCGGGCGTGAGACGCGCATTGCGGGAACTCATCGCGAGTCCATCCGCCTCCCGGACGGTGGGTCCCACGCGAACCGCCACGTCGAGATCGAGATCCCGGATCACCTGTTTCAGGACGGCTACCTGCTGCGCATCCTTCCGCCCGAGGTAGAGCGCGCGGGGACGCACCAGGCCCAGAAGCTTCACCACCACGGTGGCCACGCCGTCGAAATGACCGGGGCGATGAGCCGCGCAGAGACCCGAGACGACGGGCCCCGTGACCTTCACCCGCGTCGAGAAACCGTCCGGATACATCACCGCATCGGAGGGGGTGAACAGGACATCCACGCCTTCCTTCCGGAGCAGGCGCACATCCGCGCCCATCGTGCGCGGGTAGACCTTCAGATCCTCGCGCGGGCCGAACTGGAGGGGGTTCACGTAGATGGAAACCACGACGATCCCGCACTCGTGACGGGCAAGGCGCACCAGGGAAAGATGGCCTTCGTGAAGGGCGCCCATGGTGGGCACGAAGCCGACCTTTTTGCGACCGGCCGTCCAGCGCCGGGCCAGGGCCGCGATACCGGCCTTGCCGGGGACGATCCTCACGACCGCCTCATTTCCCTGTCCGCGCGGGGAAGTCGCCCTGGCGGATATCCTGGGCGTATTGACGGACGGCCCCGCGAATGGCGTCCTGCAAGTGCAGGTAGATCCTGGCGTGCTTGGGAGTGAAATCGGGATAGAGGCCCAGGAGGTCGTGGAGAACCAGCACCTGCCCGTCGCAACGGGGCCCGGCCCCGATACCGATGGTAGGAACCCGCAGGGCCCGGGTGACACGGCCGGCCAGGACGTCCGGAACGAGTTCCAGCACCACCGAGAAGGCGCCGGCCTTCTCGAGAGCCTTGGCGCCGGCCAACACCCGGGCCGACGAGACCCCGTCCTTCCCCTGGACCCGCATGCCGCCGAGGGCATGGACCGACTGAGGGACGCACCCTACGTGTCCCATGACGGGAATGCCGTTCCCCACCAGTTTCCGGACGATCGCCGGGGCTTCCTCGCACCATTCGAGTTTCACGGCCTGGGCCTTCCCCTGCTTCAGGAGCTTCCCGGCGCTCGCCAGGGCCTGTTTCGGCCCCTCCTGGTAGGACATGAAGGGAAGGTCGGCCACGAGAAGGGCGTTCTTGACGGCCCGTGAAACGGCCAGGGTGTGATGGACCATCTGGTCCAGGGTGACGCCAAGGGTGTCGTTCTCGCCCATCATGACCATGCCGAGACTATCGCCCACCAGGACGCAATCCACGCCGGCCTCGTCCACGGCGCGGGCCATGGAATAGTCGTAGGCGGTCAGCACGACGAGTCGATCGCCCTGACGGGCCTTTTCCTGGAATTCCCTGACGGTCATGCGCGGCATCGGAAGCCTTTCGGAACGACGGGAGCTACGATCGGGAAGTCGCCCCGGGACGGTTCGCCCGGGGCCGTTCAACGCGGGACATTATAGGGACGACCGGGCGAAAAGAAAACGGACGGGGAGAGCCCGGAAAGGGCGGCGCTACTTGCGGATGGAGACCGGCTGGTAGTAGACCGTGCCCTTCTGCATGGATTCCATGTGCTCCAGCAGATCCCCCAGGTCGGCGTCCCGGTGGACGAAATCGATCCCGTTCGTGTTTACCACCATGAGGGGCGTCTCCTGGTAGTGGAAGAAGTAGTAGTTGTAGGCCTGGTTGATCTCGTCGAGGTACTCCGCCGTGATGGACTTCTCGAATTTCCGGCCCCTCATCTTGATGCGCCTCAGGAGCGTATCCGTGTTGGCCTGGAGATAGATGACCAGGTCGGGCCTCAGCACGTGGGCGTTCAGGATGGCATGGATCTGCTCGTACAACTTCAACTCGTTGTCGTCGAGGGTGAGATTCGCGAAGATGCGGTCCTTCACGAACATGTAATCGCTCACCATGCCCTTGTGGAACAGGTCGGTCTGGTGAAGGTCCCTCTGCTGGCGGTAGCGGGAAAGGAGGAAAAAGAGCTGGGTCTGGAAGGCGTGGCGGCGGACGTCCTTGTAGAATTCCGAAAGGAAGGGGTTCGCCTCCGCCTCCTCCCGCACGACCTTCGCGCCCAGTTTCTGGGCCAGGATCTCGGCGAGACTGGTCTTCCCGACGCCGATGGGACCCTCGAGGGCGATATATTTATTACTGAGCATCCAATTCACATCCAACGCGAAGCCGCGAAGTCGCGAAGAAAGGCTTCGCCATGAAGATCACAGAATTATCGACTGAACGGCCTGACCACCGGAACGTCGCTCAATCTTCGCAAGGCATCGGAGACCGTGATCCCCAGGGGCGGCACCTTCAAGTCGGGGTCCAGATCGAACAAGGGAACCAGGACGAAACGCCGCTCGAGGAGTCGGGGATGCGGCAACGTGAGCGACGGACGATCGATGACCCGGTCGCCGCAGAGAAGGATGTCCACATCCAGCGTCCGGGGCCCTTTCGGGACATCCCGGGTCCTTCCCAGGTCGGCTTCCAGGCTTCGCGCCCATTGTAGCAGAGATTCGGGATCACGGTCGGATCGAGCTTCGACGCCCTGGTTGAGGAACCAGGGCTGGTCCTTCCTTCCCACCGGTTCGGTCTCGTAGAGAGGCGAGAACCTGGCCCCCGGGAACTCCGCGGAGATCCGGGCCCTCGCGACCGCGAGAGAGGCGGCCCGGTCGCCCAGGTTGGAACCCAGCGAGAGGAAGAACCGGGTCACGTTACAGAAGCCGGGCGATCCGACCCAGGGCTTCCTTCATGCGCGGAATATCCACCGTGAGGGCGATCCGGAAATACCCCTCGCCGGCCTCGCCGAACCCCACGCCGGGCGTGACCACCACGCCGGCCTCGTCGAGGAGCCGGGAGCAGAAATCCAGGGATGAGGCGCCCTTCGGAACCTTCACCCAGAAATAGAAGGAGGCCTCGGGGACCTCGAAGTCGAAGCCCATCCGTTTGAGCTCCGGGAAGAGGAAATCACGGCGCTCCTGGTAGACAAGGCGGATGTCATCGGTGACCGAGTCGGGCGCCGAGAGAGCCCGGATGCCGGCATGTTGGATGGCGTTGAAAAGGCCCGAATCCATGTTCTCCTTCACCGTCGCGAGGGCCGAAAGAACGTCACGGTTCCCCACCGCAAAACCGACTCGCCAGCCGGTCATGTTGAAGGTCTTGGAGAGGGAGTGGAACTCGACTCCGACGTCCCGGGCCCCGGGAACCTCCAGGAAACTGGGCGGGCGCTTGCCGTCGAAATAGACCTCGCTGTAGGCCGCGTCATGGGCCACGAGCAGGTCGTTCTCGCGGGCGAAATCCACGATCCGACCGAAGGCGGTCTTCCCCATCACGGAGCTGGTAGGGTTGTTGGGCGAGTTGATCCAGAGAAGCTTCGCCCGCTGGAGGATCTCCGCCGGGATGGAATCCAAGTCCGGCCGGAACCCGTTCTCCTCGCGCAGGGGCAGGAAATAGGGTTCGGCCCCCACGAAGACCGTGCCCGCGTTATAGACCGGATAGCCGGGCGATGGCACCAGCGCCACGTCGCCGGGGTTCAAGACCCCGATGGGAAGGTGGCCGATACCTTCCTTGGAACCGATGAGCGCCACGACCTCGTTCGCGGGATCGAGATCCACGCCGAAACGGCGTTTGTACCAGTCCGCCACAGCCTGGCGGAATTCCGGAAGACCCGCTCCCAGCGGGTACGGGTGGTTCGCCGGGTCCCGAGCGGCCTCGTGCAAAGCGTCGATGATGAAGGAAGGCGTCGGCAGGTCGGGGTCGCCGATACCCAGGCTGATGAGGTCCATGCCGCGCGCGATCGCGGCCTTCTTGCGCCGATCCAGTTCGGCGAAGAGGTAGGGGGGCAGCCGGTCGAGCCGATCTGCGCGTTTGAACGACATGTCGCCTCCTTATTCCACGCGATTCTTCAACTCACCGATCCCGCCGATCGAAACGACAACCTCGTCCCCCGGCTTCAGGGGGCCGATGCCGGCCGGGGTGCCGGTCGTGACCACATCCAACGGTTCCAGGGGCATGATGCCCGAGATGAACGACAACAGCTCGGCGGCACTCCACATCATGTTCGAAAGCCTGGAGCTTTGTCTCACTTCCCCATTCACGAGGCAGCGGATCTCCTGATCCTTCGCCTCGAAATCGGTCACGAGCCAGGGCCCCAGGGGGCAGAAGGTGTCGAACCCCTTGGCCCGGGTCCATTGTCCGTCCCTGGCCTGGAGGTCCCGCGCCGTCACGTCGTTGCAACAGGTGTATCCCCAGATGGCCGCTCGGGCATCTTCCGCGGAGGCGTCCTTGATCCTGCGCCTCAACACCACGGCCAATTCGGCCTCGTAGTCCACCCGGGAGGAAACCGGCGGCCTCACGATGGTCCCGCCCGGAGGCAGGAGTGCGGAAACCGGCTTCATGAAGAGGACCGGTTCCTCCGGCCTTTTCATCTTCATCTCGGCGGCGTGGTCGGTGTAGTTGAGCCCCGCGGCCAGGATCTTTCGCGGCAGGGCGGGCGCCAGGAGCTTCGCCGGGTCGAAGGGGAACCTCTCCGCCTCGACAGCCGAATCCGCCCAGGGTTCCGGGGAGGACAAGAGGTGATAGGCCTTCCCCTTCAACACGGCCCAGCGGGGCCGCCCTTCATGCATCAGTCTCGCGACGATCATTCCCCCACCTGTCTGGTCCCATCCACCGAGAAGACGCTCCGTCGCGATGTTTCCGCAGGGAATTCGTCATAGGATCGCGGAAAAACGAAGTCAAAAGGATCCATCATTGAACTTCGCTTCTTCGCGTTCCATTCGTGCCGTTCTAGGTTCTCAGGACATCCTGCATCGTGTAGAGGCCCGGCTTGGCCGATCCCAGGAACAAGGCGGCCATCAGGGAGCCCCGGGCGAAGGCTTCCCGCGTATGGGCCTGGTGCTTGAGCTCCAGGCGTTCCCCGGGACCCGCGAAATAAACGGTATGGTCCCCGACGATGTCGCCGCCCCGAACGGCGTGGAAGCCGATGAGGCCCTGCTGGCGCTCGCCCGTGAGGCCCTCCCGGCCGTGCACCGAGATGGCTTTCAGGTCACGGCCCCAGGCCTTCGCCACCGACTCGCCCAGGCGCAAGGCCGAACCCGACGGGGCATCCTTCTTCATCTTGTGGTGGGCCTCGACGATCTCCACGTCATACGCCATCCCGAGCTTGCGTGCGGCCTCCTCGACCAGGACGAAGAGAAGGTTCATGCCCACGCTCATGTTGGGCGAAAAAACGACGGGGATATCCCGGGCCGCCTCCGCGATGGCCTCCTTCCCCTTCCCGTCGATGCCGGTCGTGCCGATGACCAGGGCCGTGCCGGTTTCCCGGGCGGCTTTCAGGTGCTCCCGGGTGGCCTGGGGCAGGGTGAAATCGATCAGGACCTTCGCATTCGAAAGGGCCTTACGGACATCGGAAAGGACCGGGATCGACCCCGGCGCGGAGGGAAGGACGTCCTTGAGGGGCTTGTCGGCTGCCGGATGGGACGCTTGCTCCAGGGCGGAGACGACCTCGAAACGGTTGTCCTTCAGGGCCAGATCGAGGATCAGGCCGCCCATGCGTCCCGCGGCTCCCGCAACAGAAAGCTTGATCGCCATGACAGACCCCCTCAATAAACTAGTGAGGAGTTAGGAGTGAGGAGTGAGGAGTCCACTTCTCACTTCTCTCCTCTCATTCCCATTTGAACGGCTTTCGCGCGAAGAGCGTTCAGAGGATCCCGACCGCCTTCATTTCCTTCTTCAAGATCTCCTTGGCCTCCGGCGTGGCGGGCACCAGGGGAAGACGGTACTCCTCCGCCACGAGCCCCTTCATGGCCATCACCGCCTTGATGCCGATCGGATTGGCGTCCGTGCTCATGATGGCCTTGGTCAGCGGGAAATACTTCCGGAAAGCGACCCGGGCCGGAGCCTCGCGCCCTTCCCGATAATCGCGCACCATCGTCGAGACCACGTCCGGGATGAGGTTGGAGACGACGGAGATGACACCGGCCCCACCGATCGAAAGGATGGGGAGGGTCAGGGTGTCATCGCCCGAGAGCAGGACGAATTCCTCGGGGCACATCTGGCGGATCCGGGTCATCTGCTCGAGGTTTCCGCTGGCTTCCTTCACGCCCACGATATTGGGGTGTTTCGAAAGTTCGGCGATGGTCTCGGGAGCCATGTTGATGCCCGTGCGGCCCTGGATGTTATAGAGGATCTGGGGAATCTTCACGGCGTCCGCAATGGCCTTGAAATGGGCGATGAGACCCCGCTGGCTCGGCTTGTTGTAGTAGGGGCAGACCAGCAAGGCCGCATCCGCCCCGGTTTCCTTGGCGAACCGGGTGTAATGCAGGGCCTCGGCCGTGGAATTGGAGCCGGTCCCCGCGATGACGCGCACGCGCTTCTTCGCGGTCTTCACGACGAAGGAAATCACCTCCCCGTGCTCCTTCTCGGTGAGCGTGGGGGATTCGCCGGTGGTCCCGCAGGGGACGAGCCCGTTGATACCATGGGCGATCTGGCCCTCCACAAGGGCCTCGAGGGCCTTGTAATCCACGCCCCCGTCCTTGAAAGGCGTGACCAGGGCTGTGATGGCTCCGCTGAACATTTCTCTTCTCCCTTTCCCGGTACTTGCGAATAAAAAAAGACCTCCCGCTTGATCAGGGAGGTCCGGGGCGTCGCGCGTTATGAAGTCATATTAGGGCAAATCCCCCGCGGCCGCAAGCGACACGCGCGGCTCATAGGGGGGCGATGCGTTCCAGGGCGGCGAGCTCCGAAACCCTCTGGCGGCGCCGGGCGACGAACCGGCGGGTGCCCTTCACGACGATCTCCGGGACGAAGGGACGGCCGTTGTACTGGCTGGCCATCGTGCTTCCGTAGGCGCCCGCGCTGAGGATGGCCAGCACGTCGCCCCTCTCCACAGGTGGCAAACGCAGGTTTTTGGCGAAAAAATCGCTCGATTCACAGATGGGACCTGCGATGTCCACGGGTTTCACGGGGCCCTTTCGCGGTCGAACAGGCACGATCCGGTGGACGGCCTCGTAGAGCGCCGGGCGGATGAGATCGTTCATGCCGGCATCCAGGATGACGAAGGTCCGCGAAGGACTCCGCTTGACATAAACCACGCGGGCCAGAAGGGCGCCGGAATTGCCCGAGATGTAGCGGCCCGGTTCGACGATGAGGAAGGCGTTCAGCCGGCGAACGGTCGGCAGGATCCGGGCGGCCCAGGAAGCGGCACGGGGGGGCCTTTCCCCCTGGTAATCGATCCCATACCCGCCACCCAGGTTGAGGGTGGTGATGGCCATCCCCTCCCTCCGAAGGAACTGGACCAGATGTTCCAGGATGGAAACGGCCTTGCGAACGGGTTCCAGGGAGGTCATCTGGCTGCCCAAATGGGCATGCACGCCCGTGAAACGCACCCCGGAACAGCGCCGGATGGTCGAAAGGACTTCGTCCACATCGGCAATGGAGATACCGAACTTGGATTCCTTCTTCCCGGTGTTGATGTGGCGATGCGTCAGCGCATCCACATCGGGATTGAAGCGGACGGCCACGGGCGCGACGACACCCAGCTTCCGGGCCTGCGCATCGATCGCACTGAGTTCCGGCAGGGATTCCACGTTGAAATACCGGATCCCCTCCTCGAGGGCGTAACGGATCTCGGGGTCGGTCTTCCCGACCCCGGCATAGATGATCCGGGAGGCCGGGATCCCGGCTTTCCGGGCCTTGTAAATCTCCCCGCCGGACACCACGTCGGCGCCGGCTCCCCGTCGCGCCACGGAAGCCACCAGGGAGAGGTTGGCATTGGCTTTGAGGGAATAGGCCACCAGGTGAGGGATCCCGGCGTAAGCGCGGGCGATCTCGAGGTAACGGTCCTCGAAATGGGACTGGCTGTAGACGTAGGCGGGCGTGCCGACCGACTTTGCGATGTCGGAGAGACGCACGTTGTCCACAAACCAATCGTTTTTCCTGCGGTGAAAACCGTTCATGAGCGACTCCGTCGCAAATAGAAGATGGAAATTCGAAAAGCGAAAAACCGCACTTTCAATTTTCTAACTTCTACTTTCGATCTGCCGTCTAGATCTTCTCGTGCGGCAACCGATGTTCCAGCCTCTTCGCCGCGGCTTTCAACGCCCGGACCTGCGCGGTCACGTTGGCAGGGCTGGGCCCGCCGACGGAGCGTTTCTGTTCAATCGAGGCGCGAGGGGAAAGGGATCGGGCCGTGCCCTTGGGAAAGCGCTTCGAGTAGATCCACAGGTCGCGGTCCGTCAGGTCCTGGAGACGCTTTTTCTGCGCCAGGGCGTGGCGCACCACGCGTCCCACGATCCCGTGGGCTTCCCGGAAAGGCACCCCCTCCCTCACCAACACGTCGGCCAGGTCGGTGGCCAGCAGGGTGGGATCCTGCTGGGTCAGCACGTCCATCCACTGGGCGCGGAAATGAACGTGATTCAAGAAGTGGCTCATCACTTTGAGACTACCGGTCACCGTCTCGTGGGAATCGAAAAGGAAGACCTTGTCCTCCTGCAGGTCGCGGTTGTAGGCCATGGGGAGGCCCTTGAGGGCCGTCAGAAGTCCCATCAGGTTCCCGTACACGCGTCCGGTCTTGCCGCGCACCAGCTCGGCCACGTCGGGATTCTTCTTCTGGGGCATGAGGCTGGACCCGGTGGCCACCGAATCCTCCATCTCGAGGAAACGGAACTCCGAACTGGCCCAGAGGACGATGTCCTCGCAGAGACGCGAGAGGTGCATCTGTGTCACGGCACAGGCGGAAAGGAAATCCGCCAGGAAATCGCGGTCGGAGACGGCATCCATGCTGTTCGTCAAGACGCCCCTCAGACCCAAACGCCTCGCGGTCGCGGCCCGGTCAATGGGGTGGTTGACGCCCGCGAGGGCGCCGCTTCCGAGCGGCAGATAGGCCGCCCTTTCCCAGGTGGTCAGGAATCGGTCCGCATCACGGACCAGCATCTGGGCGTAGGCGCAAAGATGATGCCCCAGCGTCACGGGCATGGCGCGTTGGAGGTGCGTGTAACCGGGCATGAGCGTGGTCTTCTCGCGGGAAGCCAGGGTGGCCAGGGTGTCGACCAGTTCCAGCGCGGCCGATGTGCAATCCTCGACGCAATCGCGCAGGTAGAGGCGGAGGTCGGTGGCCACCTGGTCGTTGCGGGAACGCGTGGTATGGAGCTTCCCCGCGACGGGACCGGCGATCCTGCCCAAGGCGTTCTCGACAGCCGTGTGGATGTCCTCCATCGAGGCATCCAGGGGAAGGCGCCCCTTCTCGACAAGG
>CAZGWJ010000077.1:0-1275 GCA_964529445.1 uncultured bacterium
CGGCATGGGGGCCCGGCCGGACCAAACGTCGAGAACCGGGTCGTACATGGAAACGATCGACAGGGCGCCCGAATCGCCGTTCCCTCCCGCCAGGTAGACCTTCCCGTCGAGGACACCCACGCCCGACGCGTAACAGGGGGTGGGAAGCGGGGCCCGAGCGGACCAGCCGCCCCCGACCGTGTCGTAAGCGTAGACGTTCGACACCGACTGGGTCCCGTTGTTGCCGCCCATCAGGTAGATCGTCGTTCCCACCGCCGCCGCCATCGGATAGAAGACGGGTGTCGGGACGGGGGTCAGGTCGAACCAAGTCCCCAGATCGGGATGAAAGACCTCGACGTGCGCCTGGACCGTCCCGGAATAATACCCGCCGAAGACGTAGATCCTCCCCCCTGCCTGCGCGGCAGCCAAAGCGGAACGTGCGTGGTTCAGGTACTTCTGCGGGGACCACGAGTCCGAAGTCGGGTCATAGCGGGCCACCCAATCGTAGTAGTAATCCGTCGCGGGGAACCCCCCCCTCCAATAGCCCCCTATCCTGTAGGAATAACCGTCCAATTCGACAGCCGCAGCGTCCCTCACGGCGCTGGTGGCCGAGACCGGTGTCCACTGCAGGGTGAACGCATCGGCGCCCCCGGAACAGGTAGAGGTCCAGGTCGGCGTGATCGTGGAGGTGGCGGTCACGGTCGGGGTCGCGGTGGGGGTCCCGGTCTCGGACGGGGTCGGGGTCGGGGTGTCGACCGGGCAGTACTCGGCCCAGGCGCACAGTTCATAGCTCCCCTGCACCAGCCCGCCGCCCGGATAGGTCTGCGGCCAGTCCGGGACGGCAAAGGCGAGGGAATTGATCATCGACGACGAGGTCCCCATTCCGAAGCCGCAGGTGTTCGAGGACTGGGCCGCCAGGTAATAGCGCCCGGCCGGAAGAAGCCGGTCCGGAACGTCCATGCGCTTGAAGCCCCCGCCCACGGGGACCACCTGGGACATCGTGATCAGGGTGCCCGGGGCGCTCCCCGCGTCGGAATAGAGTCCCGCCCGTCCCTGTACGCCCCCGTCCCCGTACCAGGCCCACAACGCCGTGACGGTGCCCGCCTCCGGCATATCGAACGCGGTGGCGAAGAACGACCCCGCCCCGGAGCCGTTCGGCCCCGCCGTCCTACCGAAGGACCGGGTGACGGCGCAGACCGCGGTTTCCGTCACGGTCGGTGTGGAAGAATTCGTCGCTGTTGGCGATGAAGTCGGCGTGTCGGTCGGGGTGTCGGTCGCCGTCCCCGTGGGGGTGTC
>CAZGWJ010000077.1:1375-12504 GCA_964529445.1 uncultured bacterium
GGTGGAGGTGGGCGTGAAGGACGGGGTGAACGTCCACGACGGGGTCGGCGTGCCGATCGGCGTGTCGGTCGCCGTCCCCGTGGGGGTGTCGGTGGAGGTGGGCGTGAAGGACGGGGTGAACGTCCACGACGGGGTCGGCGTGCCGGTCTCCGTGTGCGTCGGGGTTTCGGTCGCCGTTTCCGATGAGGTCGCCGTCGGGGTGGCCGACGAAGTCGACGTGGCCGAATCCGTCGGTGTCATGGAGGCCGTGTTCGACGGCACCGGGCTGGGGGTCCAGGTGGACGTGGCGGCCGCAGGGGACGGGGAGGGGGACGGGGCCGAAGGGCTCGACGATTTCTTGCAGGAGACGGCCCACAGGAAGACGCAAGCGAGCGTCAATACGACCCCGGCCGGGCGCATCATCCTCGCTCGCATATTGTCCTCGTCTCCGAATAAAGGAAGGCCGGGACAGGACGTCCCTCGGCTATGGGATTATACCACGGGCCAAGCGAGGCGCCTTGGAACCGGTCAGTCGAGGGTCTCCAGGATCTCCACCGCGTCGCGCACGGCCCGGGGGCAGACGGTCGTGAAGAGTCCTTTCTCGACAGCCTCCTTCATGCCCTCCGGCGTCGATAGGTCGCAGCCGAGCATCTCGCTGCAGGACACGCTTCCGCGGCGTTCCCGGAAGAGTTGCATGAAGTGACGGGACCGCGAGTAGGTCGCTTCCTTCGCCTCGCTCTTCCCCTCCATTTCCATGCCGTGTCGCAGACCCAGCACCATGAGGGCGCCCGTCACGGCCCCGCAGGTCAAGCCCTGACGGGCCATGCCTCCCCCGAAAGCCGCGGCAACCTTGAGGGCCTTCTCCCGGTCCATGCCGAGTTCCGGCGCGAAGACGGAGAACACGGCCTGGGCGCAGTTGAAGCCCCTGTTGAAATCCTCGACCGCCTGCTCCGCCTTGTTCACGACACACCTCCGGATCAACGCGAAGTTTCGAAGGATGCGAAGCCTATTAATCTGTTCGAATCCGACGTCAAGGGACATCCTTACTTCGCCGACTTCGCGGCCTTCGCGTTCCGCCGTTTCTTCAGTCCACCGGGTGGCCGAATGACGCCGCGTAGGTTTCCCGGTGGCGGATCTCCCGCCCCGTCTTCGGGTCGGTGGCCACGCGCTCGTTCTTGCCGCCCTCCCGGAAACTGAAGGAACGCCTCCGGATCTTCGGGTCCTTGCGCCCCTTGGAGGAATCGATGTAGGTCAGGAGGCCGTCCTTCATGGACTCCGCGATCCCCGAATGCGTGTAGACATCCTGCGCGTCGATGGACCCGTCCCGGTTGGCGTCATAGGTGTAGTGGAAGATGAGGACGTCCCCGGGACGGATGGCGGAGGGGTCCTTGCGCTCCACGCCGTAACGGCGCAGGTAGCCGAAGATCGAGAGGGTGAGGTTCTTCCCCCCCTGCGCGGCCAGGTAGGAGTCCATCGCCTCCGACTTCACGCAGGCCCGCACGAAGTTCGAGCAGTCGATGTCCCAGTCGGGGCGGGTGTTGAGATAATGGCGGGCGTTGGCGACGATCTGGTCCGCGCCCGCCACGGGCGGGGACGTCTCCTGGCGGAGGGGGATCCCCACGCAGGAAGAGAGGAGGAAGGAGACCGCCAGAACGGATAATTTGAAATCAGCAATTAGCAATTTGAAATGGCGCTTCCGCTCTTGGCCGACAATTTCACATTTCAAATTTCTCATTTCACATTGCCCGAAGGTGTTTCTCCTTCGGGCGTCGTTCCGACCGACTTGATCATCTGGATGAACCTTCTCAGGCGCACCATGCAGCGCCCCTTGCCCAGGATCTCGATGAGTTCGAAGAGGTTGGGGGAGACCGTGCGGCCCGTGATGGCCAGGCGCACGGGATGCACGTATTCGGCGAATTTGCGGCCCTTCTCGGCCGCGCGCTTGCGGAACGCCTCCTCCAGCGTCATCTCGTTGAAGACCAGGGTCTCGTCGAGGATGCGCAAGGCGTCCTCCAGGATGGGCAGGTTGCCCGCGTTCAGGTGCTTGGCCAGGCCCGCGGGATCGTACGAATGCACCTCGCCCAAGAAGTACGTGATCTGGTCGCCCACGTCGGTGATGGTCTTGAGACTGCCCTGCACGCTCTGCACCATGCGCTTCAGGGCCGGGCCGCCCTCCCGCATGAAATCCTCCGAGATGGCGTCGCTGTCCCAGAGGTACTCGAGGCACAACTGGTAGATGCGCTCGATGTGGGACTCGCGGATGTAATGACCGTTCATCCACTGCAGTTTCTGGTAGTCGAACGCCGCCGGGCTTTTCTGCACATCGAGGAGCTCGAAATAGTGGATGAGCTCCTGGCGCGTGAAGAGCTCGGTCTTGCCGTCCAGGGCCCACCCCAGGAGGGCCAGGTAGTTGAAGAGGGCCTCGGGCAGGTAGCCCTGCCTCTTGAACTCGGCCACGGCGTTGGCGCCGTGCCTCTTGGAAAGGGGTTTGCGATCGCTACCCACGATGAGGGGGATGTGAGCGAACTTCGGGGGCGCGAATCCCAGGGCCCGGTAGAGCAGGATCTGCTTGGGCGTGTTGGAAAGGTGGTCGTCGCCGCGGATGACGTGGGTGATCTGCATGAGGGCGTCGTCCACCACGGCCACGAAGTTGTAGGTGGGTTCCCCGCCGCTCCGGACCATGATGAAATCGTCCAGTTCCGCGTGGTCCACGGAAACGGCGCCCCGGATCAGGTCCTGGAACTCCGTCCGGCCCGGCAGGACCTTCAAGCGGATGGCGTAGGGCCTCCCCTCCTTGCGGAAAGCCGCGGCCTGCTCGGGTGTCAGCTCACGGCACTTCCCCGAATAGCGGTAGGGTTTCCCCAGGGCCTGGTGCGCCTCGCGCTCGGCCTCCAGTTCCTTGTGGGAGCAGAAACAGGGATAGGCGTGACCCGAGGCCAGGAGCTTCTTCAGGTACTCCTTGTATTGGGGCGCCCGCTCGGTCTGGCGGTAGGGTCCGAAGGGCCCGCCCAGGCCCGGCCCCTCGTCCCAGTCGAGACCCATCCATTGCAGGTCCCGAATGATGGCCTCCTCGTACTCGCGCTTGGACCGCTCGATGTCGGTGTCCTCGATGCGCAGGACGAACTTGCCGCCGTGGTGGCGGGCGAAGAGCCAGTTGAACAGGGCCGTCCGGGCCCCGCCCACGTGCAGGTTTCCCGTGGGACTGGGAGCGAAACGGACGCGTACGGTGTCCGACAATTTTTGCCTTCCCCCAAAAAAGGATATGGTATCCTAGTGGCGCCGGTCGATGCGGGGGCGCCCCCGAAATCACTACGAGGACCCTTCATGCTGAAGAAAAAAACAGCCGAGAAACCCAAATCCGACCATCGCCGGGCCAAGCGGGTGATCCTGCTGGAGAACGTCCAGGGGACGGTCGTGAACAGCGACGGCCCGCCCTTCCGGGCCAACCTCATCAACGTAAGCGTGACGGGCTGCGAGATCTACACCAGCAAGGTCCTGAATTCCGGCCACCGCATCAACCTGGGCCTGGTCTCCCCCACCGACGGAAGCATGCTGACCTTCATGGGCGAGGTGGTCCGGGCCCTGAAGAACCCCATGAAATCCATGGGACGCTACGCCTACGGCATCCACTTCACCAACCTGGACACCGAGAAGAGCCAGTTCCTCAAGGAAGCCGTCGGTACGGACGAATAACGGCCGGCTTCGCTGCGCTCGCCGGAGGTTCAAGGTGGCAGGTCGAAGTTAGAAGGCAAAGCCGGAAGAATCCATAAACCAGCCCTCTGGCCGAAAGGTCCGAGGGCTTTTGAATTTCCAGGTCCTCGATCTTCGATGCCGTAACCTTCCGACTTCCACCTTCTCGCTTCTATCTCAGCAAGCCCCATCGGGGTCTATGACCCCGGTTGGGCTTGCTGGATGATCGCCTTGCGCAGGACCGCCAGGACGGTGCGATGCAGTTCCTCGGCCTCGCGGGACTGGTCCACGGCCTTCTGGAACTTCGGGTTGATCTCCAGGGCCTTCTTGAACTCCTTCATGGACCGGTTGACGTCGAAGCGGGACTTGATGAGGTACGCCACGCCCAGGTGGTGGTGCAGGTCGGCGTAATGGGGGTACTCCTCGATGACGGCCGTCAGCTTGTCGATGTACTGCTCCGTCATCTGCAGGTCGATGCCCTCGGACCCGTACAGCAGGGTCAGCGTGAAGAAGAAGATGATCTCGTCCCCGATGCGGGGCACGTACTTGGGCCGAACCTCCATGAAGTTCTGGAAGGACAAACTGTACTTCTTCACCCGCAGGTAATCCTGCGCCATCATGAAGGCGCGGTTGCGCAGCTTGGGGTTCAGGGCCGCCGCGGTGTCCGATTCCTGCTTGGCGCGCGCGCACAGCTCCCCCACCTTCGAGTCCAGGAGGGTCGTGCCCGCCGAGAGGAGGTACCCCATGCAGGCGGCCGCGAGCTTCAGGTGGGCGTCGGCGTAGCGCGGGTTGATCTGGAGGGCCTGGAGATAGTGCTGGACCGCCTCGTCCAGTTCACGCCGGTAGAGATGGACGTTGCCGAGGTGGTAGTACACGTCGGCGTATCCCTGGCCCAGTTCCTTGGCCCGGTTCAGCATGGCGATGGCGCCCTCGTAATCCTCCATGAGGGTGAGGGTCACTCCGTAGTTCTTCATGGCCTGGAGGTGGTCGGCATCCATCTCGATGGCCTTCTGGAACTTGACCTTCGCCTCGTTGTAGAAGCCGTTCGCGAGCAGGACGACGCCCATCTTGGTGCAGGTGTCGGCGGTGGGCTTCTCGTCGATCTTGCGGTTCAACCGGAAGACGGATTCCAGTTCGACGGACCGGGAGCGGTGGGTGTCCTGGAGGACCCGCCGGACGGTCTCCTCGTCCGGATTCTCCGGCAGGTCGTACTCCCGCTGGGAGATGGTGCGCCCGCCGAGGTGGATGTGGGAAAGCGCCCGGTTGCGCTGGGGCAGGAAGGAGGTCTCGACGGTGAAATTGCGGCCGTCGATCTCGATCTGGGAGTTGAGGGGCGTCTGGTCCATGGGGGTGGGGTCCTCCGGGGGCGGAACGCCCGGTTCAGGACTTGGAGAAGCCCTTCTTCACGGCGCTGTCGGCGTCGGGATACGCCTTGAGGATGGTGTTGAACTCGAGCAGTTCGAAGACCTCGGCCACTTCCGAATTCATGCCGGCCAGCAGGAGATCGCCCTTCTGGTTGCGGATGCGCTTGATCTCGCTGATGAAGATGCCCCAGCCGGCGCTGGAGATGTAATTGACGTCCTTGAGGTCGATGACGATCCTGAACTTCTTGTCCTTCAGGACGCCCTGGAAGGTCTTCTCGAAATCGGGAGCCGTGGTCGTGTCGATGAAACCCCGGACCTTCAGGAGCATCACGTCCTGGTTGTCGGGATGGGGTTTGACGTCGACGGTCAATCCGTCCATGAGCATAGCCTCCGTAGGGTCGAGGAAAGATCGCGTTTCATTCTACCGGACCCCTAGATGGTGTCAACCTCGTTGGCGGAGAAAGCCTTGCGTTCCGCCCGTTTTCCAAGACCTTTCCGCTTAAGGTATTCGTGTACCAAGCGGGGATCGATCCGCAACGGCGCCTTCGACCTGCGCAACGCCTCCGCGATCCGGTCCGCGCTCCAGTCGGGATGGGACTTCACCTGGGCGATGACGGCGCGCTTCTCCTCGTTCGACAGCTCGCGGATCCCCGCCCCCTTCCGGGAAGCCGGCTTCAACGCCGCCCGCCCGCCTTCCGCAAGCATCTTCTTGTACCGGTAGTACATGGCCGGCGAGGTGTTCATCCGGCGGCACGCCTCGGCCACGGAGACGCCCTTCTTCTCGACCAGGTCCAGAAGGTCCCGCCGGAAGCGGTATACGACGCTCTCGGCCTTCATCTTCTCCTTGACGGCCACCACGGTGATGTCGTCGTTCTGCTCGGCGCCGCGCGTGAACTCCGCGATGGCCCGGTTCAGGCGCTCCACGAAGGCCTGGGGCGTCAGGTGCGCGTGCTTCTTGATGGTGGCCACCAGCCGGTCCTCCCCGAACTGCTGCTTGGCGGGGTTCATGGCCTCGGTGATGCCGTCCGTGTAGATGACGAGCATGTCGTCCTTGTGGAGCTGGATGCGCTGGAGCGCCAGGCTCTTCGCGAACTGGTCGTCCTCCGGCAGGTCGATGCCCAGGGGAAAACCCTTGGGTTTCAGGAAGAAGACCTTCTTGCTCTCGCCCCGGTACAGGACCATGGGATTGTGCCCGGCCGATGAGAAGTTGATCACGCGGTTCCGGGAGTCCAGGATGATGTAGAACATGGTGACGAACATGCCCTTCTTCATGTCGGCCGTGACGTGGGTGTTGACGCGTCCCAGGACGTCCGAGGCCGACTTGTTGCCGCGGGACTCCAGGCGCATGGCCGTTCGGATCATGGTCATGACCAGGGAGCCCGGCACGCCCTTGCCGGAAACGTCGGCCACCACGATCCCCAGCGAGGTGGGGTCCACCCAGAAGAAGTCGTAGTAGTCGCCGCCCACCTCCTTGGCGGCGCGGTACATGGCGCCGATCTCGTAGCCGTCGATCTGGGGGAAATCCGCCGGAAGGAGGGTGTGCTGGATCTCCTGCGCCACCTGCATCTCCTTCTGCAGGCGTTCCTGCTCCACCATGCCCTTCTGGGACTCCTGGAGTTTGTGGGTCATGTCGTTGAAGATGTTCGCCAGTTCCCCGAACTCGTCCTTCGTGTCGAGCTCGATGCGGGCGTTGGTGTCCCCGGTCGACAGCGCCTGGACCCCCTCGAAGATCTTCCGCATGGGCCGCGTCACCATCAGGGAGAGGAAGTAGATGGCGACGACCGTGAGCAGCAGCATGATCAGGGCCAGCTTCTGCAGTTCCGCCCGGGTCTCGTCCAACCGATTCCGGACCTTCGCCTCGTTGATGGCCACGTGCACCCGGCCCACCTCCCGCCCCCGGTACATCACGACGGCCCCGTAATCGGTCACGCGGCCCCGCTCCGTCTCGATCGTGCCGGATTCCACGCGGTCGGCCGCGGGACGCGGCAGGCGCGGGTCCGGCCGGTAGGGCTGGAAGAGCTGTCCCAGGTCCGAGTGGGCCAGGAAGCGCCCCTCCTCGCCGGTGATGTACGCGTAGTCCAGGACCCGCCCCGTCTCGCCCCGGGTGAGCTCGTGCAGGAGCGAGTTCAGGTTCAGGTCCTGCTTCCGCACCACCGACTCGCCCGCCTCGGCCGCCACGGTGCGCACCACGGCCCGGACGCTCTCGCCGAGCTGGCCCATGAGGAGACTCTCCTGCCTCCGCTCCAGGACCACGTAGAGGGAGCCGATGACCAGCAGGGCGAGGATCACGGCCCCCACCGTGAACTTGGCCGAGACCGAGACGCCCTTCGAGCCCGGCCGCCAGGCGAACCAGGAGCGGGCCCGGATCCGCCGCATGAGGGTCAGCTCGTTGCGCCCCTCGTGGGTGCGGTAGGACACCTTGTCCACCATCTTCTTGATGAGCCAGATGCCCAGGCCGCCCTTCCGGCCCACCTCGACGTACTGGTTCAGGTCGGGGTCCTTCACCTTGCCGAAGTCGAAGGACCGCCCCTGGTCCACGATCTTCATCTCGATGTCGCCGTCACCCACGCTCATCTCGAGGAAGATCTTGCCGCCCGAAGCTCCCCGGTAGGCGTGCCGGATGATGTTGGAGCAGGCCTCGTCCGCCGCCAGTTTGAGGTTGGCGGTCTCCCGGGGACTGCATCCCGCGCCGTCGCAGACGCGCTGGACGAAGTCCTTGATGGCCAGGAGCTCGACGTCCTTGGCGGCCACCTCGAGCTTGTAGACGCGCCGACGCGCGCCGGGCATGTGGAACCAGCGGGCAGGGCTCAGGCGGGAAAGGTCGATCCTCATGTCAGCGTGCCGGCTCCTTCGGGACCGCGGGGGCCCCCGTTCTTCCCTTCATGCGCTCCCTCGCCTCGGCGATGTTGCGCTGGACCAGGTAATGGCCGGGGACCTGCTCGAGCACCTTCCTCCAGGCGGCGATGGCCTGCTCGTACTCGCCCCGGATGAAGTGGTCCACTCCCGTGGCGTAGAGGCCCGCGGCCTCCTTCGGGAGGTTCTCCAGGGGCGTCAAGCGGCCCTTGGCCTCGCTGTAGAGCTTGGCCGTGTCCCGGTACATCGGATCGATGGCGCGCACCATTTCGAAGAACCGCACCGAGGCCGCGAAATCCCCCGCCTGGAACGCCTCCAGGCCCTGCAGGTAATTCTGGGAGATGAGCATCCTCTTGTCCACCTGCCCCATGAGCTTCTTCGCGTCCGCGTTCCCGGGGTCCACGCCCAGGACGTAGGTCAGTTCCGGGACGGCCGAGGGGATGTCGTTGGCATCCAGGGCCCGGCGGGCCTTCTCCAGCCGGCTGCGGATGGCCGCCTGCCGCCGGCTCTCGGCGGACTGGATCCCGGCCACGGCGTCGACGTCGCCCGGCGACTCGTCCAGCACCTTCCGCCAGGAGGTCACGGCCTGCCGGTATTCCCCGGCGTCCTCGTAGGTTCGGGCGATGGTCTTGAGGGTCTGGATCCTCTGCGACTGGCCGCTGTCCTTCACGGTGCCGAACCGGTAGGAGAGGGAGAAGCGGTGGGAAGCGCCCAGGTCCCGGGAAGCGAAGCCGTAATCGATGCGCAGGCCCCGGACGGCCACCCCGCCGCCGGCGGTGGGGGCGTCGCCGTCCCAGCCTGCCCGTGCGAAGAACCTCTGGTGCCAGCCGTATTCGAGCCCGGCCCTCAGGAGATTCCCGCCCTGGCGCACGAGGTCCCCTTCCAGCGTGACCCAGAAGGCCCCGCCCATCGAGGGGGTGAGGTACCGGTAGCCCAGGGCCGGCCGCAGGAGGAGCGGCGCGCGGTCGGCGCTGCGGTCCAGCCGCACCTCGGGCGAGACGAGGTTCGACGCCGAGAACCCGACCGAGAGGTTCCGGTAGCCGAACCGGCTCAGGTCCCGCCCGTCCCGGTGAAGACGGTACAGAAGGCCCGCATCGATGCCCAATCCGCTGTCGGCCCGGTCGTCGATGGACACGCGCCGGAACTTGGCGGAGGCCCCCAACTGGATCCCGCGCCAGACCTTCCCGCCCGCCCCCAGGACGGCCTGCCATTGCTCGGCGTCGAAGGTATAGAGCGGCACCACGCTCTGGACGGTGCGCTTGACGTCGCCCGTTTCCGTGCGGGCCAATGCGGCGGCCAGGCCCACCTTCCCGAGGGGGTGCGAGTAGGACAGGGCGTCGTAGCGGGTGTCGGCGAAGAGGGGGGCGTGCAGGGCGGAGGCCTCCCGCTGTCGCAGGCCGGCCAGGGCGGCCGGGTTCACCAGGAAGGCGGAACCCTCGTCCGCGATGGCCGCGCCGGCCCCGCCCATGCCGAGGTAGCGGGTCGAACTCCCCATCTCGAAGACGGACCGCACGCCTCCTGTCTCCGCAGCAAACCCCGGCACAGCCGAGACAAACGCCAGCATCACCGCGAAGACGCGGAGACGCTTCGCGCCGCGCGAAGAACGACCCGGTTCCGGTCCAAGACCGAAAAACGCGAGGACCTTCGTCGATCCGACACGCTTCACTGTTTCCGCCCCGTGGCTATCCTTCATGATCCCGCTTTCCCGTGACATCATGGCCTTGTCGCCGAGGCGCCCACCCGGGGGCACCCTTCGCGTCCTCGCGCCTTCGCGGCGGATTCGACCGTTCACTTGACCACCGCGATCTTCAGGACCTGGGTCTGGCCGGCCAGCCGAAGGCGCGCGTAGTAGATGCCGTTCATCACGACGCCGCCTTTCCCGTTGCGGCCGTCCCATTCGACGCGCTGGGCGCCCCGGGTCAGGGGCGCATCCGCCAGGAGCCGCCGTACCATCACGCCGAACACGTCGTACACCTCCAGGGAGGCGCGGGCAGAATCCGCGAAGACGTAGAACTCGAGCGTCGTATTCTCGCTGCCGGCCCGGAAGGGATTGGGGTAGTTGCCGAACGACTCCGCGAGGGAGGCGCCGGCCAGGTCGACAAGGCCGGAGGCCATCGGGAAGCCCGTCGGATCGGTCGCGTCGGACACCAGGGCCACCGTGTAGGGCGGGACATCCTCCTGTACCCTCACGGACGAGGCGTCCTGCAGGACGACCCGTACCGAGGTGGCGGTGGCGTCGGACGCCGCGTCGGCGGCAAGACGGCCCTGGCGGGACACGCCCGGGGGCAGGAGGAACCCGTCCGTCGCGGGCAGGATCAGGGTCACCGAGGAGGTGGTGATGCCCGACACGTCCATCACGGCCGTATCCGCCCCCATCGAGAAGGAGAGCGCGGAGAACGCCGATCGCACCGGGAGCGGAACGCCGGAACCGTCCTCGGTCCTCAGGACGAGGGAAAGGATCCGCAAGGACGCCGGGAGCGAAGCCCCGGTCACGGCCAGGTAATCCACGATCGGCACGCCCGTGGCGCCCCTCACGAGGGAATTCCCGGCCGGAAGGGTGTGGGACCATTCCAGGTCCACCCCGGGATAGGGCGTGGGGGTCGGCGTGGGCGCCAGGACCAGATGGATGTTCCCCACCGCGCCGCCCGCCAGGACGGGCACCCGGCCGCTCGAGGCGCCGGCGGCCGTCAGGCCCGTCAGGCCCAGCATGTTGCCGAACTGGTTGCCCCCGGGCCCGTTCAGGTCGAAAACAAGGAGAAGATCCACCGGGATTCCGGGGCTCACCGCCAGGAAGCTGACCAGGTCCAGGAAGGTGACGGCGCCGTTGTCCGCGTCGAAGGTGCGGCCGCCCTGCACCAGCGTGTCGCCCGCATCCCAGGTTCCGGGGACCGACCCGTCGTCGTGGAACAGCCGCACCGATCCTCCCGCGATATGGGTCGCGTCGTCCAGGTTGCCCATGGCCGTGAAGACCAGCCGCCTCACCTCCAGGTCCTCCAGGCCGTAGGCCGTCAACCGCGCCTGCAGGGCGGTGACGTTATCCTGGACGAAGGTGTAGCTCTGGGGCGGCAGGTTGGATGGCCCGACCGCCACGTTCAGCACCAGCGTCGGCGTTTCCGTGGGCGTGTCGGTCGGCGTGGAGGTCGGCGTATCCGTGGGCGTATCGGTCGGCGTGGAGGTCGGGGTACCGGTCGGGGTATCGGTCGGCGTGGAGGTCGGCGTATCCGTCGGGGTGTTCGTGGGCGT
>CAZGWJ010000078.1:0-12398 GCA_964529445.1 uncultured bacterium
TGGTGCTGGCCTACGCCGTCATCGAGCACGTCGAGCCCGCCTGGGTCGCTCCTTGGCTTGGCGAGATCCGGCGTGTGCTCAAGGGGGGGGGCGAACTTTTCATCTTCAAATGTCCGAACGCCTGGGCCCCCTTCGAGCATTTGGGGCGGGTCCTGGGGCTTCCCGTCCATGAACGCCTTCTCGGGGAAAAGGAGTTGAGGGAGACGGTCGAGAGCGCCGGACTCGAGGTCGTGTCGTCGGGGCGTTCGGACTTGTTTCCGGCTTTCCCGCCCCGATCCCTGGGCGGTCTCTGGAACGGGATCGGCCGGTTGATCCATCCCCTCGAGCGACTTCTCCTGGCCACGCCCCTGCGGTTTTTCTCCCATCATCACTGGACCGTGGCGTCCCGAAGCCCTGCCGCGTCGCGGCGGAAGCCCCGGGACCGATAAAGCACGTGCAAAACCCCGACCGGAGGCGCCCTTTTCCCCTTTGAAGGGGGGCGCACCCTCTCCTATAATCCAAAGGTCCGATCGCACCCCAAGGAGCCTCCCGTGTCCTTCATCCGCAAGTCGATCCTGATGGCCGTCGCGTCCGTGGTCCTTTCGGCCTCCGGCGCCCATTCCGTCGAACCCAAGAGCCAGTATTTCCTCGACAAGGGCAATCTCTACCTCAAGAAGGGCAAACTCGAAACGGCCTTGAAGTATTTCCGCGAGGCCATCGACATCGACCCCTACAACGCCGAGGCGCGCAACAATCTCGCCCGCGTGTATTGCCAGAAGGACATGCATGACGAGGCCCTCGGGGAGATCGACCGCGCCCTCCAGATCCGCCCCGATTATGCCGAGGCCTATTGCAACCGGGCCTACGCCTACAACCAGAAGCGCATGTACAAGGAGGCCGAGGCCGCGGCCCGTCAATCCATCCGGATCGACCCGAATTCGGGTCCTTCGTACTTCAACCTGGGTCTCGCGCTCATGAACGCCGGAAAGAACCGCCAGGCGGTCGAACCCATGAAGACCGCCGTTCGTCTCCTTCCGGGCGATCCCGAGCCGTCCATTCGCCTGGGTGATCTCTACCGGACGATGGGCAGGCGCGAGGAAGCCTTCGCCTACTACCGCCAGGCCGTCCAGACCGCCCCCCTCTCCTCCGGCGCCCGCACCCGGCTCGGCGACCTGTACATGGAGCGGGGAGAGGACGACCGTGCCTTCGAACAGTACGTGGCCGCATCGAAGCTGGACCCGATGGACATCCCTTCCCATTACCAACTCGCCGATTATCACAAGAGCCGGCGTGACTGGATCAAGGCGAGGTCCGAATACCTGAAGATCCTGGCGATCGACGACGAGCAGGCCCGGGCGCACCGGGAAGTGGCCCGCCTCTACGAAAGGGAGGACCTGGTCGGCCATGCGCTCAACCACTGGGATGCCTATGTGAATCTGGAGCCCAAGGACGAGGAGGCCGTCCGGCACCGGAACGAGATGAGGAAACCCCTCCTGAGCAAGAAGGAAGCCGAGCGCATGGAGCGTTTCGAGAGGGAGATCGACAAGGAAAAGGCCAAGCAGATGGAGGAGGAGATCAAGAAGAAGAAGGAACTCGAGGCCGCGGCCAAGGCGGGCAAACCGGCCCCTCCCTCCGTGGGGACATCCGCCCAGCCGAAGACCGTCTCGACCCCCGAAAAGGGATCGGCGGTTCCGGGAAAACCCGCGCCTCCCGCCGTCAACAACGGTGCGTCCTCCGGGAAGGCCCAGTAGCGGGCGGTCGGGCCCACCTCATGCGTACCGCCGTCGTCCTTCCCGTCTTCAACGAGGCCGCCACGCTTACGGAAGTCCTGGATGCACTGCAACGGATCGGGGGCATGGACATCGTCCTGGTAGACGACGGGTCCACCGACGAGACCCCCGGCATCGCGAAACAACGCCGGCTTTCCTGCGTATGGACCCACCCCTCCAATCTTGGTTATGGCCGATCCCTCATCGACGGTTTCCGCCACGTGATCGACGGCGGTTACGAAGCCTGCATCACGATGGACGCCGACGCCCAGCATGAACCCGACCGGATTCCTTGCTTCCTCGACAAGTTGAAAGATTTCGACATCGTTTCAGGCAGTCGTTACCTGGATCCGGAACTGATGAAACAGGGGATACCCCCTCCGGAACGCCTCGAGATCAACCGTCTCGTCACGGAAAGGATCAACGCAATCACCGGGTACCGCCTGACCGACAGCTTCTGCGGTTTCAAGGCCTATCGGACGGAGGGCTTGAGCAAACTCCGGCTGACCGAGGAGAATTACGGCATGCCGCTCCAGGTCTGGATCCAGGCGTTCCGCGCGGGATTGACGGTCACCGAATGCGCCATTCCCCTCATCTACCGCGACCACAGTCGCAACTTCAACGACCGTTTCGCCGACCGCGAGGAAAGGTTGGCCCATTACCTGGAGGTGTTGGCGCGCGAGACGGCCCTCCTCTCGACACCGCTTTGATGCACCCATGAGATCCATCCCTGATCCCGCATCGATCCAGGGCGGTTTGGTCCTCTCCCCGGAGCGCCTTGACGATTGGACCGCCGGGGTCTTGCGGAATCGGGACCGCCTGTTGCGCGGGGCCTATTTCGGAATTCCAACCGAAGAGATCCGCATGGGCCTTGGGGTATCCACGGATCGCCCGGTCGTCGTGTCAGGGCACCAACCGGTGATGATGCACCCGGGGCTTTATGCCAAACCCCTCACGGCTTCGGTGGTGGCAGCACGGATCGGGGGTTTGGCCCTGCATAAGGTGACCGACACGGATGTGCCCCGCGAATGGGCATTCCGGTTTCCGGGACCTTCGGGGGTCGAGCGGACGAACCCTTTTTTCGATGCAAGTCGGCAGGACGTCCCGTATGCCGACCAACCGGTGCCATCCGAAGACGGCATCGCGACCCTTCTCGATCGGTGCTCGCAACAATCGACGGCCACCATCCGGAAGACGCTTCAGGGCTGGCGAGAGCCGTTCCTGGCGGCCTTGCGGTCCTCTCGCCAATGGGTGGAATTCCACGAAAAGACCCTGGGACTCCTTGATGCGGTGACGGGTCTCGATCGATCCCGTCTCGTCTCCAGCGCGATCTTCGCAACGCCCGTCTTCCTCCGCTACGCGGCCGCCTGGTTGAGGTCCCTGGATTCCCTCGGTGCGGCGTACAACGGAGCCCTCGACCTTTATCGGAGGGAGCTCAGCCTGCGTAACGCCGCAGAACCATCCCCCGATCTCCGTACCGAAGGGGAGTGGCGGGAGGCGCCCTTCTGGTTGGCCCTGCCCGGTTCTCCCCGGGAGTCGCTTTGGATGAAGCGAATGGGACCGGAGGAGGTCCTCCTGAAAGGCGGTGTGAGCGGCCGCGAGTGGAAGGCTTCCTGGCCGGGAGGTGTTCTGAAGGTCGAGGGCGAGGTCCGGGTGTGGCCCAAAGCATTGCCCCAATCGCTCTTCGTCCGGCTCTTCTTGGGTGACCTCTTCATCCATGGAACGGGCGGGGGTCGTTATGAAAGGGTCAACGATCTCTTCTTTCGAGCGGTTTTCGGGGAGGAACCACCGCTCTACGGTGTCGTCTCAGCCACCTTTCGGATCGATGAGGCGGAGCGCACCGAGGCCTCGAAAGGATTGGAACGGCAGGAGCACAGACTGCGATGGAAACGGATATTCCAGCAGAATCCCGAATACACAGTGACCCGTACCGGCGAATGGGGACAGGAACTCGATGCCGATCTGGCGGAGAATCTCCGTAAATGGGTGGCCGAATCGGGCTTTCAGAAGCTCGTGCGTGACAAGGAGGTTTGCCTGGAACGTTTGAAGGATCCGCAAGCCCGCAGCGAGGCTGGTCGGGCAATCCGAGAGATCAACCGTGCAATGCAGGATTTTCTGGGTCCCTTGTTAAACGTGGATTTCAATGCCTACGAGAGCATCCGTGATGCTTATCAACTTCTTGCGGAAAGCTACGGGTGGCGGGAATACCCGTTCTTCCTTCACGATCCGGGTTCGTTCCTCGATCTGCGCAAGAGGATCGAAACCGGGATTTGACCTTCCAGTTGGTATAATCCCGGGGACGTTCAAGAGGGAGCCATGAAGGAAAAACCGAAAGGTTATTTCAGCAACGAGCGGCCTGAGATGCTTGCCTTCATTCCCGGGGATGTCCGCAAGGTCCTGGAGGTCGGTTGCGGCGAGGGCGGGTTCTCGGCCCTCCTGAAGCGTGTGCGGCGATGCGAGACATGGGGGGTCGAGCTGGAACCGAATGCCGCCCGCGCGGCTTCCCGACGCTTGGATCGCGTCCTTCGCGGGGACCTGGTTGCGGCATTGAAACGCCTGCCCGCCCGTTCGTTCGACGCCGTGGTCTTCAACGATGTTCTGGAGCACATGGCCGACCCCGGCGCCGCCCTCGGGAAGGTCCGGCGGCTCCTCGCCCCCGGGGGTGTCGTGGTGGCGTCGGTCCCGAACGTGTTGCACCTTTCCGTCCTGAAACGCCTGTTGTGGGACCGCGATTGGCGCTATGAGGCCCACGGGGTCCTGGACGCAACCCACTTGAGGTTCTTCACGAGGAGAAGCCTGGTCCGGCTCTTCGAGGGATGCGGTTACAGGGTTATGCGGCTGGAGGGATTGAACGCATCCCGGCCTTTCGCGTCGGGGTGCCTCGCCTTCCTGACGCTGGGGCACCTCTTCGAATCCCGCTACCTCCAGTTCGCTTGCGTGGCGGCTCCGGTGGCCGGGGGGTCGCACGACCGAAAGGAAACATCATGACGGACGCATCGCCGGTACTTCGCATCTTGGTCCTTCCCGGGAACGAGGACCTCGAACTTCCGGCCTATGCCACGGAGGGCTCGGCGGGCCTCGACCTGAGGGCAGCTCTCGCGCAACCTCTCGTTCTTGCACCGGGCGAGCGGAGCGCGGTGCCCACGGGCCTGGTGATGGCGATCCCACCGGGTTACGAGGGTTGCGTGAGGCCCCGCAGTGGGTTGGCCGCCAAGCACGGTTTGACGCTCACCAACGCCCCCGGTACCATCGATTCCGACTATCGGGGCGAGGTCAAGGTCCTGGTCATCAATCTGGGGAAAGAGGATGTGACCCTGAAACGCGGGGATCGTATCGCCCAAATGCTCGTTTCGCCCGTGGCGAGGGCAACGATCGTGAAAGCGGAATCCTTGGACGAGACGAGCCGCGGGGCCGGTGGTTTCGGCCACACAGGCGTTTGAGGAGGGGATGATGAAGGTGTTTCCGGCCCGTATCGTTCTATGGTTGGCGCTCGTTCCGATGGCGCTTGCGGCGGCACCGTCCGCGATCCCGAACCGGGAAAAGTGCGATTCCCCGAAGGCGGTCGAGATCATCCAGGGGGCGCTCCGGAAAACCCAACCGCTCGAGGCCCGGGGTGAGGCGGAGGGTTCCTTTCTGGCCTATCGGAAGGCCGCTCGTACCATCCTCGAGGGGTTTCCCGAGTGCGAGGACATCCGGGGCCGACTGGAGGATTCCCTGGATCGGACCGAAGCCATGGGGCGCTCCGTCGATCGGGCACAGGAATTGAGGGGTACTTTCGATTCCATCCTGCAGGATTACCTACCCAAGGCCCCCCCGCCGACAATGCGCACCGAATCCCGGGCGACAGCCGGTGTCGTCCCGACTCCGGATATCCCTTCGGCGACCCGGGAGGGATGTGGGGAGTGGGAGATGGAGGGGACAGCGGGGGACGGGTGCCCGCAGGGTGATGACTTCATCTACTGGATGAGCGATCCCTATTTCCTCATGCTGGAGATTATCCTGCTAGGATTGCTTTTCTTGATCCGCGAAGTGCGTCGTCTCCGGGGGATCAGGAATGGACCTTCCCGGATTCCGTTCGTTCGACCGTATCGTTACCGGACGATGCCGGAGAGGGTGGTTCGGTTGGGGAAAGGTGATGCGCTTCGGTCCCGCCGCGCCCGGCATTGATATCTTGACAAAATTCCGGATTTCAAGCGATAATGCTACAACTCCCATGTAGGATTCATGGGAACCACCCAAGTCTCTCAATCCGAAGGGGGGGAGTTTCGAACATGGCGAAGAAGAAAAAGAAGGTCGCTAAGAAGAAGAAGAAATAACGCAACTTTCGTTCGTTGCCAAGTTTGAAATTGTGTCAAAAAGAGCAGAATGAAAATTCTGCTCTTTATTATTTAGCAGGATGCTGGGAGAATTTTCCGGCAACCTTCCAGGGATCCACGATGAACGGATCCCCCCGGCATGAAAACCGGTGATGATCGTGACGGACCCATGAATCCCATCCCGCTGCAACCTTCGGGTTTCAATCTCGGAGGCTGGCTTTCCCAATCCCCGCTGACCGACCGCCATGCGGAGCGGTTCATCGTGCCCGAGGATATCCACCGGATCGCCGCCTGGGGCTTCAATTCCGTGAGATTGCCCGTGGATGCCGAGTGGCTTTTCCAGGGGGGAGGGCGTGGTCATTTGGATGCCCGGCGCTTCGATTTCGTCCTGAAAGCGTTGGGCTGGATGAAGAATGCAGGGCTTCATGTGATGCTCGATGTCCACGAAACGCCCTGGCATTCCTTCGCCCGTCCCCAGCAGCACGATCTCTGGTTGGATCCGGATTCCTTGGCGGCCTACACCCGTCAAAGCGTCGAACTGGTTTCCCGCCTCAAGGGTTGGAATGCACCCCTCTGGATCGACGTGCTCAACGAGCCCGTGGCCAAGGATCCCTCGGATTGGCACAAGGTCCTGGAGGTCTTGGTGCCAGCCCTGCGGGAGGCGGACCCGGCCCGGACCCTCGTCCTTGAGAGCGCGCAATGGGGACACGTTTCCCACCTGGAGGCCCTGGCCGATGCCGTGGGCGGCGAGGGACTTGTTTTGAGCTTCCATTTTTACGAACCCCTTTTCATCACCCACCAACATGCCCGCTGGTGGAAGGAAGGTAAACCTTATACCGAGGACGTTCCCTATCCGGGTCCCGTTCCGAAGGTGGAGGAATACCTCTCCCGGCCGGACCTGCCCCCCGAAACTCGCGGGAAGATCGAGGAGCAAAAGGGCCGCTATTGGGACAAGAAGTCCCTGAGGGAACTTCTGGCACCCGTTGTGGGTCTGATCCGTAAGGGGTTCACGTTGAACTGCGGCGAGTTTGGCGTGATCCAGGAGGCACCGAACGCCACGCGCTTGAATTGGACCCGGGACATGCTGGAACTGTTCGCGGAATCGGGCGTGGGCTGGCATTATTGGACCTATCGCGCGATGGATTTCGGCGTTTGCGACGGGCCTTATCCTTCCGACCGGGAATTTCTTCGTGCCGATCTTCTGGAAATCCTGAAGAAGGGAGTCGTGATCCCATGAAGGTGCGAGTGTGCGTCGCGTTCCTGGCGTTGCTTCTTGTGTTCGGTTCCGGTTGCGCCCCGAAAGCGCGAGTGCGTCCTGGAGAGGGTGGAATACCCGGCCCTTCCATCGCCGACCCGAGGAAGCCGGTTTCCCCTGACGAGTACCAGGTATCACTCGCGGTCATCGAGGGCAAGGCGTTCACCCGGAAGAACGCGGATCATTTCATGACGGTGGCCCAGTATCGCTTCAACCAGGGGGATTTCAAGGCCGCGTTGGAGACCTACCAGACGGTGGTGGCCGCCGCGACAGGGGGTCCTGCCAATGCCCGCGCACAGTACATGGTGGGCCATTGCTATTACGAACTGCGCCAATATCTTCCCGCCCTCTCGGCATTCCACAAGGCCCAGTCGCAGTTCCCGGGTACCTCGCCGGGAGTTTCGTCGCGGCAAATGACTGATTTCGTACTCCAATACGCACTCTCAACGGCCGAATTGCGTTCCTTCCTGGAGAACTATCCCGATTCCCCGGCCCGTTGCACGGCGCTTTTCCAGTTGGGGCGCCGCGAATCGGAGGATCGCTTGGGAGGGGAGGCGGTGGAAAGTCTCAAGCGGTTCGTTCAGGAATGCCCCCAGGATCCATCCGTCCCTGCGGCGCGGCTTCTCCTGGTCGATTGGGAGAACCGCAAGCAGGGTGGCAAGACCCGGATCGGCGTCCTGGTACCGCGCACCGGACGGCTTGCGGGCCTGGGCGCCTCCGTCCTCAATGGCGTGAACCTGGCCCTGGAGGATGCGACCGGCGGGTCGCCTGAAAGCGCACCTGAACTGGTGGTCAAGGATTCCCGGGGCGACGCCGTGGAAGCCGCTCGGGCCTTCAAGGCATTCGTCCAGGAGGGGGGTGTCCAGATCGTGATCGGCCCCCTCACCAAGGAGGCCATCGGCGCCGTGGCGCCGATGGCCAACGAGCTTCGCATCCCCTTCATCTCGCCCGCGGCGAGTCGGGAGGGGTTTTCCGCCCTGGGCCCTTATTATTTCCGGAACAGCATGACGAACGAGTTGCAGGGTCGTGCGATGGCCCGTTATGCGATGGGCTCCCTCGGGCTCAAGCGTTTCGCGGTCCTGTCGCCGGAGGACGGTTACGGGGAGACGCTCGCCCAATCCTTCATGCAGGAGGTGGCCGCCCGCGGGGGCACCGTCACGGCCTGGCACACCTATTTCCCGAATACGAGCGATTTCAAGAGGCCCATCCTGGAATTGGGCGGCTTCGATCCCACGGACCAGAAAGAGAACGAGCGGGAGAACAGCCGGCGGAGCCAGCAGTTGGAATATTCGCTCCAGAAGGAGATGCGGAAGCTCCTGATGTCCTACTCGGCGGCCTCGAACACGGGCAACGCCGTGGCGCTGGTCCCCCTTCCCGAGGGGCTCACGAACACGCCTTGTCCATCCATCGCGCCGGACGTGCGGCGTGTCCTGGAATCGGCCCTTGCGGAGGCGACCCGGATGACCCTTCGCAAGGAGGATCTCGTGGAACAGGCGCTCTCCCGTCTTCCGGATGATGTGCAGGGAACCACGCTTCCGGCAAGGGCCGAGGATTGGGCTGAAGTGCTCGCCGAGCTCCAGGCATCCCTCCTGTTGACCGGTCGCATCGTGGAGACGGATTCGCCCGATGAATGGGGCAGGGACTCGACCTGGGATTACTCGATCGAACTGGAGGCCTGGTGGCAGGATCCCCGGTCCGGAAAGATGCGGAACATCAAGAGTCGCCTGGCCCACGCCCTCTACAAGGCGCCCGAGATCATCCGCCGGCCCATGAACTACCAGGCCCTCTATCTTCCGGCCCATACGCGTGAACTGAGTCTCCTGATGACGCAGATCCGGTTCTATGACCTGGATCCCGTGCTCCTGGGTGGGCACCTCTGGGAGGATCGCTCGGTCCTGAAGGAGGGGGGCGACTGGCCCAAAGGCGCCTACCTGGTCTCGGGATTCTACGTCGACAGCCCGGACGGGGACGTGCAGGGTTTCGTCCACCGGTACCAGACGAAATACGCCTCCAAGCCCGACCTCCTGGCGGCCCAGGCCTACGACGCCATGCGGCTGGTCCTCAAGGCTTCCAACGGGGCCTTGGGAGGCGAGGAGGTGAGGCGACGCCTCTCGGCCATCAACGGTTTCCGCGGCGTGAGCGGGGACACGTCCTTCAACGGGGGCGGCGAGGCCGAGAAAAAGGTCCCGATCCTCAAGATCGAGAACGGCCGCTTCCAGCAAGTGCAATAACACCGAATTACCGCGAAGGCGCGAAGACGCGAAGCGAGATTTTGATTCGAGGACCCGTAAGACGATTTGAGGATGGAAACCATAAGGCCGTTGCAGTACGGTTCTAAAATAACAGGTCTTTCTTCGCGACCTTCGCGTCTTCGCGGTTAAGGGGTGTTTTATGGGCGACGAGAACAAGATCCATCCGCCGAAGGGCATGCGGGACTGGGCCCCGAAAGAGACCCTGCTCCGCCAGCGCCTCATGGATTCCATCGCGCGCTCCTACCGTCTCTACGGTTTCGCTCCCATCGACACGCCCGCCCTCGAGAACATCGAGGTCCTTCTGGGAAAAGGCGGCGGCGAGAACGAGAAGCTTCTCTTCAAGGTCCTGAAGCGCGGCGAAGAATTGGAAAGGGCCGCGCCGGGGGATTGGGCCGATCTGGGACTTCGATTCGACCTCACCGTTCCTCTCGCCCGCTACGTGGCCAATCACCTGAACGATCTGCCCAAGGTCTTCCGCTGTTACCACATGGCCCCCGTCTGGCGGGCCGACAAGCCCCAGAAGGGCCGTTACCGCGAGTTCTACCAATGCGACATCGACATCGTGGGGGCTTCCTCCTCCGCCTATGAGGTCGAGATCCTGACGGCTTCCGAACGGGCCCTGAATTCCCTGGGGGTCGGCCAGGTGCGGATGCGTCTTTCCGACAAACGCCTCCTGCCCCAGGTCCTGAAGGCGTTGGGCGTGGGCCCGACGGCCGTCCCCGGGGTCTGCACGGCCCTTGACAAGCTGGACAAGAAGGACGCTGCTGCCGTGATGGACGAGGTCAAGGGATTGGTTCCCGATGTCGCGGTATTCCACAAGGTCCGCGAATGGGTGATGGGGATGAAGACCGGCGAGGCGGTTCGCCTGGTGCCGGAGGAGTTCATGGCGGCCCTGGGAAGCCATGACGCGGACCTCAAGGCCGTGCTCGACAACCTCTGGAAGATCGCCGAGGAATGCCGGCAGGTGAATCCCCGGACCTCCGTCGAGTTCGATCCCCTCCTGGTTCGGGGCATGGATTATTACACGGGTCCGGTCTTCGAGGCGGCCCTGGAAGGCGCGGCTTTCTCGGTCGGCGGCGGCGGACGTTACGACGGTCTCATCGGTCTCTTTGCGGGACGTTCGATCCCGGCCGTGGGATTCTCCATCGGGTTCGAGCGCATCCTGTCCGTCCTCCTGGAGAAAGAGGGCGCGGTCCCGGTCCTGAGCCCCAAGGTGTTTTTGGCGAACCACGGCCAGGGGGATCTCGAGGTCCAGCGAGTGGCCGAATGGTTGAGGTGCGAGGGGGTTCCCGTCGAGGCCTCCTATATGAAGGACGGAATGGGCGCCCAGATGAAGGCCGCCGAGGCTTCGGGGGCCGTGTACGCGGTGAAGGGGTTCGACGCGGACCGGAAGGTCCTGCAGGTGCGCCGGATCGCCGACCGCCAGGACGTCGAGATGACCGTGGAGCAGTTGAAACACGCCTTGTCGTTATGAAGGGTCGTCAAGATGGGGAAACCGTTCGTCGGTAGTCTATGCTTGTTCTTGTTCTGTCTTGCCCCTCCGTCATATCCTCGGGTCCAGTCTATGGCGCCCATCCTAGCCTCCTCGGCCGCCAAAGACTCTTTTCCCGCCTTCGTGTTCTGGAAAATAGACGAAACAAAGCACGGTTCCTTCGAGGTCCGTAAAGACGGAACCGTCGAACGCGATCCCAGGATGTATGGGAGCGTCTCGATCGATCGGGTTTCGGCACGAAGCGGGATCTTCTGGCCTGAAGCTGGTTACTCAAGTGGAAAAGTGGGGAAAAGCGTAGAAATTGTTTCACCCAATGGTCGGTGGGGCATCAAAACGGAGGGTGTCCTCACTTTTGCCGACGATTTGAACAACGTATTCCTTGTTGTTCGGGACATTAAAACCGACCGGGTGATCAAGAAAGCGATCCCAGCCAACAGCATGGGAACGATGTATCCCCTGTTCTGGCATCCGACGAGCCGCTGGTTTTATTTCATGGTCATGATGGGAAACGAAAAGGATCGTTCTTTCGGTTTGTGGCAATACGACTTGGTTGGCAAGGGTTTCGTGTTCATCGGAGAGACGGATGGAAGGGCGTTCCTAGCACCGGACGGCAAGTGGTTGATTTGGGAGACGGGGCGCTTGATGGACGAGCACCCGCCAGGCGACGGGCGGATCAGCATCCAGATCATGGCCTTCCATATCGTGGAGGGCGTCAGTTACAGAATCACAACGGCGGATGCGATCCATCTTTTCTGTGAGTGGAAATAGGAAAGGGCTCCGGGATTCCCCGGTGGATTGATGTATTCCTTCGTGTCTTCGTGCCTTCGTGGTTCAATTTTGGCCTTTCCTTTGTTATGATACGCCGTCCCGGGGGATCGACCTCCCGGGCTTTTCTATTTTGAAGGGGTGCGAACGTGGCTGACCTGATGGGAGACTGGAAACGGACCCACACGTGCGGGGACCTGCGCGCAAGCGACGTGGGGAAGGAAGTCCTCCTCATGGGTTGGGTCCACCACCGCCGCGACCACGGCGGGTTGGTGTTCGTCGACCTGCGGGACCGCTACGGAGTGACCCAAGTGGTCTTTGACCCCCAGTTGGCCGACAAGTCCCACAAACAGTCCCACCTCATCCGCAACGAGTGGGTACTGGCCGTGAAGGGAAGCGTCACCCCCCGTCCCGAGGGCACCGTGAACGCCAAGATCGGCACCGGCGAGGTCGAGATCCGCTGTACCGAGGTCAAGGTCTTGAATCCCTCCAAGACGCCCGTGTTCCCCATCGAGGACGACGTGGACGTGTCGGAGGAGACCCGCCTCGAGTACCGATACCTGGACCTGC
>CAZGWJ010000079.1:0-12258 GCA_964529445.1 uncultured bacterium
AGGCGCAGGCGGAAACGGTTCCCACGTTCGGCCCCTTGGCCTTCAGGTAGATGGCCACCATGCCGGCCGCCATGTTGATGATCATCATGGGGATGAGGAAGGGGCTGACCCGGTCCGGCCCGCTCTCGATCAGCCGTTGATGCTGCTTGACGAGGATGGGAAGCCCGCCGATTCCCGACCCGATGAGCACCCCCACGCGTCGGGGATCCTCCTTCGTCATGTCGAGCCCGGCGTCGGCGACGGCCTGGAGGCTGGCCGCCACGGCGTACTGGACAAAGGTATCCATCTTCTTCAGGTCGCGCTTGTCCAATCCCGCCTTCACGGGGTCGAAATCCCTGACCTCGCCCCCGATCTGGCTGGGTACGCGCGATGGATCGAACCGGGTCACGCGGCCGATGCCGCTGACTCCGGCGCAGATGTTCCCGAAGAAATCGGCCGGATTGTTCCCGCAAGGCGAGAGGACACCCAGCCCTGTGACGACGACCCTGTTCACGACCGCCCCTCCTTCGCCAACGCCGTTTTCAGGCGGCGGACGACTTGGACTTGATGTAGTTGATGGCGTCGCCCACGGTACGAATCTTCTCGGCGTCCGTATCCGGGATCTCAAGGTCGAACTCTTCCTCCAAGGCCATCACCAGCTCGACGGTGTCGAGGGAATCGGCACCCAGGTCCTCGATGAAGGAAGCCTCGGGCTTGACCTGATCGGCGTCCACACCCAACTGCTCCACGATGATCTCCTTCACCTTGTCTTCGAGAGCCATTTGCTGTACCTCCAGTTTTTTTACCCTAACAACCGGCCGTACCCCCGGAGGGGTTCGGATCGGACAATACCGTCCAGCCGCCCGTTCGGGGCGGCACCCTTATAGCACCATCCCCCCGTCGACGCAAATCACCTGTCCCGTGATGTAACGGGCCCCATCGGACGCCAAAAAAGCCGTTAATTCGGCCACATCCGAGGTTTCCCCCATGTGCCCGAGCGGAATTTTCCTCAGAAGATCCTGGATGACTGGCTCCGACAGCTTCTTGGTCATGTCGGTATTGATGAAGCCGGGGGCCACGGCATTGCAGGTGATGTTGCGCCCGGCGAACTCGAGGGCGATGGTCCGGGTGAGGCCGATGAGGCCCGCCTTGCTGGCCGAGTAGTTGGCCTGACCCGCGTTCCCCTGTTGGCCGACGATCGAGGAGATGTTCACGATGCGCCCGTACCGCGCCTTCATCATGGGGCGGACAAAGGCCTTGCTGACCAGGAACGCCCCCTTCAGGTTGACCGCCAGGACAGCGTCCCAATCGGACTCCTCCATCCGGATCATGAGCCCATCCCTCGTGATGCCGGCATTGTTCACGAGGATGTCCACCTTGCCGAATCTCTCCATCACGGCCGCGGCAAAGGACTCCACCTCGCTCGCCACCGTCACGTTCGCCCTGAAGGCCATGGCCTTCACTCCGAGCTTCTCGAGCTCGGATACCGTTTCCGCGGATTGGGCCTCATCCATGTCGCAGAATGCCACATCCGCCCCTCGGGAGGCCAGGGCCAATCCGATCGACCGGCCGATGCCTCTTCCCCCTCCCGTCACCACCGCCACCCTGCCCTTGAGATCGGTCATCATCAGGACACCTCCAGCTTCTGCAGCGTTCCGACATCCCCCGCGTTTTTCACGACCCGCGTCTTGTCGATCCTTCCCACCAGCCCCGACAGGACCCGCCCGGGTCCCAACTCGACGAATGTGTCGAACCCATCGGCCGCCATGCGCTCGATGACCCGCGTCCATTGGACCGGTTGCACCAATTGCCGGACCAGACTCTCACGGATGACCCCGGGTTCCCCGATGGGCACCGCATCGATATCCGAGTAGAACGTCATGCCCGGCGTTGCGAAAGGGACCTGCCGAAGCGTTTCCCTGAAGGCCTCGGCCGCCGGACCCATGAGGGAACTGTGGAAGGGACCCGAAACGGCCAGTTCGACCGCCCTCTTGGCTCCCAAGGCCTTCGCATTCTCGCAAGCCCGGGTCACGGCTTCCTTCACGCCCGAGACGACCACTTGCCCGGGACCGTTGACGTTCGCCGGCTCCACCACCCCCACCGACGCGGCCGCCTGGCAGGCCTCCCGAACCTTGTCCTCGTCGAGTCCCAAGATGGCCGCCATGGTCCCGCGACCCGCCCCGACTTCCTCCATCAACAATCCGCGCCGCCTGACCAACCGGACGGCATCCTCGAACGGGATCGCTCCGGCGGCCGTCAAGGCGCTGTAGGCGCCCAAACTATGGCCGGCAACTCCTTGCGCCGTGTAGCCTCGACCCTTCAGGATGGCCAAGACGGCCATGGAAACCGTCAGAAGCGCGGGTTGCGCGATCGAGGTCTTTTTCAGTTCCTCCTCGGGGCCTTCGAAACAAAACCGCGAAAGCTCGAACCCGAGAGCATCGTCGGCGAGCCGGAAGATATCCCGCGCCTCAGGAAATTCGGCCGCCAGGTCCCGGCCCATGCCGACGACCTGGGAACCCTGTCCTGGAAAAAGGAAGGCGCGCATCAATCCCTCACCATCTCATCACGGTGGATGCCACGGTGGTCCCCGCGCCGAATGCCGCCATGCAGATCAGGTGGCCCTCGCGAACCCGACCGTCTTTGACAGCCTCATCGAGGGCGACGATGATGGATGCGGCGCTCGTATTACCCGTATGGTCCACGTTGATCACGACCTTCTCGGCGGGGATTCCCAGGCGATCGGCCGTGGTCGCGATGATGCGTTGATTGGCCTGATGAGGGATCAGCCAATCCACGTCGGAAACCTTGAAACCGGCCTTGGCGACCGCCTCCGCCGCGGACTCCGCCATCACCCGGACGGCGATCTTGAAGACCTCCTGACCCTGCATCCGAAGCGCGTGCTGGCGGCTGGCCACGGTCTCGGCGGAGGCCGGAAGCCGGGAACCTCCCGCCGGGACCAGCAGCAGTTCCCCATCCCGGCCATTCGCGGTCAAAACCGTGGACAGGATCTCGCCCCGGCCCTTTTCGGAGGGTCCGACGATCACCGCCCCGGCGGCATCGCCGAAAAGCACGCAAGTGCTGCGATCCGTCCAATCCGTGATGGAGCTCAGTTTCTCGGCGCCGACCAGTAGAATCCGGCGATAGGCGCCCGATTCGATGTAAGCCTTGCATAGAGAGAGCCCGTATAGGAAGCCTGAACAGGCGGCCCCGATATCCATGGCCGCGCAACGACCGGCCTCCAATTTGGCCTGGAGCCAACAAGCCGTGGAGGGAGTTTGCGTGTCCGGGGTCGCGGTCGCGACAATGATCATGTCCAGGTCGCCCGGCGTGAGCCCGGCACTCCGGAGGGCAGCCAGGGAGGCATGAAGAGACAGATCCGAGGTGGCCTGGTCGGCCGAAGCGATGCGCCGCTCCCGGATGCCGGTGCGCTGCACGATCCACTCGTCGGAGGTATCCACCATGCGCTCCAGGTCGGCATTGGTGAGTCGTTTCTCGGGAAGATAGGATCCAATGCCGAGGATTGCAGCCTTGAGGGTTGAGCTCACTGTTCTCCCTTCGCTTCCACGGTCCCAGTGCCCGGGATCCGTTCCGGTAACGCTTGGCCGTGGGTCGTGATGATTCCCGCCATCCGTTCCTTCATGTCGCCTTTCACGCAACGCGCCGCCGCCCGGATGGCATTCTTGAAGGCATTGGCCTTCGATTTCCCGTGACTGATGATGGAAACGCCGTCGATCCCCAAGAGGGGCGCTCCGCCATACTCGCTGTAATCTACGGCCTTCTTGAACCGCCGGAATGCCGGCGCGGCCAGAAGACCGCCCAGGAGGGTGAAAAGGTTGGCGCCCAGTTCCTTCCTCAGGAGGTTGAAGACCAGCTCGCCCACTCCCTCGATGGTCTTCAGGGTGACGTTCCCGACAAAACCGTCGCAGATGATGACATCGCAACGGCCGTTGACAGTATCGCACCCCTCGACATTGCCGATGTACCTCAAAGGGGCCTTTTTCAGGAGTTCCTGGGCCGCGAAAACAAGGTCGTTCCCTTTCGATTCCTCCTCGCCGACGGAGAGAAGGCCCACCCGGGGTTCCTTGTGCTTGAGAACAGTCCGAGCGTAGAGATCGCCCATCAGGGCGAATTGGAGAAGATGGTTGGCTTTGCAATCCACGTTGGCGCCGGCGTCCAGCAGGAGCGAAACACCGCTGACGCTGGGGATGATCGAGGCAATCGCCGGCCGGGAAACGCCCTTCAACCTTCCGATGCGCAGAAGGGCGGCGGCCATGGCGGCACCGGTGTTGCCGGCCGATACGGTCCCATCGGCCTCCCCCGAACGCACCAAATCGGCGCAACGCACGATGGAGGAATCCTTCTTCTGCTTGACGGCCTGGGCGGGATGCTCGCCCATGCCGACCACTTCCCTGGCATCGATGACTTTCAGACGGTCCTTGCCCCGCGTGCCCTCCAACCGGGCCATCTCCGCCACAATGACCTCTTGAGGCCCGACCAACAGGACCTCCAGGGCGCCATCGGCGATCCCGAGGATCTCGGAATCGCGCACGGCGAGGAAGGCTCCCTGCACGGCTTCACGGGGAGCGTGATCCCCACCCATCGCATCAAGAGCGATCCTCATGGCCGCGGAAACCGCTACACCACGTCCGTCTTGACGACTTCCCGGCCCTTGTAGTATCCGCAAGTCGGACAGACATGGTGCGGCTTCTTGGCGCTCTTGCACTGGGGGCAGACCGAGAGTGAACGGGCCTTGGCCTTCCAATGGGTCCTGCGCTTGTCACGCCGTTGGCGTGAGTGGCGTCGTTTCGGATTCGGCATGTCTACCTCCCAGAACGTCTTGGTGGTTCATCGATCCGGCTTGAAATCCTTCAGTAACGACCAGCGGTCGTCCCGGGGTGGATCCGGACACCGGCAGGATTCCAGGTTCAGGTCCGCGCCACAACCGGCGCAAAGACCCCGGCAATCCTCCCGGCACAGGGCACGCATGGGCACCGCCAGCTCGACGGCTTGTCTCACCTCGTCCGTCAGGTCGATCGTGTTACCGTCGAACAGGATGATTTCCTCTTCGTTCCCGGAAAGTTCCCGCTCCGGTTCCTGCTCCCTCTCTCCGGCGTTCCTCCGCTCCAGGTACTGGACCTCGAAGAACGACTTGAAGGGGGCCTCGAACGGTTTCAGGCAGTTATCGCACACCTGCCTGAAAGCCCCCGCCACCCAGCCACGGGCCAGGTAGGCATCCCCGCTCCTGGCCATCTCAGCATGGACAACCACAGGCCCCGGAACCAGGCCTTCCGGGAACCGCAAACCCATCGCCCCGGGGACGCCTTCCCGATCCAGTGACACATCCTGCCGTTCGAGCAGTTGCACATCGACGCGCAACATCCCGACGCCTCCGCAACTTGGACTCAAACGAGACGATGCTTTTGCCTCGGGGTACACAGGGGTAGAACCCCTGTGAGGACGGCGCTCCGGAGGTCCACTCAAGGCCTCCGCAACTTGGACTCGAACGAGGTTCCTCCGATGCGTTCACACCCGGGTTGTTTTCGGGGATTTCGGGCAATAATCCGCCCGACAAAGAAGGGACCGACAAGAGCGAGCGATTATAGGTTTGTCAAAAGGCGAGTGTCAAGAAATTACAAACCATTTCACGCTCAAAAAGCCCTATTTTAAAAGAGGATTCCAGAGTTTCAGGGGAGATGTGAACCATCATCCATGAACGGAAAGTGGTCTCTTGTCACCCGTTTTTTTCAAGGGCGAACCTCGAAGCCAAGGCCCTCTCCACCACGGAAGGGACGAAATCGGTGACATTGCCACCAAAGCGGGCGATCTCCTTGATTGCGTTGGAGGATAGGAAGACGAATTTCTCGTTCGGCACGAGGAACAAAACTTCGATACCGGGCTGAAGGTTCCGGTTCATCAAGGCCATCTGGAACTCGTGCTCGAAATCCGACACGGCGCGCATTCCGCGGAAGACAACGTTCGCACCGATTTGTTTCGCATAATCCACCATCAAACCGTCGAACGATGTGACACGAACCCCCTTCAAACCGGCCGTGGTCTTGCGAAGGAGGTGGACCCTTTCCGCAGGTGTAAAAAGAGGTTTTTTGGAGGGATTCGTGACGACCGCCACGTCCAACCGCACGCAAACCTTCAAGGCGCGCTTGATGATGTCCAAATGACCGTTCGTGACCGGATCGAAGGATCCCGGATAAAGACCATGGATTCTTTTCGGCATGGAAGGCTCCCCTCCGCCCCTGGGCGGCTTTTTCATCTTATGGCATCAACCCTTTTTGAACAAGGTCAAGGCCGTATCCCCGTACATCCTCTGCCGGACCAGGGGCCAGGGGAAATCCGGAGGAAATTCAACGTCTTTTGCCGAGTGTTCCACGGCCAGGATCCCGTTCCGTTCGAGGATCGGGGCGATTTTAAGGATTTCCAGGACCCTGGACAGGACGCCCGGTCCATAGGGGGGATCGGCGAGGATCACATCGAAGATCCCACCCTCGCGTTGCAAACGCTGGCAGGCGCCCAGAACGTCCTCCCCGATGATCCGGACACGGGGATCCCCGGCAACCACATCGAGGGAATCGAGATTATCCCGTATCAGGGCGAGACTGCCGGGATGCTCGTCGACGAACGTCACGAAACCGGCCCCTCGGCTCAGCGCTTCGATGCCGAGACTCCCCGTTCCGGCATACAGATCGAGGACCCGGTTTTCGCCCAAGGACCCGATCATATTGAAGAGCGCGCCCTTAACCTTGTCGGAGGTGGGCCGCACGCGTTGATCCTTCCCGGCCTTCAGGGGCCGGCTTCGATAGGTTCCCGCGATGATCCTCATGCCCCCATCCGAACCGGACGATCCAACCCCGCCCCAGTCGTTCAAGACAATGCGGCCAGGTCAAGCTCGTTCTTGAATTTCCGGCGGAAATGCTCCCGCAGGTCCGCGTCTCCGGCACCCGGGCAACCGGGTTCGCCTTCCAGAATCCGGGCCGCCAGGACCCTGGCTTTCTCGGCCAGCACCCCATCCCTCCGCAAGTCCACCAAGCCGCCTTCCCGCCTCCCGGATTGCGCCAACCCCATGATCTCGCCAGGACCCCTCAAGCGAAGATCCATCTCCGCCAGGCGGAATCCGTCCTGCGTCGAGGTCATGGCCTTGACACGCTCGAGGGCCGATGCCGGGATCAAACCCGAGGTCAGGAGGAAACAATGGGCCTGGGTATCCCCTCGGCCGACCCGTCCCCTCAACTGGTGCAATTGCGCCAATCCGAACCGCTCGGCGTGCTCCACTACCATGACGGTCGCGTTCGAAACGTCCACGCCTACCTCCACGACGGTCGTGGAGATCAGGATCTGGATCTCCCGTTCCCTGAACGCCTTCATCACGGACGCTTTTTCGTCCTTCTTCATGCGTCCGTGAAGAAGCCCCACGCGGAATCCGTGGAAGGCCTTTTCACACAACGAATGGAACATGCCCGTGGCCGACCGCAGGGCGCCCCGGGAACCCTCCACGACGGGATAGACCAGGAATGCCTGCTCCCCCTTCAGGACCCGTTCGCGGACGAACTGGTAGACCTCTTCCTTCCCCGTTTCCCCTCGCCAGACCGTTTTGACCGGACGGCGCCCCGCCGGCATCTCATCCAGAAGGGAAAGGTCGGTGTCACCGTACTCCGTCAGAACCAGGGCGCGGGGAAAGGGCGTGGCGGTCATCATCAGGCAGTCCGGCCATGCGCCTTTCCGCTCCAGAGCGGCTCTCTGAAGGACTCCGAACTTGTGCCTCTCGTCCATCACGGCCAACCCCAGGTTCCGGAACCTCACATCCTCCTCAAGCAGGGCGTGAGTTCCCACCGCCACGTCCGCCTCCCCGCGTTCCAAGGCCTTCAAAGCGGCTCGGCGCTCGGACACCCTCATCTCGCCGGTCAGCAGGACCGCCCGGAGACCGCAGGGTGCCACGAGTCTCCCGAGGGTCGAGAAATGCTGTTCCGCCAGGATCTCGGTCGGCGCCAGGAAAGCGCCCTGCACACCGGAGTCGGCCGCATACAGGAAGGCGATGGCCGCAACGACGGTCTTGCCGCTCCCGACGTCGCCCTGGAGCAGACGGTTCATGGGATACGGACGGGCCAAGTCCTCCCGCAATTGCTTCAACACCCGCTTCTGGGCCCCGGTGAGGAGGAAGGGAATGCGATCGCGGAATGCGTGCACCCGCTCCCCGTCGAACCGGTAAGTCCGGCCCTTGCGACGCGACTCGATGGCCTTCCTCTTCATGCGCAGATAGACCTGCAGGGAAAGCAGTTCGTCCAGCGCCAGGCGTCTCCTCCCCCGCTCGTAACCTTCCGGATCGGAGGGGCGATGGATCGAGAAAAAGGCTTCCTTCAATCCCGCTTCGCCCTCGTCATGGACCGGGGCCAGGACATCCCGCACTTCCCGGGTCGCCGGCTCGAGAACGCGATTGAATAGCCCGCGCCAGAAGGCCTGGTCCAACGTGGGAGTTGAAGGATAGAAGACCAGCGTCCGTCCCGACTCCAGATCCCTTTCCTCCTGCGGGTTCAGGAACTCGTACCGACCCGTCTCACCGACGACTTGGCGTCCCCAGCGGGAATTCTCGGGCGAATCATGGAGAAGGACCGTTCGTCCGTTCACGATCTCCCGGTCGAGATAGGGCCGGTTGAACCAGACCCACATCAGATGGCCGCTCCCGTCTTCGAGTACCGCCTTCACCATCCCCCGGGGTCCGCCGCGCGAACGAGACAAGCCGTTGATGCGGGCTTTGATGAAGACGGGTTCACGATCCTCCCCGGTCCTTGCGATCGGGACGATCCGAGAACGATGGACCACCCATTTCGGTACGACTCGGAGAAGATCACCGACCGTGCGCAATCCCGTGCGGGCGAACGCGCGGGTCTTTGAACCGTTCACGAAGGGAAGAAGGGGCGCGTCCCAGCCCAAGGGAGGCGGGTCGGCATCGTCGCCCCGCCCCGCGATCCTGCCTGAACCCCTTTCAAGCACGGAACTCCCCGTTGCGACCTGGACAGGCAACACCGCCGGCTCCCTTCCCGGTCGGCCATCGAGACCCGGGTGGGCGGCCCATCTCTCCAGGAGAACAACGGCTCGTTCCACGAGGAGACGGCGCTCCCCCGGATCCAAGGTGAGATACTGGGTGAAATCCTTTCGAAGCGCGAGAAGATCGGCCGAAAGATCGCCCCGCGGTGATGGAGAGGGAGACTGGGGAGCCAACCGTTCACAGGCCAGGACGACGAAACGGTCCAAGCCACCTGTTACCGCCCGGTTGAGAAAACCCTGGCGGGCTTCCAGCCGCAGCGGTTTGAGGATCCTTTCGAGTTCCTGTTGCAAGAAACCCCCCGCCCAGACGTGGGACACCGTTTTCGGCAGAAAGACCTTGTTCAAGGAAGCGGGATGCGCCTATAATGCCGCCCTTGTCGGCCGCAGGCCGGGACCATGCCGTTCGAAGACCCGCCCGGCCTGAACCGCGTCCGAAAACAAGTCCATTTTGAAGGAGCCGTTCCCGTCATGTCCTACACGTGCGATATCTGTCACAAGGGTTCGATCAAAGCCCGGAGCATCACCCGCCGAGGCAAGCCGAAGAAGGAAGGCGGCATCGGCTTGAACATCACGGGTTCCTCCAAACGTCGGCAGATGCCGAACCTGCATCCTCTGCGAGCCATCGTTGACGGCCGGCCCCAGCGCCTCCTGGTTTGTACCCGTTGCCTGCGTTCCGGCAAGGTCACCAAGCGGCCCTTGAAACTGAAGAAGGTCGCCGTCTGATCCGACCCGGATCCGTCCTCAAGGGCTCCCGGGAACGGGGGCCCTTTTTTTATTGGCCTCTCAACGCAGGACATGCCCCTTGAGTTTCCAGGTGCCACTCTTCCACTGCCAGGCATAGGTCTCGCTCGAATAACTGGGAACCGTCCCGGTCTGGAAGGACCAGTTGATCTTGACCTTGGCCGTATCGTCCCCGATCCAGGCCATCGAACTGATGACCCCTCCCGTCAGGACGCCGTCCTGCACCCATGCTTTCCGCATGAGTTCCTTCAGTTCGTCCGGACCCGGAAGTCCCGCGTCCGTCTGGGCAAAGGCCGCAGTCCATTCCTCCTGGACGACCCGCTGGATGAACGCGTCCGAAACGGATTTCAGAGCCAGTTCGCGGGATGATCGCTCCGCCGGGGTCACGGAACATCCCGCCAAAAGGACAAGCCCCGCCGCCAGGCACATCATCAATCGCATGCAATCCCCCCTTCCGCCCGTACAGGGCCGTCAACTCTTCAGATGATCGCGCTCGATCCGGATAATCTGCGCCACCCTTCGGGCATGCCGTTCCTCGCCGCTGAAACCGGCGGAAAGCCAGATGTCCAGCAAACGCAAGTTGGTTTCCAAGGAATTCAACCGTCCCGCTAGGACCAGAACGTTCGAATCATTGTGGGGCCGAGTGTCGTGTGCTTGTTGTTCCATGACGCAGAGGGCCGCACGGACTCCAGGCACCTTGTTGGCCGCGATGGACATGCCGATGCCCGTTCCGCAAAGAAGGATGCCCAGATCGGCTTTTCCGCCCACAACCGATTCCGCCACGGAACGGGCGATGGGGGGATAGTCGCAGGGTTGTTCCTCGTGCGTTCCGTGATCCTGCACGGAATGGCCCGCTTCCTTCAGATGGGAGACGATCCCCTGTTTCTGGGCAAAACCCGCGTGGTCGGAACCGATGGCGATGTTCATGGTGCTCCCTGGCATGATTTGTACGACACACGGATGTTCCGCATCCAAAAAAAGAACCACCCCATCGGAAGTTCCCCGTCACAGCCCAGGACGGGAAAGGTCCTCACCTAATCGAAGCACCGCCTTTTCGACGTATCCGAGGATCTGGTCGCGCGACCGGCGATAGGCCTCCAGGTCCGCACCCGCCGGATCCTCGACTTCCGTCATGCCCTCGCCCGCCCATTCCGACAGGAGATGAACCTTGCCCTCGAGGGACGGCATCTTTCTCAGGATGGCGTCCTTGTGCTTCTGCGTCATCGTCACGATCCGATCGCTGGCGAGGGCCATCTCGCGAGAGAAGGGCCTGCTTTTGTGGGCCGAAAGGTCCAATCCCACCTCCCGGGCGGCCTCCCGCGCATGGTCGGAAGCGGGCAGGGGCGCGAACACCGCCAAACCGGCCGACAGGACGGTGAGATCGAGACCCGCTTCCAGGGCGGCCTTCCTCATGCCGGCCTCGGCCAAGGGGCTCCGACAGGTGTTTCCGGTACAGATGAAAACGATGGTCTTGGACACGAGTTCCGCCTAGCAGGATGCCATAGAAGCCCCGCGTCGATGAGATTTCACTTCCTGCGAACCGCAGGGTCCGCGGTTCTCCGCGGAAAGAACGCAGGTTTCAGCGAAGGCATCATCCTCATCATGCTAAACCCCGATCTTCTCCAGGAGTCGTTTGACCCGCTCGATGTCTTCCGGGGCCACGCATCCCTCCCGAACGAGTTTGGGCCCGCGTCCCGTTACCTTCAGGATGGCCGTCCCGCCGGGAAGCGGACAAGGACCCGCATCCAGGACCGCATCCGCGTGCTCAAGGATCCCGGGATCCAGGTCCTCGAAATCCACCGGACTGACGGACCCCGTGAAATTGGCGCTCGTGACCGCAAGGGTGTCCCCCACGGCCCGAAGCAGGTCCAACGCGATACCGTGGTCCGGGCAACGCAGGGCCACCGTTCCATCCGGTCCGACCAGGCCGGGTGGAAGGCGGAGTTTCGTCCGAAGGATCAGGGTATAGGGCCCCGGCCAGATGCGTTTCAGGGAATCGAGGTCCTTCTCCTGGAGCATGGCGATCTCCAGAGCCACCTCAGGCCGTGAGATGAGCAGGGGCAGCGAATGGTCCCGAGGCCGCTCCTTCATGGCGAACGCCCGTTCGAGCGCCTTCGGGAAACGGATGGACGCCCCGATGGCGTAACTCGTATCGGTCGGGAAGACGGCGACCCCCCCCTTACCGAGGATCTCGGAGACCTTCAGGAATTCTTCCCGTTTGTAGGTGAGCGCGCTCATATCCGCCTTTTCCATGACTCCCATTCTTCCCTTCCCCGCACCGGGAGCAATTCTACCCTTTTCATGGGTCCCTGTTCACTTCCCGGACCGCCAAAAGTGTCCCGACAAATCGACTCATCGGACGGCTCGCCAGGCGATGTCCTTCCGGTAATGGGCCCCCTCGAAGCGGATCAAGGCCACCGCCTCGTAGGCCCTCGCCACCGCCTCCCGGATCCCGCTTCCCATCCCCGTCACACACAAGACGCG
>CAZGWJ010000080.1:0-12164 GCA_964529445.1 uncultured bacterium
GGGTGCATGTCCTCTCCGCCGCCTGCGCCGCGGCCTGCGTCGTGCTGGTCTACGACCTGGCACGGAGATTCTCCGGATCCCGCGGGGTCGGCCTTCTCGCGGCCCTGGTGCTCTCCTCCTCCGGAACCTTCATCGTGCATTCGGCCACGGCGCGCGTGTACACGCTGAACCTGGCCTTGATCCTCGCTTTCCTCCGGGTCGCCTCCGCGTCCTGGGATGCGCGTCCCCGGGCCGCGATGCTGGGACTCCTGGCCGGGCTCGGTCTTTCCACGCATCTCACCTTTCTCGCGGCCCCCGTGGCCGCCCTCGCGCTCTTCTGGAAGGACCGGCGGCAATGGCCCTCTCAGGCACCCCTCTTCGCCCTGGGTTTCCTGCTGGCCTCGAGCCTGTACCTCTGGATCCCCTTGCGGGCCGCCCTCGATCCGCTCGTCAACTGGGGCGATCCCGACCAGGTTCGCCGCTTCTGGGACTACCTGCGGCAGGCCGAGTACGGGAACAAGATGTTCACCCGGGGATGGGACGGGCTCCTCCTTTTCTACCGGACCATCGGCGGGGCGCTGGCCCGCGACGGGTTCTCGCTCCATTGGCTCGCGACCGCAGTCGGGCTGGCCGTCCTGTTCAGGCGAAAGAAGGAGCTTTTCCGGGCGATCCTGGCCGGGGTCCTCTTCCTCCTGTTCCTTTTCAGCGCCTACGGCAGCGAGCGGGACCTGCACGTCATGTACCGTTATTTCGTGCCGGTGTACCCCCTCTTCGCCGTCGCGGCCGCCTTCGGTTACCGGGCCTTGTTGGAGCGCCTGGGCGCGGGAGCGACCCGGGGATGGGCCTTCCTGGTTCTTCTGGCTGCGGCCGTCACCGTTTTCTCGGCGCATCCCTGGCGCGTGCTTTCCCGCTCGACGGAGTGCCATGATTTCGCCGCCAACGTCATGATCTTCCTGCCGAAGGATTCCCGCTTCCTCCTGGACCGTTGGGCCGACAACCAGATCTACCCCCTCGCCTACGGGCGTTACCTCTATGGTTGGAGAAAAGACATCCTTTTCGCCGAACTGGGAGGCAAGCTCTTCCCGGAGGCCGACCGGGAGGTGGCCCGCCGCGGCGACCCGAATCCGGGGCCCCTGATGCGCCATTGGATGATGGTCGAGAAGAAGCCCATCTTCCTCGCGGAGGCGGTCGTTCCTTCGCCCGGTTTCTCCCAGCGTCAGGAGGGGTTCGGGTATCGCATGGGGCCCTCGGAGCAGGTCGATCCCCTTCCGCTACCCCCGGAACCTGAAGCCGTCTTCCGGGACCGGTCCTTCCGGCCCCGCCCGCCCGATCGGGAGGGCGAGGAAACCTGGATCATGCCCATCCTGGCCCGTGCTCGCTGGGCCTGGTCGAAGGGGGATCGGGCGGAGGCCTTGCGGCTTCTCCGGGAGATCCGCCGGGAAGGAGCGCACTCGGCCCCGGCCCTTGCCAATGCGGCCCTGCTTTGCCTGGAGATGGGCGAGGCCATCCAGGCCCAGGCGTTCCTGAACGAAGCGGCGCGTTACCAGCCCCGATACATCCGGGACCTGCTCGAGTGATGCGGCGGCCGACGTGGACCTCCGGAAAAAGGGCTTTCACGCGCCGAGAGCGCCGGGCCGTTTCCCGGTGGGAGGGCGCGAACAATTTACCGCCTGAATCCGTGCAAATTGCGGAGTAAGTGGTAGCCTTGATATCGGAGGGGCTCTTCGGGTGACCTCGAGATGCCCGGCATCCTCTCTTCCTCCGTTCCCCCAAGAACCCCTCTTCAAGCGTGTTCGTTGTTGATGATTCGATCCTTGGTTTCCGGAGGACGAACATGACATCGAAGCGTAAACCCGCCAAACGCATCGGGAGGAAGAGCAAACCTCCCGTCCCTCCCTCGAAGGCCGCCCCCGACCCGGATCTCCTGCTTGAATCCCCGCTAGCGGCTGAGAGCGTGGCCGATTCCCTGGGGATCGTTCGGGAAGCCGACGAGAAATTCCTTGAACTCTGGGGATACAAGAACCGGGACGACGTGGTGGGGAGGCCCGTCCTGCATTTCATGAAGGACCAGGAGAGGGCATCGCACATCTTCGCTTGGCTGGAGCGCATGGGAACCTGGCGGGGCTGCTTCGAGGCGCTGACAAAGGGGCGGCGGCCCCTCAAGGTTCGGGCCCTGATGCGGGTCTTGAGGGACGAATCGGGCCATCGCACGGGCTTCCTCGCACGCTTCGTGAAGGATGAGAAATGCGACGAGGCGGATCCGAATTCGAGGCCCTGACCCCGTCGGCTGTGGAGGCGGGGGAAGGGCGACAGGAGCCGAGTCGCACCCCGAGCCCGATCAATCCCTGCAGCCGAACGATGTGATCGGGAACGGGGTGCTAGAGGCGGATCCGAATTCGAGGCCCTGACCCCGCCGGCTGTGGAGGCGGGGGAAGGGCGACGGATTCCCTGACCGGGGTTATCCGGTCTTTTCGGAGACGCGTCGGATGTGTTCCGCATTCCTCCGGAGGAGGCCCCCGCTGGCGTGTTCCAGGGGCGAGCCGTGGACCAGCGCCTTCAGGTCCGCGTCGTCCATCGAAACGATCCTCCCCGCCGTCAAACCCAGGATCTCCGCGCGGGGCCGGAAGGCCTCCTCGCGGCCGGGCGGCGCCTTCCCGTTGTAGGGACACGCCTTCTGGCAAAGGTCGCATCCCCAGAGCATCCCGTGTAGATCGTCCTCGTTGGAGGAGAGCCGATCCTCCCGTTGGGTCCTGTAGCTGATGCATCGTCGCGCGTCCAACACGCGGGGCGCGACGAGGGCCCCGGTTGGGCAGGCGTCGAGGCAGAGCCGGCATTCCCCGCAGGGATCCCGCGTCTCGGGCGCATCACAGGCCATTTCCGCGTCGGTGAGGATCTCGCCCACGAAGAGCAGGGAACCGAGGTTGCGGTTCAAAAGGAGTGTGTTCTTGCCCGGAAACCCCAAACCCGCTTGCTGGGCGAAGGATTTCTCCAGGACGGGGCCCGAGTCGACGATGCAACGCGTCCGGGCGCCGGGAACGAGTTCCCGCAGGCGGTCCTCCAGTTTTCTCAACCGGGCCTGGATCACCCAGTGGTAATCCCATCCCCAGGCGTAACAGGAAACCGGGTGCTTCCCGACGAGGGGCCAATGCTCCGGGGAGGGACGGTAGGAGACGGCGCAGGAGAGGATCGAACGCAGGCCCGGAAGGAGCATGTCGGGGTGCTTCAGTTCGGGGGCGCGGCGGGGAAGGTAGTGGAGGCTTCCGGCGTATCCGCAACCGAGCCACTCGTCGAGCTCACGGGCGTAGGGGGGCGCGGAGGCGGGGGCGATACCGACGAGGTCGAACCCCAGTTCGAGGGCCGCTGCTTTCACATCCTGGGTTATTTCGAGCGGTGACACGGAGGGTCTCCTTCGTGCCTTCGTGTCTTCGTGGTGGAAGGGTCGGGATCAGTCGCCTTTTTTCAGGTAGAAGGTGAGACCCGTCGCGCAGGCGGCGGCCACGAGCGTCAGGACGAGGGCGGGGATGCGGGCTTCCTCCCGCCCGAAAAGGGCGACGCCCACCCCGAAACCGGCGGTGAGCCACGCGAAGAGCGGCCAGCCGAGGGCCTTGATCTCGAAGGCCAGGAAGGGCCGCTTCCGGAAGAGCATGTGGGTGGCGAATTCGGGGGCATTGAAGCGGCGGTGGGTCGACAGGTCCTCGGCGTCGCCGCCCAGGGTCCTCAACAGCACGTCCACCAGTTGCAACTGCAGGTCCTGGGCCTTCTCGGGATGGTCTTCGGGCAGGGAGACATGGAACCGGTTGTACTTGAAGTCGTGGAGCACGAAACACTCCACCTCGGTGGGGCCCTCCTGCCAGAAGCGGATGCCTTCCCAGTTCCGTCCGCCCCCCTGTACGTTCAATTCCACGTCCCACCTCCGGCGGTGCAGTTCCGCGAGGATGTACTCGGGCGTAGGGACGGTCTTGTGCGATGGATAGACGACGTATTCGGGCAACTCGGCAGGCTCCTTGTTGCGGATTCCTGGGATCGATTTTCCTTTATTCCCGCCGCACTTTCAAGCGAATCGCCCGCATTGACTTCCGCCGGGAACCTCTTTAATGTAAACCGCCGGGCCCCATCGGCCTTCATCCCCTCGGAGGCGATTCGGAAGGAAGGCCGCACTTGGACCTTGCCCTCTTGGAAAAGATCTTCCCGCTGGTCGTGACCGTCGGACTGGCTGTTCTCATCCCCGCCCTGTTCATGGGGATCTCGGCGGTTCTCGGTCCCCGAAAACCCAATCCCGCCAAGCATGTCCCCTACGAGTGCGGGATCGCGCACCGCTCGGTGCTGGGCGACGCGCGCACGCGCTTCGACGTGCGGTTCCATCTCACCGCCATGTGTTTCCTCGTTTTCGACGTCGAGGTGGCCGTCCTCTTCCCCTGGGCGATCTGGTACGGCGGTGATCCCTCGGGGGCCGGCGGCTTCTGGGCGATGGCGGCCTTCGTGGGTGTGCTGGGATTCGGCTGGTTCTATCTTCTCAAACGAGGCGCCCTGGAATGGGATTGAACCCCCTGCCTTACCTCACGACCCGCCGCGACGCGGTCGTCGCCTGGGGCCGCAAGTACTCCCTCTGGCCCCTGCCGTTCGGGACGGCCTGTTGCGCCATCGAGTTCATGGGCGCCGTCTCGAGCGTTTTCGACATCGCGCGCTTCGGCGCCGAACTCGTCCGCTTCTCCCCCCGGCAGTCGGACCTCCTCATCGTGGCGGGCACCGTCACCTTCAAGCAGGCGCCCATCCTCAAGCAGATCTACGACCAGATGAGCGACCCCAAGTGGGTCATCTCGATGGGCGTGTGCGCGTCCTCCGGCGGTTTCTACGACAACTACTGCACGGTCCAGGGCATCGACTCCATCATCCCCGTGGACGTCTACATCGCGGGCTGTCCCCCGCGGCCGGAGGCCATCCTGGAGGCCGTCCTGAAACTGCAGGACAAGATGCAGAGCCCGGCGGGGAAACCCCCGGCGCAGTTCAAGGCGAAGGAACCGACGTTCGACTACTGATACAGCTCCACCACGAAGGCGCGAAGACGCGAAGAACGGCGGAGTTTTGGCCTTCTGTTTTTTAAGACAAAGATGTGACTTCGCGACTTCGTCTTTCTTCGCGTTGGCCGTGAATTTCGATGTGAGGCCGGTTTGATGGATCTGGAAGGCTGGAAAAAACTCGTCGAGGGGAAGCGCCGGGACGCGGTCCTGGACGCGGTCGATCGTTTCGGCACGCCCGAGGTCCTCGTGAGGGCCGAGGACCTGTCCCGGGTCGTGGAGGCCTTGAGGGACGACCCGGAAACCGCACTCGATATGCTGGTGGACCTCGTTTCGGTCGATTACTCGCGCTTTCCCGGCTGGGAGGGCCCCCGGTTCGGGCTGATCTATCACTTCAAGTCCACGGGCCGGGGACATCGTCTGACCCTCAAGGTCCTCCTGACGGAGGGGAAGCCCGAGGTGGGGACCCTGTCCTCCCTTTACCGGAATGCCGATTGGCTGGAGCGCGAGGCCTGGGACCAGATGGGGATCGTCTTCACCGGGCATCCCAACCTGAAACGCCTGTTGAACCACCGGGAATTCGTGGGTCATCCCCTGCGCAAGGACTACCCCATCACGAGGCGGCAGGCTCTCTCGGCCCCCGACCCGATGCTGGACCAGATGGAAACGCGCCTGCGCTCGAAGGGGTGGACCTGATGCGCGCGACCCCCGACCTCGCCGCCCTCCCCGTGGAGGACCTGGACGCTTCCGGTCTCGATCTCGGGAAGGAGCGGGAATCCGGCGGGCTCCTGCTGGTGAACCTCGGGCCCTCGCACCCCGCCACGCACGGGACGCTCCGCATCCTCTGCGCCCTTTCGGGGGAGACCATCGAGGCCGCTGTGGCCGAGATGGGATACCTGCATCGGGGCTTCGAGAAGGACTGCGAGACGCATTCCTGGCAGCAGGCCATCCCCTACACCGACCGACTCAACTACGTGTCGGCCATGATGAACAACGTGGGGTTCTGCAAGGCCGCCGAGCGGATGCTGGGGGTGGAGGTTCCCGAGCGGGCCGTCTTCCTGCGCGTCATCGTCTCCGAACTCAACCGCATCATCGACCACCTGGTCTGCGCGGGCGCCAACCTGGTGGATTTGGGCGCCCTCACGAACTTCTGGTGGGCCTTCCTCGCGAGGGAGAAGGTGTACGACATCCTCGAGCGGCTCTGCGGCGCGCGGCTCACCCACACCTACACGCGCATCGGGGGCCTGGCCCGGGACGCCTATCCCGGCTTCGGGGCGGAGGTGGAGGCCGTGCTGGGTGACGTCGAGCGCGCCGTTTCGGACGTCGAGGCCCTCATCCTCACGAACCGCATTTTCCTCGACCGCACCCGCGGGGTCTGTCCCGTGTCGGCGGCCGACGCCGTGTCCTGGGGCTGGACCGGTCCCACCCTTCGCGCCTCGGGCGTCGCCCGCGACCTGCGCAAGGACGAGCCCTACTACCATTACGACGAGTTCCGCTTCGAGATCCCGGTCGGCACGAAGGGCGACACCTACGACCGGATCGTCCTGCGCTTCTACGAGATCCGCGAGTCCGCGAAGATCGTGCGGCAGGCCCTCCGGCGCCTGCCGAGGGGCCCGGTGATGACCTCCGACCGGAGGGTGGCGCTTCCGCCCAAGGAGCAGACCTACGGACACATCGAGGGGCTGATGAACCACTTCAAGATCATCATGCACGGCATCCAACCGCCGCCGGGGGAACTCTACGACGCCACCGAGGCCGCCAACGGCGAGCTGGGGTTCACCCTGGTGTCCGACGGCGGCAAGAACCCGTACCGCGTGAAGTGCCGGCCGCCCTGCTTCATGAACTACGCGGCGTTCCCCGACATGATCGAGGGTTGGATGGTGGCGGATGCCGTGGCCACGCTGGGGTCGATCAACGTCGTGGCCGGCGAGCTGGACCGCTGACGACAAGTAATGCTTGAACCGCAGAGGGCGCAGGGAACGCGGAGAAAGTCTTTTTTGTGAACTGACAAAGAACGTGGACGAAGTCGTCCTCTGTGAACCCTGTGTTTCCTGCGGTGAGGAGGAGAACGAGCCCCAAAGGGAGCAGGGAAAAACGATGTTGTTGAAAAATGGAAAGTCGCAAGCCGTACTCTGCGGATTCTGTGTTCTCTGCGGTTCGAGGGGGGTGTCTTGGACGTGAAGTTCTCCGAGAAGACGATGAAGGAATTCACGGCGGTGCTCGCGCGCTACCCCGACCGGCAGGCCGCGGTCCTGCCGGCCTTGTGGCTCGTCCAGCGCGATTTCGGCTACGTCTCGACCGAGGGCGCCCTCTACGTGGCTTCCCTCACCGACACGCCCCCCGCCCGGGTGCTCGAGACCCTGAAGTTCTACACGATGTACCAGAAGGAGAAGCCCGGCCGCTACCACGTGCAGGTCTGCCGCACCCTGTCCTGCATGCTGGCCGGGTCCGAGGACCTGCAGAAGGTGATCGAGAAGAAGCTGAAGTTGAAGCCCGGCGGGGTCACGAAGGACGGGAAGTTCAGCTACCAGGCGGTGGAATGCCTGGCGGCCTGCCACAACGCCCCCTGCGTGCAGGTGAACGACGAATACCATGAGAACCTGACGCCCGAGAAGCTGGCGGATTTGCTTGAGGAACTTGCGAAGCGGGGTTGAGTTGGATCGGCCCCCACGCTTTTCGTGACCCGAAAAGCGCGGATGTCCGCACCTCGGCTGGAGGCCTCGGTGCACTCCGTGAGAACCTGACGCCCGAGAAGCTCGACAAGCTTCTCGACGAACTGCAAAAGAAAAAGCTGAACCACAGAGAGCGCAGAGGGCGCAGCGGAAACCAGCTGGATCTTGGAACGTCGATCCAAAAGATCGCCTTTCTCCGCGATCTCCGCGTACCCTGCGGTGAAGAGGTTGCCGTATGAGTGAGTTGTTGTTGACCAAGCGATTCGGCGAACCCGACGGGCATACCCTGAAGGGTTACCTGCGCACGGGCGGATACGCCTCCCTGAAGCGCCTCTTCTCGATGAAGCCGGAAGCCGTGATCGAGCAGGTGAAGGCCTCCGGGCTCAAGGGGCGGGGCGGCGCCGGTTTCCCGACCGGCCTGAAATGGTCCTTCATCCCGAAGGACGGCGGTAAGCCCGTCTACCTCGTGGTGAACGCCGACGAGGGCGAGCCGGGCACCTTCACCGACCGGTATGTCCTCGAGAAGGATCCCCACCTCCTGCTGGAAGGCATGGTGGCGGCCGCCTACGCCGTCGGGGCCCGGACGGCCTATGTCTACGTGCGGGGCGAGTTCGTCCGCCCCCTCCACATCCTCGAAAAGGCCGTGGCGGAGGCCTCCGAGGTGGGATACCTCGGGGACGGCATTCTGGGGTCGAAGTTCAGTCTCGACGTGCAGGTCCACCGCGGCGCGGGCGCCTACATCTGCGGAGAGGAGACGGGACTCCTCGAATCCATCGAGGGGAAGCCCGGCAAGCCGCGCATCAAGCCGCCTTTCCCGGCGATCGAGGGCCTCTTCGGGTGCCCCACCGTCATCAACAACGTGAAGACGCTGGCGTCCGTGCCCTGGATCGTGGAGAACGGCGGCGCGGCCTATGCCGCCCTGGGCACGAAGGAATCGTCCGGCACCATGATCTTCGGGGCCTCCGGCCACGTGAACGCGCCCGGCTACTGGGAGATGCCCTTCGGCGTGAGGGTGATGGAACTCATCGAGGGCCACGCGAAGGGCGTGAAGGGCGGACGGCTCAAGGCCGTCATCCCCGGAGGATCCTCCACGCCCGTCCTGACGGCGGAGGAATGCGCGGACGCCGTGATGAGCTACGAGGGCATGAGGGCCAAGGGGTCCTTCCTGGGCACGGGCGGGCTCATCGTGATGAACGAGCACACCGACATGGTCCGGGTGTTGAAGAACCTGACGCATTTCTACGCCGACGAATCCTGCGGTCAATGCACGCCCTGCCGGGAAGGCGCGGCCTGGTGCGACCGCCTGCTGGCGAAACTCCTCGCGGGCGAGGGGACGACCCGGGACCTGGACCGCCTGCTGGTGAACGCGGATAACATGGAAGGGAAGACCATCTGCGCGCTGGCGGCGGCCTGCGCCATGCCGGTGCGCAGTTTCGTGACGAAGTTCCGCCCCGATTTCGAGAAGTACGTGAGATCCAATGCGACCGCAATACCTTGAACCACGAAGGCACGAAGACTCGAAGAAGGCGGGTGGGCCTGAACAAGAGGGACGAAACTTCGTGACTTCGTGTCTTCGTGGTGAGGGATCGAGATGAAACAGGTGAAGCTCCACATCAACGGACGTGCGGTGACGGCGCCCGAGGGGACGAACCTCCTCGAGGCGGCGCGCTCGGCCGGCATTTCCGTGCCCCACTTCTGCTACCACCGCCACCTCGCGGTGGACGGCAATTGCCGCACCTGCATGGCCGAGATCGCGGGGCCGAAGGGCCCGGCGCTCGCCATCTCCTGCAACACGAAGGTGGCGGAGGGTATGGATGCCCGCTTCGACTCCCCGGCGGCCCTGCGGGCCCAGAAATCCGCCCTCGAGTTCCTGCTTCTCGACCATCCCCTCGACTGCCCCGTCTGCGACAAGGCGGGCGAGTGTTTCCTGCAGGACCATTACCAGCAGCACGGCCTCTACGAACCCGAGCATCCCCTCCCGCGCTACTTCAAGGGGGGCAAGGCCCTCGACGTCGGGACCCACATCGTGCTGGACCAGGAGCGCTGCGTCCTGTGCACGCGTTGCATCCGTTTCCTGGATTCGATCCCCCGCACGTCGGAATTGTGCATCACGTCCCGCGGCCACGAGGCGCGCCTGGGCTTGTTCCCGGGGCGCCGCCTGGACAACCCCTATTCCGGCAACGTGACCGACGTGTGCCCCGTGGGCGCCCTCACCCTCAAGGAGTTCCGTTTCAAGCAGAGAGTCTGGTTCCTCAAGAAGACCGAGTCGGTCTGCCCGGGCTGTTCCCGGGGGTGCAACATCACCGTGGAGCACAACCGCGGCCGCATCTGGCGGTTCATGCCCCGCGAGAATTCCCACGTGAATCTTTCCTGGATGTGCGACGAGGGACGCTTCTCCTTCGAGCGGATCCAGGCCGACCGGCTGGCCCTTCCCCGGGCGGGCGGCCGCGACCTCCGCGACCCGGACGAGGGGTTCGAGAGGCTTCGGGACATCCTGAAGGACGTTCCCCGGGAGCGGGTGGCCGGGATCGTCTCGCCCGCCTCCTCCAACGAGAGTCTTTACGCCATGCGGCGGCTGTTCCGGGAGCGCTTCGAGGAGGATCACCTGGCGGCCCTGTTGCCGGTGCCGGAGGCGGGGGACGACATCCTGCGTACACCCCAGAAGCACCCGAACGAGCAGGGCCTGAGGATGCTGGGCATCCCGACCGACGCGGCGCCGCTGTTGGCCCGGTTGTCGGAAGGGAAATTCGACGTCGCGATCCTCCTGGAGGGGGGCCCGGTGGCCGACGGGTTGGCGTCCCTCCTGACGGCCCTTGGCCGCGTGAAGCGGCTCGTGGTGCTGAGCCCCTCCGTCACGACCGCCGTCGGTTTCGCGACCCTGGCCCTTCCCGTGGCCGCCTTCTTCGAGAAGGAGGGGACCTTCGTGAACGCGCGGGGAAGGCTCCAGCGGTTCCGCCCGGCTGTCCCCCCGCCGGAGGGCGTGCTGCCGGCCTCTTCGATCCTCTTCCGCCTCGGGGGGGATAAGGATGAATCCGTTTCTCCCCGCGAGGTCTTCGCGGAAATGGCCCGGGAGATCCCCGTCCTGCGGGGCAAGGGCCTCGACTCCCTGCCCGCCTTGGGGGTGGATCTCGGCCTGGAACCCATCGCCGACCCGCCCTTTGCGGGCGTGGCCCGCCCCTGCCCCAACATCCTTCCGGAGGTGCGGTCCTGATGCCGACCTTCGAGGCCGTCTGGCCTTTCCTCAACATCCTGGCGGTGGCCGTGATGGTGTGGCTCCTGCCCCTCAACATCATCCCGGTCCTCATCTGGCTGGAGCGCAAGGGGAGCGCCGTCATCCAGGACCGGCTGGGACCCAACCGCGCGGAAGTGTTCGGTATCCGGCTCTTCGGGATGCTCCATAACATCACGGATGTCATCAAGCTCCTGATGAAGGAGGACTTCGTCCCCAACCGCACGGAGCGTTTCGCCTATCTCCTGGCCCCCTTCTGGTTCATGACCGTCGCCTTGGTGCCGCTCATGACGGTGCCGCTGGCCGCCCCGCAGTTCTTCGGCGGGCTCCCCGTGCGGTTCCAGGTGGCCGACCTCGACGCGGGCGTCCTGTTCATCCTGGCCGTCACGGGAATGGGGGTGTACGGCCTCATCCTGGCCGGATGGGCCTCCAACAACAAGTTCTCCCTGCTCGGCGCGCTCCGAACGTCGGCGCAAATGGTGTCCTACGAGCTGGCCCTCGCGTCCGGCGTGCTCGGCGTGCTGGTGACCTTCGGCACGGCGCGGATCTCCTCGCTGGTCGAGGCCCAGGGCGCGCCCCTCGTCCTCTTCGGCCACGCCCTGCCCCTGCCGAACTGGGGAATCTTCCTCCAGCCCGTGGCCTTCCTCGTGGTCCTCACCTGCGCTTTCGCCGAGACCAACCGCAACCCCTTCGACCTCCCGGAGGGCGAGTCCGAGCTGGTGGCGGGTTACCACACCGAGTATCCCGGCATGAAGTTCGCCCTGTTCTTCATGGCCGAATATGCCAACATGGTGGTGGCCTCGGTGGTGCTCGCGACCCTCTTCCTCGGCGGGTACCAGGTGCCCTTCGTGACGACTGAGACGATGCTGGCCCATCCCCGGGAGGTCCTGATGGTGATGCTGGGCGGGCTCGTGGCGGCCGGTCTCGGCGGCGGGGCCTGGCTCTTCGCCTTCGGCGTGGCCCGGGAGCGGTTCGAACGGGGCGTGCGGCGGCTGGAACTTTTCCTCCTCGCGCTGGGAGGGCTCCTCACGGCCGTGGCGGCCCTCGCGATCCTGCCTTTCGTGCCCGGCATGGCCGTGCCGTTGTGGCTGCCCCCGCTTTTGTGCGCCGTCGTTCAGGTGACGGCGCTCCTGGCGAAGGTGATGTTCTTCTGCTGGCTCTACGTGTGGGTGCGCTGGACCCTGCCGCGTTTCCGGTACGACCAGTTGATGCGGTTCGGATGGCGCGTGCTGTTGCCGCTGGCGCTCTTGAACCTGCTCGTCACCGGCT
>CAZGWJ010000081.1:0-11933 GCA_964529445.1 uncultured bacterium
AGTCGAATGGGCTTCGTGGTGGATCATTTCAATATCTGTGTTCATCCCCTCCATCTGTGGCAAAAAGCCGTTCTCTGCGTCTCTGTGCCTCTGAGTTCCCCTTTTTTGTGTCGTTCTTCGTGGTGGATCCGTGCCATATAATAAGCGTATGAAACGTCTCCGGTTCCTCTTCCTGCTCGCGGCGCTCCTGGTCCCCGTCGCCGCTCCCGCCGCGATGTTCCCGTTCAACCTGCCCTGGGACGACGCCTCCCCCACCTTCCTCGACCGGTCGGTCCTCAACGCCGCTCCCGCCGGGGCTTCCGGTTACGTCACGGTGGGGCCGGACGGCCACACCTATGCCGGGGGGACTCGACTGAAGTTCTGGGGCGTGAACATCACCTCCGCGGCCTGCTTTCCGGACCACGCCGACGCCGACAAGATCGCGGGGCGCCTCGCGAAACTCGGCGTCAACATCGTCCGCTTCCACCTGATGGACGCCTGCTGGGGTCCCCGGTGCATCACCGATACGCTGACGGGCAACACCCGCACGCTCTCGGCCGTGAACCTTGAGCGTCTCGATTATTTCTTCTCCAAGCTGAAGGAGAAGGGCATCTACGCCAACTTGAACCTCCTCACCGGACGCTCTTTCGTCTCCTTCGACGGGATCCCGGCGGGCATCGACGGCATGGATTGGAAGGACAAGCAGACCCCGGCCCTGTTCGTGCCGGCGATGATCGACCTCCAGAAGGAATACGCCACCCGGCTCTTGACCCACGTGAATCCCTACACCGGCCTCTCCTATGCGCAGGACCCGGCCGTGGCCTTCCTCGAGGTGTTGAACGAGCACGGGCTGATCCATGCCTGGCGGGACGGGAAGATCGATACCCTGCCTTCGGACCTGGCGGCCATCCTCCAGAAGCAATGGAACGCTTTTCTTCACGCCCGTTATGCCGGCCAGGCCGCCCTGGCCCGGGCCTGGGCCGTCACGACCCCGCCGGGAGCGGAGATGCTGGGAAATCCCTCCTTCACCTCGGGGTTCGCCTCCTGGAATCTCGAGCAACACGCCGGAGCCGCCATGACTACGACGACCCCCGACGAGGGGCCGACGGGCGGGTCCTGCGCGAAACTGAAGGTCACCGCGACCGGCACGGCGGACTGGCACATCCAGTTGAACCAGCCGGGACTGGCCCTGGCTTCGGGTTCGGTCTATACCGCCAAGTTCTCGGCCAAGGCCGACAGCACCCAGGTCATCCAGTTCATCGTGGAGATGGCCCACGACCCCTGGGCGGGGCTTGGCATCGCCAAAAGCGTGACCCTCACGACCGACTGGCAGTCCTTCACCTATACCTTCATGGCCTCGGCCGCGGACGCCAACGCGCGCTTCAACTTCCGCAACATGGGCGACCAGCTGGCCACCTACTGGTTCGCGGAATGCTCCCTGAAGCCCGGGGGAGCCATCGGCCTCTTCCCGGGCGAGGACCTCGGCGCGGACTCCATCCGGCTCATCACGAAGGCCGGTCAGGGCATGCGCAATGCGACGGCCCAGGCCGACTGGACGGATTTTCTCTGGCAAAAGGAACGCGACTACTGGCGGGCGATGAGGAGCCACGTCAAGGATACGCTCGGGGCCCGCGGGCTTCTGATGGGCACAGTGGTCGGGAATTCCACTCCCAACCTGATGGACGACTTCGACGCGGTGGATTCGCACTCCTACTGGCACCATCCCTCGATGCCCTCGGGTTGGAGCGGTCCCTGGTGGATCGGCAACTCCAGCATGGTGGGTGACCGCTCGGGCGGCACGATCGGGGGACTGGCGGTGAAGCGCGTGCCGGGAAAACCCTTCTCGGTCTCGGAATACGGCCATCCGGCGCCCATGACCTTCGACTCGGAGGGGAACCTCTTTCTCGCGGCCTACGGCGCCCTGCAGGATTGGGACGCCCTCTACGCCTATACCTACAACGACGGCACCCTGACTTGGGACCAGGATCGGCAGGCTCGCTACTTCGACTTCCAGCGGCATCCGGGCAAGTGCATGAACCTCCTGGTCGGGGCCAACCTGTTCCGCCGGGGCGACGTCTCGCCGGCGTCGCAGGCCGCGGCCGTCACGCTGACCTCCGGGGCCGAAAAGGCGGGTATCCCGTCCTCCTGGTCCTGGCGGCTGGTGGACGCCAACAGCGCGGGAATGCCCTTCGAGGCGGGGCTTCTGCACCGCGTGTATTGCGCTACCGAAACGCAGGCGGCTCCTGAAGGTTCGATCCCCGGCGCTTCGGTCGCGGTCCCGGCCTCCGACCGTTTCGTTTCCGACACGGGGCAGTTGGATTGGGACGGGGCGGGCAAGGTCCTGCGCGTGGACACGCCGAGAAGCAAGGTCGTCCTCGGCTACTCGATGGGACAGACCTTCGATCTCGCGGGATACTCCATCCGCCCCCGTTCGGCCCTGCAGGATTGGGCCTGCATCTCCCTGACGAGCATGGAGGGGCCGGACCTCGCGGACGCCTCACGCATCCTGCTCTCGGCCCAGGGGATCGTCACCAATTCGAATGCCGACTACCGCATCCATCCGACCAACGCCCCGGCGGGATATCCGCCCCCGGTTGACACCGACGTGACCCTGGCTTCCTGGGGCCAAGCGCCCGTCACGGTGGAGGGGATCGCGGCTTCTTTCCGGGTGCCCTATGCGGCCGGCCGGGTGAAGGTCTTCAAGTTGGACGGCACCGGGGCGCGGGGCGCGCAGGTCAAGGTTTCGAGCGAGGGCGGCCAGGCCCGTTTCGACATCTCGGGCGCCGACCGGACGCTCTGGTACGAGATCGCGGTTTCCCGGAGCGCCCCCAAGGAGCAACGGCTCCCGCGTTGACGCCACCTTCGCGCCGACGCCGCAGGCCGGTGGGATTCCGCCGAGGATGACGGCCGGGGGGAAATGTTTTGTCCCAGCCCTACAGAAATGTATCGCGCGCGGATCTGGGCTCGCGACCGGGGCGAATCTTTTCGTCTTTCCGATGACATTCAATCGCGCTTTCCTGTAGTCTATCCACCCATCAGACCGGCACCCGGGGCGGTCCACGCCAAATCCAAGCCTGAATCGCCGTCGCGCCTCATCCGCCGGCTCATCATTCGGAGGAAGAACCATGAATCCCCGCAAGCAGATCGCCCTTTCGCTCGAACGCGAGACCCCGCCGCTGGAGGACTACAGGAACAAGCCGGCGCAGATGATCTTCGGCTCGCTGGTCTTCAACGACGCGGCCCAGCGCCAGTACCTTTCCAAGGACGTCTACAAGAAGCTCCGCGCCACCACCCTGAGCGGCGAGCCCATCGACGCTTCCATCGCCGACCAGGTGGCCCAGGGCATGAAGGAATGGGCGCTTTCGCACGGCGCCTCCCACTACACGCATTGGTTCATCCCCTTGACCGGTCTTTCGGCCGAGAAGCACGACGCCTTCATCGAGCCCACCACCGGGGGAGGGGCCATCACCGAGTTCGACGGCAAGACGCTCATCAAGGGCGAACCGGACGCGTCCAGCTTCCCCTCGGGCGGCAGTCGCGCCACCTTCGAGGCCCGCGGCTACACGGCCTGGGACCCCACCTCTCCCGCCTTCATCCAGGAGGAGACCAACGGCGCCACCCTTACGATCCCGACGGCTTTCGTGTCCTACACCGGCGAGGCCCTCGACCACAAGACGCCCCTCCTGCGTTCGGTGGAGGCCCTGTCCGAACAGGCCATCCGGATCCTGCGGCTTTTCGGCAACAAGGGCGCCAAGCGTGTGATCACCACGCTGGGCCCCGAGCAGGAATATTTCCTGATCGACCGGCAGTACTACGAATTGAGGCCCGATCTCGTGGCCTGCGGCCGCACGCTCTTCGGCGCGGCGCCCTATCGCGGACAGGAACTGGAGGACCACTATTTCGGCGCCATCCGCGAGCGCGTCCTGGCGTACATGATGGATCTCGACCGCGAGCTTTGGCGCCTCGGCATCCCGGCCAAGACCCGCCACAACGAGGTGGCTCCGGCCCAGTTCGAGATCGCCCCGCTTTTCGAGCGTTCCTCGATCGGGGCCGATCACAACATGCTGGTCATGGAACTGATGAAGCGCGTGGCCCTGCGGCATGACCTGGTCTGCCTCCTGCACGAGAAGCCCTTCGCGGGCATCAACGGCAGCGGCAAGCACAACAACTGGTCCATGGCCACCGACGAGGGGGAGAACCTGCTGGATCCCGGGACGACCCCGCACGAGAACGCCCAGTTCCTCGCCTTCCTCACGGCCGTCATCTCGGCCGTGGACGAGCACGCGGAGCTTCTCCGGATCGCGGTCTCGGGGCCGGGCAACGACCACCGCCTGGGAGCCAACGAGGCCCCGCCCGCCATCATCTCGGTGTACCTGGGCGACCAGCTTGAGGACGTGGTCGAGCAGATCGAGACCGGGAAGGCCGGCAAGACCTCTCACGGCGGCGTGATGGAACTGGGGGTGTCCACCCTGCCGAAGTTCAACAAGGACACCACCGACCGCAACCGAACCTCCCCCTTCGCCTTCACCGGGAACAAGTTCGAGTTCCGGGCCGTCGGATCCACCCAGCCCTGCTACTGGGCCAACACGGTGCTCAACACCATCGTGGCGGATGCCCTGCGCGGGCTGGCGGACGAACTGGAATCGGGGAAGGGCGACTTCAATAAGAACCTGGCCGAGGCCCTCCGCAAGCGCATCAAGTCGCACAAGAAGGTGCTGTTCTCGGGCAACGGCTACAGCGCCGAGTGGCACCAGGAAGCCGAGAAGCGCGGTCTCCCGAACCTGAAGGACACCCCGGCCTGCCTCCAGGCGGCCCACCAGAAGAAGTACGTCCAGCTCTTCGGGAAATACAAGGTCGCGAGCGAACTCGAGTACGAGGCCCGCATCGAGGTGGCCTGGGAGCGGTACGTGAAGGTGCTCAATATCGAGGCCAACGCGACCCTCGATATAGCCCGCAACCAGATCCTGCCGGCCGCCCTGGCCTACCAGGGCAAGGTGGCCCGGACCCTCAACGAGACCAAGTCGGCGGGGGTCGCGGTCCCGGCGCCCCAGAAGGCCCTCCTGGAGCGGCTGGTCGAGTTGGCTTCGGGTCTGGGCACCGGCCTGGAGGTCCTGGACAAGGCCTTGGCCGCCGCCAACGCGATGGAGGCCAGGAAGCAGGGTGAGGCGTTCCGCGACCGGGTCATCCCGGCCATGTCGAAGGTGCGGACCGCGGTCGACGAACTGGAGGAGATCGTGGAGGACGACCTCTGGCCCCTGCCGAAGTACCGGGAAATGCTTTTCCAGTACTGATCGAAGGTCCTGGATGTTACCCGCCCCGGTTCCCGCGAGGGAGCCGGGGTTTTTTTATGACGGGACGGGGCTTGCGCCCTATGGGATGACGACCGTGGAGGTGTAGAGGTCCTGGGAGGTCATGTTGAATCCGGTCTGCATGCTGCTGGTCCCGATGCTGTAGGTGCCGGACCAAGGATAGCATGAGGTTGGGATGTTCACGGGAGGGTCCTGGTCGGCGGGGAACGAACAGGTGGTGTTGCCGGTGATCATGACATAGACGTTGTCCGAAATTCCGTCGACGGTCCAGGTGGACCAGAGGCCGTCCGGGTCGTGGGAGATGCCTCCCGAGGGCACCACGCTTCCCGTCACGGCTCCCGCGGCGGTGTTGGCGATGACGGTGTAGGCCTGGCCCGGCGTGTAGGTAAAACCGCTGGAGAGTCGGTATTCCGACCAGATATCCGTTCCCGAGGTGACAGCCCGATAATAGGGAAGAGCCGAGTGGTTTGCCCCGTAATGGACGGTCACGCCTGCCGTGGTGACAGGCAGGTCGTCCACCATGAGCCGTGCCTGGGCGTACTCGGTGCCGCTGTTATTCCGGTAGAGGCTGGCGGAGAAGGAGATCCGGGGGTTGGGGAGGGGGGTGGCCGTGCGCGTCGGAGTCCGAGTCGCGGTGAGGGTCCAGGTCGGGGTCGCGGTCCGGGTCACGGTTGGGGTTCGGGTGAGGGTGGGCGTGCCGGTCTCGGTGGGGGTGGAGGTGTCGGTCGGCGAAAAGGTCCTGGTCGGGGAGAGCGTGATCGTGGGGGTGTCCGTGAAGGTGGGGCTCAGGCTGGACGTGGAGGTGGGGGTGGCGGTGGTCGTGAACGTGGCGGTGTCGGCCGGGGCCGGTATGGCGGGCGGGGCCGCGGGCGATTCCTTTTTCTTGCAGGCAACGGGCAGGAACAACAGGCAGGGAAGAACGGCGGCGATGATGATCCGTTTCATGGGGGCCTCCGGGTGCTTTCTCGGCGTTTCGTGACTTGAAATGGATTATAACCTCAGGGTCGGTTGAGGCAAGCGACAAGCGCCCGTTCTGATGGGATCCGTTTAACCGGGCCTCTTGACGGAGGCGGTGTCCGGGGCGGGACGAGGTTTTGATATGATAGCGGCATGAAATTCCGAAACCCCGTCCTGCCCGGCTGTTACCCGGACCCGAGCGTCTGCCGGGTCGGGGACGATTTCTACCTCGTCACCAGCAGTTTCACCTTCTTCCCGGGCGTCCCGGTCTTCCAGAGCCGCGATCTCGCGCATTGGCGCCAGATCGGGCATGTGCTTGACCGCCCGGGGCAACTGCCCCTCTCCGGCGTCCACAGCGCCTGCGGCATCTACGCCCCCACCTTGCGCTACCACGACGGACTGTTCCATATGACGACCACCCTGGTCCCGAAGACCGGCAACTTCATCGTGACGGCGAAGGACCCGGCGGGCCCCTGGTCCGAACCCCTGTCCGTCGCGCAGGAGGGCATCGATCCCTCGATCTTCTTCGATCCGGACGGGAGCGTGTATTACACGACCTCGGCCGGAGGGGCCTTGATGAGCCGGATCGACGTGAAGAGCGGCAGGATCCTGGAAGGCCCGAAGCTCGTCTGGCCCGGGTCGGGCGGGCGTTACGCCGAGGCGCCCCACCTGTATCGGCGCGGTGAGTGGTACTACCTGCTTCTCGCCGAGGGAGGCACCGAGCACGGCCACATGGCCACGATGGCAAGGAGCCGAAGCCCCTGGGGACCCTACGAACCCTGCCCGCGCAATCCGCTCCTTACCCACCGCAGTACCATGAGCCCCATCCAGTCCATCGGTCATGCCGACCTGGTCGAGGCGGGGAACGGCGACTGGTTCGCGGTCTTCCTGGGCGTGAGGCCTGTGGGGTACCCGCCTTGTCATCACCTGGGTCGCGAGACCTTTCTTTGCCCCGTGACGTGGTCGGATGACGGCTTCCCGGTCTTCGGGAATGCCGGCCGAGTGGCCGAGGAGATGGAAAGTCCCCTGGAAGCCGCGCCGGTGCCGGAGGTGCCCTCCCGCGACGATTTCGAGACGGGCAAGCTGGCTTTGTGCTGGAACCACCTGCGCAATCCCGAGCCGGGGTCCTTCTCCCTGTCGGAGCGGCCGGGTTTCCTGCGACTGCGGGGGAATGCAGCCTGTCTGGACGACCTGACCGCGCCCGCCTGGGTGGGGCGACGTCAAGACCGATTCGACATGAGGGCCGTGGTGACGCTGGAGTTCGATCCTTCCGCCGAAAGGGAGGAGGCCGGGCTCACGGTCTTCATGAATGAGGGCCATCATTACGAGGTCTTCACGACGTTGCGAAAGGGGCGGAAAAGCGTCGCTCTGCGGAGGCGCATCGGGGAACTGGTCGCCGAGACCGCCTGCCGGGCACTGACGGACGCCGAAACCGGGCGCGTCATCCTTGCTGTCGATGCGACCCCGGAGAAGTACGCGTTCCTGTGCGGCCCCTCCGAGGACGCGTTGAAGCCCCTCGGGGAGGGTGAGACCCGGTACCTCTCGACCGAGGTGGCGGGCGGTTTCACGGGCGTCTATCTGGCGATGTACGCCACCGGCAACGGGATCCCCTGCCGGAACCCCGCTGATTTCGACGGGTTCGGGTATCTCCCATCCTCCGGAGCGCGGCAGGTGACCTGACCCTTCCGGGGCGGCATCCGACGGCGGTCCCGTTCCTTTACGGGTCGTGACGTCCTATAATGGCCCATCCTGATCCGAGACGGAGCGCCCCTTGTCGCTGAACTTCAAGGCGAAGACGGGCGTGATGGACGTGATGCTGACGTCCTTCCACGCCAACTTCCTTTTCCCGGTCAACCTCGTGTGGATCGGGCTGTTCCTCTTCATCCTCCACTCGACGGACATCCTGCGCTTCCTGCGCGCCGGGCAATGGCTCTGGTTCGGGGCGGCCTGCGGCCTCGTGTTCCTTCACACCCTCTTCTGGGTCGTTTTGGTGAACACGGCCATCGTGGGGCTGAACACGCTCTTCGGCAAGTTCCGCACGGCCTACCTGGAGCAGGACATCACGATCGACGAGGGTTTCCTCACCAGCACGACGACCGAGGGGGAGACCCGGACGGCCCTGAAGAACGTGGTGAAGTACGCCGAGACAAGGGGGCGGATCTTCTTCTTCCTCTCGGGAGGCCAGGCCAACGCCTTCCGCAAGGCGGGCCTCACCCCGGAACAGCTCCTGGAACTGGGAGAGGCGTTCCGGGGCCGCACGTCCCGGATCATTCCCCTCGTGGCCCGGTTCATGGTGCCCTTCACGGCGGCCGTGCTCCTGCTGGTCCTGGTCGGCCTCTTCAAGCCCGAGTACAGCGTCCAGACCCAGGCGGGGAATCTCCAGGCCTTCTGGCGCGAGGACCAGGCCGTGATCTCCATTCCCGTCGTGCTGACGGGCCGCAAGACGACCCTGCTGGAGGAGATCCTGCCCGTCCTGGCGCTCCTGACTCGCAAGGACCCCGGTTCCTTCCTGGCGGCTCCCGCCGCCGAGAACCATGCCTTCATCGTCCGGGGCGGACGCCTGCGGTCCGTGACGCTCCTGGGAGGCGGCGACGAGATGCTGGGGCAGATCCAGCCCATAGGCGACGACCTCCTGCTCATGCGCTCCGCGAAGAGGCGGCAGGAGTTCTCGCGATTCGACGGCGAGAACTTCATCCCGGTGGGGGGCGAGGAGCGCGACGGATTGCTCAAGCGGACGAAGGAATGCCGACGGGACCGTTGCGGATGGCAGGTCTTCACCCTCTGGGACGAGGACGAGGACGAGGAGGAGGATCCCGATATCGACCAACAGTACCGGGCCACCCTGCGCCTGAAGTCCTCGGAACTGATCCTGGGACTCGACCAGACCTGGGTGGACCGCAAGTCGTACGTTCAGGACCGGCTTTACACGCTCAAGGGGCTCGACCCGGGCGGGGCGATCGAGGAGTTGCTGGCCGTGAAGGGAAGGATCCGGAAGGTGTCCGGGGCGGAATACCGGCGCCTCTTCCCCAGGAACCTCTCCGAGAGCGTGGAGAACGCCGGCGGCCCCGGCCATGCTCCCGAGGGGCTTCCGGCGGAACCTCCCGTTCAGGAATCCGTCCCTGTTCCCGCGTCCTCTCCGCCTCCGATCCCGGCGACCCCCACCCTGGCCGGCGGGGAATCGGCCACCGTCGTGGCCCCTATCGGCACGGCGCCGAACGCGGAGACTCCCGATGGGGAGGCGCCCCTGGAAGAAGCTCCTGCCGAAAGCATTCCCGCCGAAGCGGTCCCAACCGGAGCGGGAAGCCAGGAGACCGGATCGGAAGGGGCCGTTGCGGCCCCTCCGGGCGACGCGTCCGACGTCACGGTGCTTCAAGTCGAGGATGACGGCAACAGCCCCACGGCGGATGTGGAGGCGCGTCCATGAGAAGGATTCTTTTGCTCTCCATCCTGGGGTTCTTCGTGGTTCTGCCGCTCGAAGCCGGGATCCTTTCGGATTTCGGGCCTTTCCCGGACTCGGAGGCCGTTTCGCGCGTTCCGCTGAAGCCCTGCACGATGCTCCGGTCCACGCGCGTGGATACACGGACGGTCGAGGAGTTCGCCATGCCGGGGGAAGGAGAAACGCCTTTCCTGACCGTCACGGTGGACCAGCCGGTCCCCGGGAAGTGGACTTCCACCCTGAAGATGGATTTCGGCAGGAAGTTCCCCTCCTACGAGGGCGTGATCGAGGGCGCTTCCTGGTTCATGGAGATCCTCACGGCCGACCTGAACGGGGACGGGAAACCCGACTACGTCATCCCCTATGTCCTGAACCGGGAGGAGGTCCCGCAGGAGGACGTCCCCGGGGACCTGGAATGCGTCCTCTTCGCGCTGTCCGGCCCCAAGGTCCACCGTTTCACGAACGTGACCGGGATCCGGTTCGACGAGGACGGTTTCATCAGTCTCCTGAACGACGGGGCCGTTCAGTGGGTGCACACGCTTTTCCTTGCGAAGCACCCGGCCCGGTCGAAGTTCGCCGACCGTAAGGTCTACTTCTACCTGCACCGCCTTTTCTACGTGCGGGGGGACCAGTTGACCGTCGTGGAGGGGATGGACGCACGCTTCCCGAGGTTCGTGCTCTATACGCCCGGCGCCAGCCGCAGGAACCACAAGGAGACGAAACTCCTCACGGCGGAGCAGAAGAAGGCGCTTCTGGAGGCGAATCCCGCGAAAACGGAGGAGTGGGCGGTGAAGGTCACCATGCCCCGTCCTGTGATCAAAAAGGCGCCCAAGAGCAGGACGGGTCGTAAATAGAAAATTGAAAATCGAAAAGTGGAATATACCGGAATAAGAAACGTTCTCGATGTGGGCTGTACGCATCGGCGGAATATGGGCGGTGAGTCGTTTTGCCGTATCGAAGCCCGTCACCGAAAGGGTGCGGCGGCGAGGTCTCGTCGCAGATCCCCCGAACGGGGGCCAAAGGCGGATCCATCGGTGGTTAAATAGCCGTTTCCGTGGATGTACGACTCTGCGGTGAATACGGTGGACGCCGCGCCGTCACCTTCTAACTTCTACCTGCTACCTTCTACCTCATCGGATGGGCATCCGCCCATCAGATGTTGACGACTTCGGCCTTTTTCAGCATTTCCCTCAATTCCTTCCGCCAATCCTTCCCGCCCGTTCGCTCGGCCAGCTCCACCGCGATATGCCGCGTCGTGAAGCCGATCCTCCCGTTGCGTCCCAATCCTTGGACGCAGGAGGGGCAGTTCGTCAGCATCGTGCATCCGCGTCCCTTTTCCGCCACGACCTCCTTCAAGGCCTCGGCCTTGCGGTCCAGCATCTTGCCGGAGATGTCGGGTCGGCTGAGCGCGAGGGTCCCGGCTTCCGAACAGCAATGGGGCACCGGCTGGAGGGCGAAGCCCGCCCGCACCCGCAGGACCTCGACGGCCTTTTCCTCCAGGGAATCATGGCAGGGCTTGTGGTAGAGGTATTCCCCTGCCGGGGGTTTCGCCAGCCCGTTCTCCAGCACGAATCGGGAGACATCCGCCAGCCTCGTGTTGAAGATGCCGGGGGCGCCCATCGACTCCAGGGCTTCGCGGCAGGTGCCGCAGGAAACCAGCAGGGCGTCGAAATCGAGGTAGGAGAACATCTCCCGGATCTGGCTGAAGAGGATCGTGTCAGACAGCACCTGCCGGTCATGGTCGGCCTTCTTCGCGTTCACGTGGAGCGGGAAGCCGCAGCAAAGGAAGGGCGGCGGCAGGACCACGCGGGTCCCGCTCCGGAGGAGCAGGTACAACGAGGCCAGGCCGATGTCCGAGTAGAGGCGTTCCGACCCGCAGCCGGGGAAGTAGAAGACCGATTTCCCGTTGGGCTTGGGGGGGGGGAGAAGCAGGGCCTGTTTGCCCCGGCAACGGGGCAGGAAGGAGGCCATCGTCCCTGCGGGCACCTTCGGCACGGGGGCCTTGAAGAGCCGCAGGATCCCCCGGGAGGTGAGGGCGGGCAGGGGGGACATCAGCCGGGAGCCCCAGCCCTGGACGGAGCCCCCGATGCGGAGCACGAGGGCGCGGAAGACGGCGTTGAAGGCGCGGGAGCGGCTCGCCAGGTAGCGCAGGGTGAGCCGCGTCAGGGGCGCCGTGCGCTTGTAGCGGCGCGAGGCGAGGATCTCGCGCTCGAGGATCGAGACCTTGCCCGTGTCGATGTCCACCGGGCAGG